>NZ_JBDUUI010000018.1:0-33782 GCF_039938915.1 Devosia alba | reverse complement strand
GCGGGTCACTTCTCAATGACAACCCCGGGTCAGTTCCAAGCGACAATCAACAATCTACGCACAGGACGTGGTGCCGGGGCACGCACGGCCTGGTGAGACTGCGTCCAAGTTGGCGCGGCTGGCGTCGTGGTGGGGCAGGCCGGTCTTCGCTGCCAGCGAGTCAAGGGCGAGGGGAGGGCGCGTAGCCTCGCTCACTGGCCATGTCAGCGATATCGACGCATCGACCTGTCAGTCCTATTTCGCGTTCGTCGGCGCGCCTCGGTCGGCCAGCCGTGATCTGGAGCTGCTGCGCGCCGCTTGTAACCACGCCAACGGTCAGAAGGCGCTCGACGGCGTCGTCAAGGTCTGGCTGCCCCCGAAGGCCCAGCCGCGGCAGCGGTGGTTGACCAGGTCCGAAGTCGCGCGTCTGCTCTGGACAGCCTGGCGCTCGAAGCGCAGCGTCAATGGCCGGTCGGGTGGCAGTGACGAGTGGCACACGCGGCGGCACCTGGCACGGTTCATCCTGCTGGCGACCTACACCGGCTCCCGCAAGCAGGATGTGCTCAGCGCCTGTTTCGAGCAGCGGCCGGACGGTGGATATATCGACCTCGATCGGGGGTTATGGATCCGTAGGCCGACCAGCAAGGTGGTGACCAAGAAGCGGCAGCCGGCGATCCCGCTGCCGACGCCTCTGCTCGCCCACATGAGACGCTGGCACAAGGCCGGGCAGACCTTCGCGGTGGAATTCAATGGTCGGCCCGTGCAGAACATTGGCAAGGCGTTCCGTGAACTGGTCACTGACAGCGGTCTGGGCAGTGACGTTGTTCCTCACGTCCTTCGCCACACCGGCGTAACCTGGGGCATGCAGAACGGAATGGATATCTGGGATGCGTCTGGTTATTTCGGTATGACGGTTCAGCTGTTGACCGATGTCTATGGCCATCACCATGCCGATCATCTTCGGGACGCTGCGGCCAGGATGGGACGTCGCCGGCAGTGAGCCAGAGGCTCAATGGGCGGCATCCTCGTAGCCTTTGAACTCCTCCGCCACGATCGTCTCGATGGCGGTCACTTCAGCGTCTGTCAGCTTTTCGAACTCGTTCTCGCGTCGGCGACGCCCGAGCTGATTGTTGTTCTGGCGGATGAACATGATAAGGCTCTGGGCGAGTCGGTCTGGCATCTCGACCTTGTTCATGATGCGCTGCAGGGCGGCGTCATGACGCTTCAGGTAGTCGATCTCACGTGGAAGGTCGTGCTCCACCGTGCGCTGGACACAGGCATAGAGAAACTCTGCTTCGGCCGTGCAATCGAAATACCGATAGAGGTCGGCGGTGTCGTTGGTAACCTCGACATTCTGGTCGGGGGTCACCCTCCAGTCGATGAACGGCATCAGAGGCGCCGAGTGGGCCTGCAGCGTGTCTCGGTAGTCGTCGATGCGGTCGAGCATCACCGAGGAGACGGGGAACACCATGCCGGGTGGCGTGAACTTGCGCTCGGCGAGGACATGATGGACCAGGCAGCGATGCAGCCTGCCGTTGCCGTCGGCGAGCGGGTGGATGTAGACGAAGCCAAAGGCGATGGCGGCGGCCTGTAGAACGGCGTCGAGGTCGGTCGGCCGCATCCGGTTGTTGCATTCATTGAGTGCCGTCATCAGTGCCGGCACGTCGGCCTGGCGCGCGCCGATGAACTCGGGGATCGGGTCGTTGGTGTGGTCGCGCTGACCCAGGAAGACGCCGGCCGTGCGATAGCCGATTTCGGTGAAGCGGTCGTCGCCGATAAGGATGGTGTGCAGCCGGTAGATTTCTGTCTGGTTGAGCGGTCGCTTGCCAGCTTCGAGAACGGCCCGGCCCCAGCGCTCGATACGGTTGTGCGGCGGCCGTTCACCTTCGATCTCGAAGCTGGCACGGCTGTCGGCGAGAAGCATGAAGCTCGCGGCGCGGGCAATGAGCTTGGCACCGGTCTTGACGATGGTGTCCTGCGCCTTCTGTGCGAGGTCGAGATCAATGTAGGCGAGCAGCTTCTCGCTCTTGCGGAAGATGGGACAGAACCCGGCAGTGCCGAGCAGATTGTCTCGAACGCGGTGCCGCTGCGATAGCCGTGGCTCGGACGTGAAATAGAGTTCCGGATCCAGGGCATCGACGGCGGCGACGTTCTGGGCATCATCGAGATAGAGCCTGCCGCCCGTGAGCAGTTCGTAGAAGAACCAAAGGCGACGGGTTACGGCGCCTGTCGGTGTCGCTTTTACGAACTCCTCTATGGTCCTGGCCGGCACCGCATCGAGCGCGCGCTTGAGGACCAGCAAGTCGATAACCTCGTGTCGTAGCGCAAAGGTGAGGTGGTCGGTCAGATTGCTGCCAGCTTTGTAGCGCTTGTCGAAGATGCGCCATACGCCGTCCATGCGTCGGCTGCCTCCGACGTGCTTTTCGGATATGCAGCTAGGCTCCCGCACGGGCGCCTGGAGGCCAAGGGCGTGCACGAGCGCGGCCCAGCCAGCGAGTTTGGTGCCGGCGGGAACGGGCTTGTCCTGGAAGTAGGCGACCTGGCTGACATCAAGCTGCATGTCGAAGATCTTTCGCGGTGATCGAATTACGAACCGGAGCGGCCGGAGATATCGAAAAACAATCTACACGCCACGAAGTCGAAAATCTATCGGCAATATCGAAAAGCTTCGCAAGACGCGGCATGAAGTCGAAAGTCAGGATCCAGCCGAACCGGCGGCCATGCTGACGAACGGACAAGAATTGCCCAACCCTGTCGGTAACCCTGTCGGTGTGAAAAAGCCCGACCTCGCAAGAGGCCGGGCTGATTGGTCGGAGTAGAGTGATTCGAACACTCGACCCCCTGCTCCCGAAGCAGGTGCGCTACCAGGCTGCGCTATACTCCGTCATTATCCGCGATATGGGCAGCTTGGCCTGATTGGCCGGCGCTGGGCCGCTGCGTCACGCGCGATGCCGGCGTTATAGCTTTGCTTGCTGTGCCGTTCAAGCTGCTGCAATCGGGTTTTTATCGGCGTCGAGACCATGTTGCGAAGCACTGGCAAACCGTGTACGAACCGCGCCAGTTGGGGCGTCGCCAAGTGGTAAGGCACCGGTTTTTGGTATCGGCATTCCCAGGTTCGAATCCTGGCGCCCCAGCCAGCTTCTACCTAAGTCATTGATAAAACTCGCTTTCGCCAGAGAACGGCGCCCGGCGAGTCGCAGCTGTATTACATGGGTGTGTTACGTGCTCCGGAGCATGTCGCATTGCCAGCCATTTCCCACTGTTTTCGACGCGACGCCGTTTACTACTGGCGACGCTGGACACCCGCTCCCCGGCGCATCCTTTTGCAGGTCAGTCTGGCCGTTAAGGATCCCCGAACCGCTCGCAGGCTATCGTCTGTTCTGACCGCCAGGAGCGAGGAGTTGTTCCCGCTTTGGTCAACCGGACATATGAACAAAAGTCAGCTGCTCAAATACCTGCATGACTGTCTGGCCAAAGGTCGGCCGCAGATCACGCGTGACGGGTTGCTCGACTTGGCCGAGGGGCTGGCATCGCGTGCCCTCGCCACCCGCGGATTGGCCGCCGAGCTGAGTAAGGGAGATCGAACCGGGCTCGATCGGCAATGGGGTCAACCGGGACTGGCGGACGACGTTGCTCGAGCAATGGCGCAAGCCAAGCGGCATCCCCCTGATCTTGAGACCTTCATCGACCAGTCCATCACGGCATCCCTATCATTTGATAACGAGCCGACTGGTGGTGATGCGGAGCAGGCGGCTAAGGTGCGTCTGCTCGCTGCAGCCTCTTTGGCCTTCCAGGCTGCCAAAAACCTGAGCGTCAGTGACCTGGGTGTCGACCAGTTTGTCGCTGAAATTGGCAGTGGGCAGGGTTTGCCCGACAGCGCCGACAGTCGGGAACCTTTGACTTCCTGGCTCGAACGCACGATCAAGTATCTCCTGGACTACAATCCCTATGCTCATGAAGGGCGCGAGGACCTCCTCGAGCTCGATTCCATTCTTGACGACGTGCAGCCGACATTGCTGGCGGACTGGATAAGGCGAGGAGGGCCGCGTGCGGGGTCCGCTGAAACGGATCACGAGTATCTCGAGCGCCAAGCCGAGGTGCTACGCCAGATCACGGACGATTTGCCCGAGCGAATTGAGGCATTTCGGCAAGGCGCCGAACCTCGAACTTCGTCCAAACAGGCAGAAGTGCCTTTAGTTGCCACCTCCACGCCCGTAGCCGAGATGCTATCAGCCAAGAGCGCATCCATCGCAGCTGTGGCTGAGAAACTGGTCATCAAACAGCAGCAGCGCAAAAAATGGGATGAAAAAACTGCCAAGCAGGCGCGGTGGACGTATTTTATCTTTCCCAAGTTGATGCTCGATGAACACGGCATTACGACGTTCTCAGAGCTTCGGCAAAGCCATGTCGAGCACTTTGACGACTTCCTTTTGGCCATCTATCCTTCCTTCGGACGAGGCGGGCGAGACCGGAGCAAGTCTATCGCCGAAGTGAGGGCCCTGTCCAAGAGCAAGGCTGCTGCTGGTCTGAACATCGTCACGCGGTCACGACACATGAGATTCCTCTCGGCACTTTTTGAGGCAGCCAGAGCCTCCGAGGACCTCGACCCCAGACTCAACCCCGCCGCCTATACTGGAAAAAGCCCAGTACGGCCGCGTGACGAACGCGCCACCCCCAAATCCGATACCATGGAGATTTTCTTTCACGCGCCGGTCTTTGTTGGCTGCAAGAGCTTTGAAAAGCTGGACGAGCCGGGACCGCATGTCTTCCATCGAGCCGCCTATTTCGCGCCGATGCTGGCGCACTACCAAGGCATGCGACGAGAGGAATACTGTGGCTTAGATGTCGAAGATATTATCGTCGGTAACGGCAATCACCCCTATATCCATGTCTGCTTCAACCAGTTCCGCCGGCTCAAGAACGCTCAGTCGGTTCGCAACCTCTCGCTGCATCCCGAACTCATCAGGTTGGGCTTTCTCGACTACATCGAGCGGCTCAGGGCACTGGGCATAGAGCGGGCTTTTCCCGATCTTTACAGCCCCTCCAGCAGGTCCCCGCTGGGCGATCGCCTATACGATGAGCTCGACCCAATCCGAAAACGTCTGGGCATTACGCTGCACCAGTTTCGGCACTTTTTTAACAATGAACTCAAGCAGAAGCGTGTCTCCCACGAATTCAGGGAAGACATGATGGGGCACCGCGGCCGCTCCGAAACCACGGAGAGATATTGCGACCCGGTCATGATCGAGTTGCAGCGGGAGGACCTCGCAAAAATTGAGGTGCGCACAGGCCACCTTCAGCCACGGCCGATCCAACTCATTCCGTGGGTCGAGGCTAAGCTGACGCCGCCCTGGGCCCGTCCGGATCGGGCCAAACCGCGCTGACCGGAGGCCGAGGCGCTAAGGGGCCATGCATCGTCTTTGGTTCGAGCGATCGCAACACGTGGAGCCGGCTCCTCGTCGTGCAACAACATTCGATGGCTCGATTGGCTGGTCCTATCTGGATCTGAACTGTTCTTTCTCAGGATTGAGTGTCGCCCGTCAGTCCGGCCACCGCATCCCTTCTCAAATGCCGCTGACTTTGCCTCCGACCCGCTAGTGCTGGGCCTGTGAAACCAAAACTGCGATCGCTGCGCTGCGCACAATTAGAGAAGGGAGCCTGGCGGTTAGAGAAGGGAGCCTGGCGGTGGCCCTGACCCAGAAGTAGGCCGCTGACGCCTGCGGCGTTGCCCCGCGCCGATAGCACGGGGGTGTGATGATAGGCGGCCTGTTTCTGCGTCAACCTCGGGCTCGATGGTCTGAAGCTGGACAATGAACTGCGCACGGTCCGTCCGACGAACCCCCTTTTCTTTCGTCTCCTGTTCTTTTGTCCCGGAAATGGACGCCCCTTGGCGGCCACTTGGCGGATGGTTACCCCAAGGCCCCGCTTGGGGCTTAGCGGAGTAACCCGCTGTCGGCATGGTTGGACCTCGGAGGGTCCACGCCATGCTTCACTTTTCTTTCGACTAGGCGCGGCTTGCCGGCAGGCGCATCTTGGGACCGAACTTGGGGGCTTTCATCAGCAGCCGGCGCCCGAGCCAGGGATAAAGCGCCGCGATCATCCCGGCATGCAGGCGGAGCGGGGGCCGCACCTTGTCGGTGCTGGTGAGCAGGTCATTGAGCCGCGCCATGGTGGCGGGATCGTCCCGCCGCCTTGATCGCGGGCAGGGTGCTGAACACCATCAGCACCAGCGGCGCCCAACTGTGTGTGAAAGTGTTGGCGATTTCGTATTTGAGCTGAGCTACTCAGGGTTATGAAGTGATTTTGCCTGCTATTGGGGCAGCGGGCGTCATTGAACGCCCGCTGCCAAATTGCATTGCCCTTTAATCGGGATAGGTTATTGCGGTGTCGATGAAGTCGTTGGTAAAGGCCGTGGCCGGATCGTATGCGGTGATTTCGAAGGCACCGGCCACCATCTCATAGTCGGATGCGACTCGAATCGGATCAAAGGCACCGATCGGCAGGGTATTTCCTTGGCCCGGGATCACCTTGGACGCATATTCAAGTTCGAGTGCCGCGTCTTCGGCCTTCATGCTGACAGCACTGGAGAGCGCTTGGGAACACGGTTGGGGCGTGGTCAAGCAGAACTCAAAGGCCTTTTGCGTTACATGCACCATGGCGCGCTTGAGGTCGGTTTTGTCCTCGGCGGCGGCGCGGTTGACAAAATAGGTCAATCCATAAGGGTTGAGACCGTGGTCGCGCAGCAGAGCAAAGCCCAAGTCGTCACCGAAAACATTCTCGTAAATGAAGTGCACGCTATACATGTGCGTGGTTGCGTCGATGGCGCCAGACTGCAGCGCTGCCACCTTGGCGGTAGGCTGAATATTCACCCATTCCACAGAGCTGGGATCGAGATCCATGGCTTCGGCGATCGGCCCCCAGAACTGGCGGGCAGCATCTGACGCGGGGGCGCCAATCTTACGGCCGGGCAGGTCCGCTACGGTGTCGATGCCGGAACTCTTCTTCCAGTAAATTCCGTTGGCCGAGTCGTTATAGGCAACGAAGACCCCCATAATGTCGCTACCCTCCCCCCGGAACTGCAGCGCGGTCGGCATGTCGATAATGGCCATGTCGACCTGGTTCACACTGAGAGCGGTCGCTGCGGCACCGGAGCCATTCCCCTGGATGATCTCTAGGTCGACGCCGGCTTCGGCGTACCAACCCTGCTCCAGCGCATAATAGAGTGGGGCGTGATCACCGCCTGCCTTCCAGTTGAGCATCAGTGACAGTTTTTCCTGCCCGAGACTTGGGGCCGTCATTAGGGCAAGTAAGGCGATCGAGGTCGTTAGGTGTTTGCAGTTCATGGTGTCCTCCCTATTGGACTGCGCCCGGCTGGTTAATCCATGCCGAGCAAGGCGTAGATTTGCTTCGTGTATTGACCGAACTGCTCGCTGGTTTTGACCGACAACGTGCGGGGTTCGGGGAGATTGACATCAAAATGAGCGGCCATCCGCGCGGGACCAGCGGTCAGCACGGCCACTTTCGACCCCAAGAACACGGCCTCCTGAATGCCATGGGTCACGAACAGGATGGTCTTGCCGCTTTCTTTCCAGATGCGCATGAGTTCGAGGTTCATACGTTCACGGGTCAACGCATCCAGGGCGCCGAACGGTTCATCCATTAGGATGAGCTTGGGGTCATGCACCAGTGAACGAGCGATCGATGCACGTTGCTGCATGCCGCCCGACAGCTGAGAAGGATAGGCATCGGCGAAGTTGGCGATTCCAACCATCTCGATCAGATCGCGAGCGCGTTCTCGGCTGGCCGCCATCGGCAAGCCAAGGATTTCGGCCGGCAACAAGATGTTGTCCAGAATAGTCCGCCACTTTAGCAAGAGCGCCTGCTGGAACACCATGCCGATGTCCCGGCCCGGGGTGAACGGAGAGACTTCGTTGCCGATTTGCACGGTGCCACTGTCATGATTATGAAGGCCCGCCAGCACCTTGAGCAAAGTGGATTTCCCGCAGCCCGATGGCCCCACGAGCGCCACGAGTTGTCCTTCTTCGATATCCATGGTGACGTCGGATACGGCTAAGAACTCCTTGCCACCAAATCGATAGGTCTTGCTAACGCCCTCAAGCCGGATGAAGGGCTGCTTTGCAGCTGGACTGGTCATGGGGAGATTCCCTTGCGGGTAACAAACACGTATTCGAGCGCGGCGACGGTGCCATAGAGCAACACGCCAAGCCCCGTGATTAGCAACAGCGCCATCATCATCGCCGAGGTGTTGAGCGCGTTCTGCTGCACCAACAGAAAATAGCCAAGGCCACTGTCAGAGGCGATAAACTCACCCACTACCGCTCCCGCTACCGCCAGAACCGCTGCCACTTTCATGCCCGAGAACAAGAAAGGCAGCGAGCCGGGCAACTGGATTTTGGTGAATATTTGCCAGCGATTGCCCTTGAGTGATTTAACTAGGTCGAGCAACTCGGGCTCGACCTCGACCAGTCCCCGATAGGTGGTTAGTACGATCGGAAAGAAGCAGATGGTAAAGGCGATCAGCATATTGGGGAAAACACCGTAGCTGAACCAGATGATGAACAGCGGCGCCATGGCCACTTTGGGCACCATGTTGAGCGTAATCAGCAGCGGCATCAGCGCGGCATTTAGCGCCGGTATCCAGACGAACAGCACCGCCAGAGCAACGCCCACGACCACGGCAATGCCATAGCCGCCGAAGATCTCCAGCGCCGTGATCCAGGTGTGGCGCAGCCAGTTGTAGGACGGCTCGCCCAACGCCAGAAAGGTATCGATCGGGCCCGGCAATATATAGGTCGGTACCTTGCCGAAGCTCACGGCCAACTGCCAGAACACCAGGAAGCCGACATGGGCGAGCACCGCATAAAGATGGCCGCGTACGAAGCTGGGCATTTACGCTCTCCTAGAACTCGCCCGAGCGAACTTCGAACTTGGACGGCTTGCCATGGGTCGGCTTGCCGGACTTGACCCATTCGGCGACCCAACGGATCATCGGGTCGATCGACACCACCGGATTGCCAAAAATGCCGTTGGCCTTGTCGCAGTTGACCAGCAGGCAACTGTCGGCTTCCTCATTGACGAATTTCGGCTCGATGCCGAAGGCCTGGCCGAACCGATTAGCAAGGTAGCGAATGCTCAGAGCCTCAGGGCCGCCGACATTGATCGGCGTGGCCGGGCTTTCGCACTGGCCGAGCATGCGCAGGAACTGCGAATTGGCATCGCCCTGCCACATGATGTTGACGTGACTGGTGGCTAGGGGCACGGGCTGGCCGGCGAGCACCCAGCTGGCCACTTCTTGCATCACGCCGTAGCGCGGATCGATGGCATAGACGAAGCGCATGATGCGGCCCGGTGTGCCGTATTTTTTGGAGTAATGTTCAAAGGTGCGCTCCCGGCCAACCACAGAGTTGGCATATTCGCCGGGACGGGCCATCGGCAAAGTGCGCTCGGTCACTCCGCCATGCAGCGGATTGGACCATGGATAGACGTGAATGGTCGAAAACGAGACGATGCGGGAGTTGCGGAACGCTTCGGCGGTGATCTGAGGCGCGATGGTATTCATGGCCCAGAGGAAGTCCTCGCGACCGCGATAGTCAAACTTGAGTCCGGCCATGTAAATGACGTTGGCTACCTTGGGGAGGGCATTGACGGCATCGCGATCGAGCAGATCGCAGGCGATCGTCTCTATGCCCCAGCCATTGAGCCGCTCCTGCAGTCCCTCCTCGGAGAAGCGTGACACGCCGATGACCCGCTTTTGCGGGGCGGCCTTTTTGGCCATTCGGGCCATGGTGACGCCGATCTTGCCGCCAACGCCCAGGATCATGATATCCCCGTCCAGGGTGTTGAGATCGTCCACTACACCCTGCGTTGGAACCGACATGAAGTCTTCCAGATGGTCGACGTCCACGAAGTGGTCCGGCAAGTTGGAGGCGGTAAGGATTTGGGGCACAGTGGGGCGAGTCATGTCAGTTTCCTTGAGTTTTCTGAGAGCACTGAGTCAGGCAACAAGCGGTCGGTCCTTGCCGCGTTCGGAGAGCCAGCGTTCGAGATTTGCCGTGACGAAACTATCGTCGTTCATTTCGGGATATTGGGTGTGGACCCGGTCGATGGCCGCTGCCTGACCAGGGCTGAGAACCTCGTCGGGGTCGAGGCACCAGGTGCCTTCGAGCAGCCCTTGTCGGCGCAGCACTTCGAGACACCCCGGAATGCAGCCCTTGAGATTGTTGTGCGCATCATAGATCGCGCCATTGCAGTCGGTAACGATGGAATCGAGCGCCAGAATGTCCTCCGGCACGTCAGCGCCATCGGGCAGCGCATGAATGCGGTCGAGCATGGCCACGGCGGGACGCACCCAGACGCTCCAGTGGCCGAGCAATCCGCCGCGAATGCGGGCGCGCTGTTCCGATTTCCCGTCGGCAGAGCGCACTACAAAAGGCACCACGAGATCAAGGCCAATATGGTCGTCATTGCCGGTGTAGAGGGTGATGCGATCCTGCGCACCGGCGTCATATACCGCACGGACGATGTCAATGGTGCGGTAGCGATCGAATGGCGCCATCTTGATGGCCACCACATTGTCAAGCTGGGCGAAGCGCAGCCAGAAGTCATAGCTGAGATGGAAGCCGCCCACCGCCGGCAGTAGCGCAAAGCCGATAACCGGCATTTCGGTGGCGACGCGCCGGCAATGCTCGAGAATATCGTCCTCGCTGGAACCCCTGAGCCGGGCCAGATTGAGCAGGACCGCGTGATAGCCGAGACCACGCGCCGTCTCGGTTTCCGCAACGGCTTGGGCTGTGTTTCCGGTGACACCTGCGATCAGCAGTTTTTCCGCCCCACCCCAGTCCCGCATGGTCTGTGCGGCCAGGGCCAGCACCGGCTCATAGAGACCGACCTCGCGGATTGCGAACTGGGTAGTGTGCACGCCAATGGCCAGCCCACCTGCACCAGCGTCTGCATAATAGCGGGTCACAGCGCGCTGGCGCGTGCGATCCAGCTGGCGGCTATTATCGAGGACCAGCGGATGTGCCGGCAGCACACAGCCTTGACGCAGGGCGGTGAGGACGGTTGCAGGCAATTCCTGGACGTATCTGAAACTCATCATAGGCTCCTAAACGGCTAGTTTGTCGGTCGGCGCCGCAGAAGAAAAATGGGCGACATCCATGCGCGCAAGCGGCTCGGCGATGCGAGCAGGAGCGAACTGCATCTGCTCCAGAACGTCCTTGCGGACATCGATACCCGGCGCAATTTCGGTGAGCACTAGCCCTTCGGCGGCGGTGACTTCAAACACGGCGCGCTCGGTCACCAACATTGCGGTTTGCCCGCGATCACGCACCCCGGCGCGCACGTCATAGGTAATCGAGTCAACGCGCTCGACAAATTTACGCACCTTGCCTTCTGTGCGGACATTCAGGCCGTGCCCGCCGAAACCGGCGTCGAGACCATTGGTAGTGAAGGTGCCGGCAAACACCAGACGTTCGGCGTTGTGGGCAATGTCCATGAAGCCGCCTGCGCCCGGATTTGCCGCGCCGAAACGCGAGACGTTCACCACGCCCTGCGCATCGAATTGCGCGAAGGACAGGGCAGCGAATTTGCATAACCCGCCATCGATAATGTCGAACTGGGATAGCCCATCGACGATGGCGTCGGGATTGATATTGGCGGAAAACTGCCAGCCCGGCATGACGATGCCGCCATAGGCTCCGTGCTCGGTAGTCGAAGGGTAGCGCGCCAGTGCCCCATTGTCGAACAGCCCCTGCTCGGCCATCACCAGAGGTACGTCGGTGGCCGCGCCAAAGCCGTAGATCGCCAGTTCGTCCTGCCGCACTTCCCGCGCCACCCGGCGAGCGATGATTTTGTCCAGCGACATGGGCACGCGCGGCAGATCGGCTAGATCCATTCGCCGGCCGGAGAAATAGGCGGTCTCGTAATCCGTATCGGTAGTCATCATCATCTGTGAATCGACCACGATGCTGTCGACGAACAGGCCCGGGACGCGAACTTGCGAGGCCGGACGAGCGTCCACGATACGGCGCACCTGCGCAATCACCCGTCCACCACAAGATTTTGCGGCAATTGCAAGCGCCAGATTGGCGGTGGTCAGTGGTTCATCCTCCCACGACAGATTGCCTTGTTCATCCGCACTCGACGCCCGTATAATGGCCACATCGATAGGCCAGCTTGGATAGAATAAATAGTCGCGGCCCTCGAACTGGATTAGCTTGATCAAATCATCCTGAGCCTTGGCGGTGAACTTGCCGCCGCCCTGGCGCGGATCGGCATAGGACCGCAGCCCCACCTCGGTGAGATAGCCCGGACTCTTGCGCGCCACTTCGCGCAGCCAGTGCATCGACGCGCCGATGGGCCAGGAATAGGCCTCGACGCGGTTTTCCCGAATGAGCCGCATCAATTCGGGTCGCTTGCCGGTAGCAGGATTAACGGGATTGATGAACGAGCCCGACACGATGCGCTTCATCAGGCCCTCACGGGCGACATGATCCATGCCCTTGATGCCCATGGCGTCGCCAACGCCGCAGGGAAAATAGAATGTCAGATCACGGGGACCATCCGTCTCGACAAAGCGCTCGCCGAGCGCCAAGAGCACCGCGTCGGGCGTAACCCAGCCAATGACCCCAGAACTGGCAACGGTGGCGCCATCGGGAATCGAGGCAACGGCGTCGCGCGCGGAAACAATTTTACTCATGATCGACCTGAAAATCTTGCCAAGACGGTCTGTGCAGCGACTGACTCGACGTCTTGCTTGAAGTGGTCCGATGCGGTGGCATCGAGTTGTTCGGCGTCCGGCCGCAGCCGGGCAAAATAGCGTTTGGTGGAAATCATGGCTTCAGGCGGGCGCTCGGCGAGACGCAAGGCCACGATCGTGGCCGTGGCAACCGCAGCTGCCGGTTCACTCACCTGATCGGCGAGGCCCAGGCGATGCGCCTCGGCTCCGTTGCAATCAAAGGCTCCCCAAACCAGCGCCCGCGCCCGCACCAGTCCTACCCGCGACACCAACGCTTCCAGTCCCCAGGGCGGCAACCAGCCATTTTGCGCTTCGGGTAAGGCCCAACGCGCATCACTGGCAGTGACCACCAGATCGCAGCTCAGAGCCAGAATGGCGCCGCCGCCCAGAGCATAGCCCTCGACCGCCGCAATCACTGGCACATCAAGCTGCGCTATGGAGCGTGCCACCGCGGCCGTCGCTGCCTCATGTTCGGCCATTGCCACCGGCGAAAGACCGGCGAGTTCCTTGAGGTCACTGCCGGCGCAAAAGGCCGGCGTAGCGCCGGTCAGTAAGACTGCGCGAATGGCCGAATCGGCCACGGCGTCGGTCAGTGCTGCCGACAATTGCGTCATAGTTGCCGTACCCAGCGCGTTGCGGCGCTGCGGCCGGTTGAGCGTGATCACGCGGCAGGCGCCATGGTCGGCCAGCAGGAGATGGGAATCAAGGCTCATGCGTCGAGCCTCGCGCCGTCGCGGTTCAGCAGCAGGCGCAGATCACGCCCGTCAATATCACGCGGCGCCATATTCTCACGAACCGCCAGCGCGGCGGCCAGACCGATGGCGTGACCATAGCCAAAGCACTGCGCCGTGACCCGCGCGGAAGCGACCGCCTCATGTTCGGCAGAGAGACATCGACCGGCAACAAGTAGGTTTTCGCCACGGGTCGGGACGAAGCAACCATACGGCACTTCATATACATCATCGAACAGCCATTCGACACGAGGAGAGCTGCCCGAGTGCAATTCGATTGGCCAGGGCGAGCGGACGATGCCATCGGCGAATTTGCGCCCGGCAAGAATGTCGCCATTGAGCAGCTTATGGGTCCCTTCAACCTGGCGGGTCTGTCGCACGCCAACCTGCACGCCGGTATCATTGACGAAGGCTGTTTCGCAGCCCGCCAGATGGGCTTTGAAAAAGCGCGCGTACTCGCGAGTCTGCCGACGTCCTTCGGACTCGGCTTCTGTGAAATCAGCATAGCGCAGCGGATTGAGCTCACGCCCATCGGCACCGGTGATACGGGTGCAATTGCACAGCAGCTCACCGGGGCGCGTGGTCGCAAACAGCCAGATCTTGGCTCTGGGCAAGCGGTGCGTGCCCGCAGCATTGGCCTCGGCAATTAGGGCGCTGATGCTCGGCGGCATGATGGTGTCATCACCATAGGCTGCCTGAAAGCGTTCTACATCGACCCCACCCAGACGGAAGATCATGGTTGGGTTCTGCACCCGACCATTCTCGCCGATAAAACTAGGCAGGCCAGCCATGGCCACGACGTCAGCATCGCCAGACGCATCGATTGTGATCCGGGCGCGGATATCGAGCGCCCCCTGCTTGGACCAGGCCATGACGCCGGCGACAGCATCATCGCCATCGAGCAACACCTCTGTGGCAACCGCATGATAGATCACCGTCACGCCGGCATCGGCGAGCAAGGCATCGGCAGTTTCCCGCCAGATCAGCGGGTCGTGGACCCGAGTGAAGGTCTTGCCGTAACGCACTGGATCGGCAAGCCCGCCACGCGCCGACAGCTTACTGATGAACTCATCGGCGAAGCCAAACACCACCTGCTCTGGTTTGCGGGCAATGTCGCTGGCAGCATAGAGCCCGCACACGGTGCCGGACAGCCCTGCAACCGCACCGCCGCCGCAAAAGCCATACCGCTCAAGCAGGATCACCGACAGACCGCCGCGTGCTGCCGTCACCGCTGCGGCTACACCGGCCGCGCCACCACCAACGATCAAGACGTCAGTGGTCAACCGGGTTACAGCGCGCTTATCGATGGCCTCCAACCGCATGCCTAGTCTCCTTAGAGTTCTCATATACAGTTGATATGTCAGACGTTGACGACATGCCTACCAATTGTCGCCGAACGAGTCAAACGCTATGGTGCCCTTCAAATCAACAATGCGGAGCGCAGACATGTCCGATACCAACATCCCAGTAGCAGGGCCGGAACTGATCTCCGAAGTCGCCTATTCGGCGATCCAAAATCTGATTGTTACTGGCCGTCTCCGTCCCGGCTCGATGATATCGGAGAACGATCTGCGCGAAGAACTGAACTGCGGTCGCACCCCGATCCGCGAAGCACTGCAGCGCCTCAAACTGGAAGGGTTTGTCGAAATCCATCCGCGCCGGGGGGCCTTGGTGACAACCATCGACATTCGCCAGCAGCTCGAACTGCTTGAAGTGCGCCGACCTTTGGAAAACCTCATGGTGCGCCTGGCGGCACGGCGGGCCACGCCCGACGAGGGACAGTCCATGCGTCAACTCGCCGATGAAATGGACGCTGCGGTGCAGCGGGACGACCGCGACAAGTATCTCGGCATCAATCGCGCGATCCATGAGATCGAGGCCCAAGCTACCAAAAATGTTATGCTGATCAAGATGATCCGCCAAGTGCATACGATGTCGAGGCGCTTCTGGTATTCCTTTATTACTGCCTCAGACAACTTTGCCGATGCCGCCGTGTTGCACTGCCATGTCCTGCGGGCAATCGCTTCCGGCGACGGCGAAGTTGCCGCTGAAAACGCTCAATTGCTTATGGACTATCTCGAGCGCGTGACCCGCGAGACCATCGAACGATCGTTTGATTAGCTAAGGCACCTTATCGCGTTCCAGGCATTCGCGCGGCGAGGTGGTCGCTCACCGAAATCGTCGAACTTAGCGCCTCGAGGAGCCACATGACGCTGTTTGTTACGAGCTGTGGCTCCGTCGTTGGCTCGGCTATCTCCTCGGTCACCAGGGTCTGCGCCAATCCCGACAACTTTCGGCGGATGGGAGACGACATCGAGGTCAGAGCTGGGCGAATTCTGGAAGGCGCGGCAAATCTTGACGATGGAGGTGCCGAAATCTTCGGGCTCATTCAGGCTAATGCAGCAGGCGTGCTGACTAGGTCTGAAGCGCTGGGACACCGCGAGTTCATTTTGGGAGGCGAGGCTGCCAGAGACGCCGGCGCGGTCCGCAAGCAGCCGTCGACAGCAGATTCTGCTTGCGGCGACATCCAAATCTGATAATTGGTAAGGCCAATTTCATGGGAGGATGAGATGACGGTGAAGAATGGCGTCAAGCGACCGACGGTGGACGCGATCCGTCAGGGTGGCTTTTCCACACCTTGGGACGCACCCATGGTGCCGCCGTTTCCCTTCGAAATGCGCAATGTGGAAGTCCTGACGGTCTTTTACCGCACCGATCCCGCGATGACGGCGTTCCTGGCGCCTCCGCCGCTAACGGTTGCTGGCGATGTTGTCGCTATCCACATCTACAAGATGAACGACACCGATTGGGTTGGTCCCTATGGCGAGGCCAATGTGATGTTCGGCGCGAACCTTGGCGAAACACAGGGGGCCTATTCGCCCTATCTTTTCTTGAGCTCCGACGTTGGCGTGGCGCATGGACGGGAAACCCATGGGCAGCCCAAAAAGGGCGGCAATCCCAATATCGAGATGCGTGGCGATCTGATTGTGGGCACTGTCGAGCGCAATGGCATCGACGTGATTACCGCGACCATGGCCTACAAGCAGCACCGCGCCGACCCGGCCGAGATGCGCGCCCATTTCGACTTCACAACCAATCTGAACCTCAAGGCCATCGATCATATCGATGGCAGGGCCGCGATTCGGCAACTGACGTCGCGGCGCCTTACAAACATCAATGTGCACGAGTGCTGGAGTGGTCCCTGCACGGTCGAGCTGCGCCCCAATGCGCAGGCGCCGGTCTATCGCCTGCCGGTTCTGGAGGCGCTGACCGGCTTCTATTGGCGTGCCGATTTCACGCTGGTCGCGGGCCAGATCATTCACGACTACTTGGCGGAGGATTAATCCCGCCAACATCAGAAACGGCCCGATAGAGCAAATCTGCGGGACGGTTAGGCTGGGCGCGATCGGTGCCCGGACTTCAACACATCAAGGGAGAGAGAACGATGAATCATTTGATGAAGACGAGTTTTGCGGCGATCCTAGCCACGGGTATCGGTATTGGCATGGCTGCACCAACCTGGGCGCAGACCATTGTGGCCGAGAAGGGCGAGGAGGCTGATCTGGTCCTTCTGCCGAAATTCCTCGGCATTCTGGTGTTTGACCAGGCTAATGAAGGCGCGCAGGAGGCTCACAAGGAGCTCGAGAATCCAGGCGAGCTGCTGTTCCAGGGGCCAACCCCGGAAAACTCTGTTGCCGGCCAGATCGAGATCATCACCACCGCCGCGACCCAAGGTCGCGCTGGCGTGATGCTGTCCAACAATGCCGGTGACCAGATCGTTCCTGCCGCCACGGCGCTGCAGGCCGCTGGTGGCAAGATTGTCACCTGGGACAGCCCAATCCCCTCGGGCGAAGCTGAAAGCGTCTTCGTTTCGCAGGTGGATTTCGGCTCCATCGGCGGTGTGATGGCCGACATGGCGCTATCGATCCTGGGTGCTGACGGTGGTCAGATGGCCGTGCTGTCGGCCACGCCCGATGCGTCCAATCAGAACGCATGGATCGCCGCGATGAAGACTGCACTCGAAGATCCGAAATATGCCGGAATTGAGCTGGTAGACGTGGTCTACGGCGATGATCAATCGGAGGTCTCGTACAACCGTGCTCTTGCGCTGGTCGACAAGTATCCGGACCTAGGCCTGATCATGTCGCCTACCACCGTTGGCATCCAGGCCGCCGCCAAGGCGATGCAGGATGAAGGCAAGTGCGACACCGTCAAGGTTTCCGGCCTCGGCCTGCCGTCGGAAATGGTCAGCTACACCATGAACGGCTGTGCCCCGGAGTTCACGCTCTGGGACTTCCGCGACCTCGGTTATCTGACCTACTACACCACCTACATGCTGGCGACTGGACAGCTGCAAGGTGAAGTTGGCGAGACCTTCACCGCCGGCCGTATGGGCGATTACACCATCGAAGCCGATGAGAGCCGCCCCAACGCCAAGCGCATCCTGATGGGGCCGTTCACGGTCTACAATAAGGATAATGTTGAAGCTGCTTCTAAGTAAGCCTTTCGGTCGGCCGCAGCACAGCTACGGCTGGCCATTCACACGTTTAAAAAGCTCTCTCCCATGACCGAAATCCTCGCTCCGGCGCTCGAATTGCGGAACGTGTCGAAAAGCTTCGGCATAACTGACGCGCTCAAAGACATTTCCCTTGGCCTGCTGCCGGGCGAAATCCACGCCATCGTCGGCGAAAATGGTGCAGGCAAATCAACCCTGATCAAGATCATGACGGGGGTGCACCAGCCCAGCGCGGGCGAGGTCGTTGTCGGCGGCAAGCCGGTCGTGCTGCGCGGCACGCGCGATGCGCAATTGCATGGCGTCGCCGCGGTCTATCAGGAACCCATGGTCTTCCCCGACCTCGGCGTGGCCGAAAATATCTTCATCTCGCAGCGCAATGCTGGGCTTTTGGTCGACTGGAAACGTATACGGGAGCAGGCGCGCGCGCTGATTGCCCGCCTCGGCATCACCCTTGATGTCGATCGTACCGCGGCCGGACTGACGCTGGCTGAACAACAGACCGTTGAGATCGCGCGGGCGCTATCGCTTGACGTCAAGGTGCTGATTATGGATGAGCCGACCGCCTCGCTCTCCGCCCATGAGGCCGACCGGCTGCTGCAGACGGCGCGCGCGCTAAAGGCTCAAGGCGTTACGGTTGTCTACATTTCTCACCGTCTCGAAGAGGTGTTCGAGATCGCCGATCGTGTCACCGTTCTCCGCGACGGCCGCCACATTACCACCCAGCCCATTGCCGACGTAAACCGCGATGGTCTGATTGCCGCCATGGTCGGGCGTTCGGCAGACGTTTTTTTCTCCCGCGCCATTTCATCCGCGACGGATCGGTCGGTGCTCAAGGTCAACGGGCTTTCGCTCGACGGCGTGTTCAGTGATATCAACTTCGACGTCCATGCTGGGGAAGTGCTGTGCTTGGCGGGCCTGGTTGGCGCCCGCCGCACGGATGTCGGATTGGCCCTGTTCGGTGTCGCCCCAGCGAGTGCCGGCGAAATTCTGATCGATGGCCAGCCGGTCAGGATCACCAGCCCCCAGAGGGCGATGAAACTTGGTATTGCCTATGTGTCAGAGGACCGTCGCAAGCTTGGCCTCGCCATGAACATGCCGATCGTCTCCAATGCGTCACTGGCTACGCTGAACAAATATCTCAACCGTTTCGGCCTCATTCGGCGCAGTAACGAACGGGCAATGGCTGAGAGCTATCGCGCCCGGCTCAATATACGCACTCCCAATGTCGATATCGCCGTCGGCACACTGTCGGGCGGCAACCAGCAAAAGGTCATGCTGGCCAAGTGGCTGAACCTCGCGCCCCGCATCCTGATCCTTGATGAACCGACCCGCGGCATCGATGTCGGCGCCAAGGCCGAGGTACATTCCATCATCCACGAATTGGCCAAGTCGGGCGTCGCGGTGATCGTGATCTCCTCAGACCTGCCTGAAGTCCTGGCACTGGCAGACCGGATACTGGTGATGCGTGAAGGGCGGCAGATGGATGTGTTCTCGGGCGAGGAAGCGACGCAGGCGAACGTAATGCAACTCGCGACCGGCCAGACCCGCAAAGAGGTAGCGTGATGTTGGACCGTATTTCTCCCACAACGCTGCGGCTGCTCGCCCTGGGCGTAGTCATTGCGCTGCTACTGGTCTTTTTCTCGACGCAGATCGAGAACTATTTGATGCCAAACCTGTTCAACCGTATCTCGACCTCAGTCGCGATCATTGCCCTGATCGCGACCGGGCAGGCGCTGGTTATGCTAACGCGCAATATCGATCTGTCGCTGGGTTCAGTTTGCGGCTTTGTCGCCTTCTTCGTTGGCGCGCTGGTGTCTGGATACCCAGAGCTGCCACCGGTCCTGGTGGTGCTGGCGGCCATCGGCATGGGAGCGGTGCTGGGAGCAATCAACGGTGCGCTGGTCGCTTATGCCCGTATCCCTGCAATCATCGTTACCTTGGGTTCACTGGCCATATTCCGCTCGCTGCTGGTGCAGTTCTCTGGCGCCAGATCGATCACCACCAATAGCCTGCCGGCCTGGCTCCTCGACCTTCCGCGAACGTCAATCCTGTCTATTGGCGGGCTCGAGTTGCGGGTCAGTTTCTTCATCACGCTACTGGTCGTGCTGGCCGTCCATCTGGCCCTCACACGCCTGCGCCTCGGGCGACGCTTCTTTGCGGTGGGCTCCAATCCCGAGGCCGCTGCCTTTGCCGGCATTGATGCGGCGCGCACCGTTTTCATCGCGTTCATCATGTCCGGGGCGCTGACGGGTCTTGCCGGTTTCATGTTTTTATCGCGCTTCGGCAATATCACCGTGGTTGCGGGGCTCGGCTTTGAACTCCAGTCGGTCGCCGCGGCCGTGGTCGGCGGCGTCAGCATCATGGGCGGCTCTGGGTCAGTCATCGGCGCCTTGCTGGGGGCAATCACTGTCGATCTACTGCAGACAAGCCTGTCGCGCTGGGACCTGGTCAGCGAGTTCTGGCGTGAGGCCGTACTGGGTTTTCTGATCCTGCTGTCGGTCACCGCGGATGCTTTGCTGATGTCCAGACTGATGGCGGTTCGGGCGCGCCGGGCGCGTGAGAAGGGAGCCGACAAATGAACTGGGCCAAAAAACTCTGGGGCTGGGAAGGTTTTCTGCTTGCCGTGCTGCTGATCATCATGGTGGTTAATTCTAGCCTGTCGGAACATTTCCTGACAGTGGGCAATCAGGTGAACCTGTTCCAGCTATCGGTAGAAAAGATCATCGTCGCAGTGATCATGACATTGATCATCATAAATGGAGAAATCGATCTGTCTGTAGCCTCGATGATGGGGCTCGCCGCCTGCGCGTTTGCCTGGCTGTTTCAGCTTGGCGTGCCTTCGCCGTTGGCTATTGTTACTGTACTCGCGATCGGCGCCCTGGGCGGGCTCGTCAATGCCATCTTCATCACCCGCGTCGGATTGCCTTCGCTGGTGGTGACGCTGGCCACGCTGATCGGCTTCCGCGGCATCGCCCGCATTCTCGTCGAAGACCGCGGCGTCACCGGCTTTCCTGACTGGTTCAACGCACTGGGACAGCAGGCTCTGGTCGGCCCGTTCACCCTGTCGCTACTGCTGTTCGTCGTCATCTTCATCGGCTTTGCCGTGCTCCTGCATGCCTCAGGTTTTGGCCGCAAGGTCTTCGTCGTAGGCAATAATGCAGCCATGGCGGCCTATTCTGGCGTCGACGTCGCCTCGGTTAAGACGCGGCTCTTTGTCGCCTCGGGGGTGATTTCCGCGTTAGCTGGGCTACTCTACACCGCTCGGGTCGGTGCTGTGCGTGGCGACGTTGCCAACGGCTTTGAGCTCGACATCATCACCATGGTCCTGTTGGGCGGCATTAGCATTTTCGGTGGAGTGGGCACATTGTTGGGCGCATTACTGTCAATTCTCATCGTTCTCAACTTGCGCAATGGCATGGCGCTGGCTGACATCACCGGTCATGTTCAGACCGGGGTTATCGGGCTGCTGCTGATCCTGTCGGTGGGCATACCGAATCTGAAATCGACGTTAGGGCGCGGTTTCGCCCGGCAGACAGTGCGAGAATAATTGTGACCAACTCCTCCAAAATCGAGAATCTGGACAGTCCGATCCAGCGCCTGTCGGTGCCCGAGCAAGTCGCCGGCCGTATCCTCGATCTGGTCAGGTCGGGGACCCTGAAACCGGGCGATCAATTGCCGCCCGAACGCGATCTGGCTGTGTCGCTGCAGGTCAGCCGTCCTTCGGTGCGTGAGGCTATCCGGGGTCTAACTATTCTGGGCGTGGTTACCACGCGACAGGGCGGCGGTGCCTATATCAGCGCACTGGGTGCCGAAGAACTGCTGGGCCCGCTGGAGTTCTTTATTTCCCTCGAAGAGCTCAATGTCCGCCAACTATACGACGCGCGTCTGGTGATCGAATCCGACGTGGCGCGGCGCGCTGCCGCAGAAATCACTGACGAGCAACTGGCACGGCTGACTCAGATTCTTGAGGCCCAGGCACTGCGGCTCGACGATCCCATCAGCTTCCGGCTGTCGGACACTGAGTTCCACGAGGTGATCTGGCGCAGTGCCGCCAACCCGTTCCTCTACCGTATCGGCAAGAGCCTTAATGTGCTTGGAATGGAATTTCGTCGCCTGGCTTCAGAGACACCGGGAATTCTGGCGCAAAGTCATCGCGATCACCGTGTCATCCTTGCGGCCCTGAGCGCACGCGACGCGGACGCGGCGGCCACGGCGGCCGCTAGTCATATGCGCAATGTGTTCGAGAGTACCCTGGCTTCTCTGCCAAAAAAGGACGAGCAGAAATGAGCTTGCGTATCGGCGTCGTCGGAACTGGCTGGTGGGCCACCGTCAATCATATCCCTACGGTGCAGGCGTCGAGGCTAGGTAATATCGTAGCTATCTGCGATCTTGATCCGCAACGCCTAGCGACGGTAGGGGACAGGTTTGGCGTCTCCGGACGGTATGCCGACGTCGCTGCCATGCTGGCCGCCGAGCGTCTCGATGGCGTGATGATCGCTACCCCGCATACGGCTCATGCCGCTCCGGCCCTCGCAGCGCTGCAGGATGGGTGCCATGTGCTGATTGAAAAACCTCTGGCTACCACTAGTGCCGACGCCCGTTCTATTGTCGATGCTGCGCAGACGGCCAATCGCCAGGTGCTGGTACCCTGTGGCTGGAACTTCCGCGACTACACGGCCCAGGCTGCCCAATGGGTCCAATCCGGCCAGATCGGCGACATCCGGCACGTTGTCTGCCAGATGGCCTCCGCCTTGGCCGACCTGTTTGCGGGCCAGCCGATGCAGGAAACCGCCGACGCCCTTTACCGCCCGCCGGCCTCGACCTGGGCCGACCCGGCCAGGGCCGGAGGCTATGGCTGGGGGCAGATGTCCCACTCGCTGTCATGGGTTTATCGGGTCACCGGCCTCTCCCCCGCTTCCGCGTTTTGCCTGGCCGGGACCTCGGTCACCGATGTCGACTATTATGACGCCGCCGTCCTGCGGATGAGCAATGGCGCCACCATGGCGCTGTCGGGCGCCGCAACCGTGCCCAAACAGTGCGGCTTCCAGATGGACATTCGCATCTTTGGCACTGAAGGCATGATCCTGTTCGACATCGAGCGCGAGCGGCTGGAGCTGCATCGCGATGACGGTGTCGACCAAGGCTTCCCAATCGCGCCGGGGCAGGGCAGCTATGATGGCACCCTGCCGGTCACCCGCTTTCTCGAGATTTGTGCAGGCCAGCCAGTGCGAAATGATGCCGATGCCGAGAACGGGGCGCTGGTCGTCGCAACACTCGCGGCCATGTACCGGTCTGTGCAGTCGACGCGCCAAGAAGTGGTGGACGTCTAGATGCACCTGTCCCTTACCTCGTGGTCGTTTCCCGCCTGCACTTTGGCGGAATGCGCCGCTATTTCGCGCGCCCTCGGAATCAACGCACTCGACGTCGGGCTGTTCTATCGTAGCGCCCTGCCCAAGTCAGACCTACTGGAGCGGCCATCTGATGTGGCGGCGATGGTCAAAACCCTGGGCGTGGCGACGCCGAGCTACTATCACCTGTTTGGCGACAATCCGGCGGATCGCAACCTAGCGAGCCGTGGTAGTCTTGAGTCCAATCTGCGAGATTTCCGCCAAGTGCTGCGCTTTGCGGACGCTGTCGGCATCCCGTCGGTGTTCATCCTGCCCGGCGTAGTCAATCCGGGGCAGTCACGGGCCGAGGCCTTTGCCATTTCTGCCGAGGCCCTGCATCGCATGGTCGAGCTGACGCGTGAGCACGCGGCCAGTGTCAGTATCGAAGCGCATGTGCATTCGCTGCTTGAGTCGCCGGCGGACACTTTGGCGATGATTGAGCAGGTGCCCGGCCTCAAGCTCACTCTAGATTACGCCCATTTCACTTGCCTGGGCTATCGCCAAGCCGAAATCGATGTGCTGGCACCCCATGCCGCCCATGTTCACCTGCGCCAGACCGCAATTGGCCAACTGCAGACCCCGGTGGAGCGCGGCACTATCAATATGCCAGCCCAATTCGGTGTTCTACGCGACGCTGGTTATGGTGGTGCGCTGGCGCTGGAGTTCGTGCATCAAGCCTATATGGGCACGCTCAACGAAGACGTGCTGACCGAGACCGTGGCCATGCGGGATGTGTGGCGTGCCTGGAATGGAGAGGACTAATGGCGAACTATGCGTGGGTGCTCGAGGTCCGGCCGGGCTATGAAGAAGCATACAAGCAGCGGCATGACGAGATCTGGCCCGAAATGCTCGCCTGCCTCCGCGCTGCGGGCATCCGCAACTACAATATCTATCGCCACGGGTTGACCCTGTTTGGCTCCTTCGAAACCGACGACCTCAAGGCGACACAGGCGGCCTTGGCTGCCGATCCGACCAATGCCCGCTGGGGTGCCTCAATGGCTGCGATGATGAAGATCGAAACTGATCCAACGACGGATTTCCCGTTCCTGCTGCCGCAGCAGTTTCATATGGACTGACCGTTGGCACTCTCATGCCATCAGGGCGCGAAACCGGTCGTCACGCACATCGACCGTGAGTTCGGCAATACCGCGCGCCTCGTCGCCACAAAGCCAGACCATCACCGAGGCGGGGATCGCCGGAGCTACCAGATTCTCTTTCGGAATCTGGCTGACCGGATTGAGCCCGGAACTGCGGATCACGCCCTGCATCTCGGTATTGGTCGGCGGAATGCCCAGCGTAAAGCTCTTGATGCCCTGACCGCTGTTTTCGAGGTCGATGACTCTCGACAGCATGGTAAGACCTGCCTTGGATGTGCAGTAGGCGGCCCATCCTTCGAGCGGAGAAAAGGCTGCGCCAGAGCCTGCATTGATGATCACGCCCTTGGCGGCACGCAGCAGAGGCAGGGCCGCCTGTGCTACTCTGAGCGGCCCGGCAATGTTGACGTTCAGCGCTATGGCAAAGGCCTCAGCATCAACGTCATCGACATGGCCGATGGGGGAAACAATGCCCGCATTGTTGATCAGGACGTCGAGGTGATCGACCTGCTGATTGATAGCGGCGAAGGCAGCAGCCACGGAACTGGCGTCGGTCACGTCGAGCAATAAGGTGACGGCGCCTTCGACAGTCTCATTTTCCCGGACCCCGGCGAAAACCGTGGCGCCGGCCTGCAGCAGCAGTTCGGCAGCAGCCCGACCAATGCCGCGTCCCGCGCCGGTGATGAGCGCAACTTTGCCTCTCAGATCCGGCAGCGGCATCATTCCCAACGCGTTCATGATCGATCCTGAATTAGATAATTGGCCTTACCAATTTCTTGACTAGCCCATCTGGGGGTTTATGGTCAATCTCTGTTTTCAAAGGGCTATCATGACCAAGATCGCGCGGCTGCACAGTTTCATTATCCGATATCCCGATCCCAATGATTTCGACAATCTGCGGATGACCCTGCTGCTGCGGATTGATACCGCAGATGGGCTGACGGGCTGGGGTGAGGCCATCGCCATGTGGCCGGAGGCCTGCCGCGCGACCGCGCAAATCATCCATGATGGTTTGGGACCGGTGGTCCTGGGCCATGACGCGACGGATACGGACGTGCTGTGGCAGGCGATGCGGCGGCATGTCTGGTGGTATGGCGAGGGCGGCATTGCCAGCCTGGCCATCTCGGCCGTGGATATGGCATTGTGGGACATTCGCGCTCAAGCGGCCGGACAGCCGCTATATGAAGTCCTGGGAGGCCTACAGCATCAGCGGCTGCGGGCTTGCGCCTCAGCCCATGTTAACAAGGCGACCGAAGCCGATTGCGTCGCCGAAGTGGCCGGCTTTTTTGCCGCCGGTTTCCGCAGCACCAAGCTGGGCTTCGCCAAAAAGGGGATGTCCAGGATCGGCGGCGATCCTGACACCGATGTCAACTTTGTCGCAGCCTTGCGTCGCGAACTCGGCCCAAAAGCCGAAATCCTCATCGACATTGGCAATGGGGTGCGCTGGGATGTGGATACGGCAATCTCGGTGACCAATCGCATGGCCGAGCAGGATATCGGTTGGATCGAGGAGCCGCTCTACCCGACCGATGATGCCGGCTACCGTAGGCTCAAGGCCGCAACCTGCGTGCCAGTCGCCAGCGGCGAGCGCGAATGGACGGCCACGGGCTACCGCCGCCTGATCGAATCAGGCAGTGTCGACGTGCTGGGCGTCGATCCCGCCCGCGTCGAAGGGGTAACCGGGTTCCTGGCGATCGATCAGCTGGCTGGTGCGGGGGGGAAAATTGTCAATGCCCATGCCTGGAGCACCGCGCTGACCTCTGCCGTCAGCCTCCACCTGTCACTGGCCTCTGCAAACACGCGGCTTTTTGAATTGAAGCCATTCCCCGTCGTGGTCCAGCAGGGCTTGGTGGAGCATCCGATCATCCAGATTGATGGCTGGGTCTATCCTCCGGTTGGACCAGGGTTAGGTATCACCATCCGTCCTGACGTAGTGCAATCGCTGACTGTGGAAGACAGGAAAAGCGGGCGCTAGGCGCCCGCAAACGAGCTATAGATTGATCGGATCATTGGGATGGGTTGCCATGGCGCGCACCTCAATGGTCATCCACGGGAAGAACGGCAGCGAACTCAAAATCTGGTGCAGTTCGGTGGCATCGGTCGCTTGCCACAGCCCGACGTTCTTCCAGGTGCCGGGGACCCGCCATAACCGCTTGAGGGCGCCCTGTGCCGCCAGCGCCCCGGCGCGGGCGGATTCGGCCGCAACCAGTTCGGCCTTTCGGTGGGGGTCCCCGTCAATGGGCCAACGCGTTTCGACTTCAACCAGAAATTCCATGCCCTCTCCCTTGATCGGCTTAGAACCGCACCGGCATGCGCGGGCCGTCACCACGCAGCGCCCGCGTGATGTCTTCGGCCACGAGCTGTTGCAGGCGGTCAATGGCACCATCCGAGTACCAGGCCGCGTGCGGCGTCAGCAACAGGTTGGGCGCGTCGCGCAGCGGGCTGTCGGCGGGCAACGGCTCAATGTGGAACACATCGAGTGCCGCACCCGCAATCACCCCATTGCGAAGCGATTCGGCTAGATCGGCCTCGACGATCAACTGGCCGCGGGCCGAATTGACGATGATCGCATGGGCCTGCATTGTGGCAAGGCGCGCCGCATTGAAATAGCCCTCAGTCAGCGGGTTCGACGGCGCATGCAGCGAAACGATATCGGCCTGGCGCAGCAGGGTGTCGGTATCGACCAGCGTTACCCCCAGCGATGTGGCGTCCTCTGCTGATAGGCCCGGATCAGCAGCGATGACCTGAAACTCGAAACCCTGCAGCCGGCGAAGCACGGCACGGCCAATCTGCCCCAACCCGAAAAAGCCAAACACTGTCTTATTGAAGGCCTTCATTGGCTTGGCGATCCGCACTGCTGCCCACTCGCTCTGTCGTACGGACGCATCAAGGATCGGCAGCTTGCGCAGCATGGTCAGGGCTGCGGCAACGGTGTGGTCGGCCACTTCGTCGGCACAATAATCGGGTACGTAACCGACGCGCAGACCGTTGGCAGCGCAGGCCGCTAGGTCGATATTGTTGTAGCCAACGCCGTAGCGGATTACCGTCCCCCCGGATTGCATCGCCGCCGCCGCCTGCGCACCAAATGGAGCAAATTGCACCAGCGCTACGTCGGCGCCTTCAACCACAGCGGCCACCTCATCCGCGCTGCGGCATTGATGCGCCGTAAACGTCGCACCTTCCGCCAGAGCGGCGTTTTCCTCCGGGGAAACATCGGGGAAGGTAAAGTCCGTTACGATCACTTTGCTCACGTCAGGTCCCTTTATCTCGTCAGCACCGCCACGCGCGATCGGTTCGCTCGTTCCAAGTGTCAACCCAGTGCCACAGAGATCGCCGAGTCAAACGACAATCCATCTAATTGGTAAGGCCAATTAATTGATAAGTGCGCTTTGGATCAAGTGATATTTTATGGACGACCTGCCTGTGTTGATTGTCGCTGAGAAGAGCCCGGTTATCATTGAGATTTGGCCTGACTCGTAATTGCTGCTGTTCGAGATAGGGCTTCACAACATCCTGGCTCGGTACGGCCGGCGCACCGAACGGCTTGAGACCATCGTCCATCGTCCACCGTCTTGGCCCGGCTCTGGGAGTAGACCTGCAGCCGGTTTGCAAATCGTCTTATGATACCGTGAGTAAAGACACCCTGTTACGGGTCGTCCGCCGACGTGTCGAAGAACAAGAAGACGAGCTTTCGGTCATAAGCATCGATGATTCTGCGTTTCGACGCGGCTGAACTGAGGGACGATTACTTGCGCTCTGGAGCGACGAAGGCCTGCCGCTCTGCTGCCTGATCGTGCGTTGAATACCTCCCGAATCTGGCTCGCCGAATGTCCGTCGATATCGATTGTTGCCCGTGAACGGGCGGCGGCTACGGCGAGGCGCTCTCCAGGGCCTTGCCGATGCTGCTCAAGTGGCCGACCGGTGGCACCTTCGGCCGGCCCCGTCCCATAGTTCTCACAAACAAATGTGTGCTGGGCGACGAAATTGTTGACGCTAGGGCAGAAAAATTAAGGCGTGCTTTTGCAAATTATCCGTCCCGAGGTGGACTTTTTACTATTGGGCCATAATATCTCTTTGTCAGCGGCCGGAATGGAGCTGCTCATTGATGCCATGTGTATCCGAGTGCAAGTAGAATCGGCCTCTTTCTTTTGACCTGATTTGCATTTCCACAGTCTGCGCCACTCAGTCCGGCCACCGCATCCCTTCTCAAATGCCGCTGACTTTGCCCCCGACCCGCTAATGCTGGGTCGGTGAAACCATGATTGCGATCGCTGCGCTGCGCGCTCATTGGAGAAGGGAGCCTGGCGGTGGCCTTGACCCAGAAGCAGGCCGCAGACGCCTTCGGCGTTGCCCCAGTGCCGGTGGCACTGGGGTGTTTGATGATAGGCGGCCTGTTTCTGCGTCAACCTCGGGCTCGATTGTCTGAATCGGGAGAAGGCAGTCCACGAACGTCCGATCGAACTCCCTTCCTTTCTTCTCCTGTTCTTTTGTCCTTGAAAGTGGCCGCCCTTGGGCGGCCACTTGACGGACGGTTACCCCGAGGCCCCGCTTGGGGCTGAGCGGAGTAACGGGCTGTCGGCATGGCTGGACCTCGGAAGGTCCACGCCATGCCTCGCTTTTCTTTCGACTAGGCGCGGCTTGCCGGCAGGCGCATCTTGGGGCCGAACTTGGGCGCCTTCATCAGCAGCCGGCGCCCGAGCCAGGGATAAAGCGCGGCGATCATCCCGGCATGCATGCGGAGCAGGGGGCGCACCTTCTCGGTGCTGATGAGCAGGGTGTTGAGGCGCGCCATGGTGGCGGGATCCACCGCCGCCTTGATTGCGGGCAGCGTGCTGAACACCATCAGCACCAGCGGCACCCAGTGCAGGCCATGGCGGCTGGCCAGCAGCGTGCCGAGCCGGCGCTGCAGCTCGCGCTCGATGCTGGGACGCGAACCGGACTGGTGGGTGACGAAGACCTCCACCTGGGCCAGAAAGGCCAGCACCTTGCCGACATCGCTGGCGATGGCGGCGTCGACACCCGGTCCGCGAATGAAGCGCGCCAGGCGCGTCCACTGCAGACCGACGGGCGCCAGCCCCTGGTCCATCGCCGCCGCCCGGCAAATGGCCTGGCGCTCGGCGCCCAGGCTGGCACTGACCAGCGTGGCGAGTTCGCGACGATAGCGGCGCTCCCCCTCGGCCTTGCGCAGATGGGGGGCTATCAGGATGACTTCGGTCCCGACCAGCGCCGTCTCCCACACATTGTGGATCGGCCGGTCCTTGACCAGGCGGGGCAGGATGGTGAGTTCCTGCAGCTGGAACTGCCCGTCCCTTATGGACAGCCCGATCGAGGTGTCATCGATGGCAAAGATGCGTCCCGACATGTTCAGGTGCAGATCGCAGAACCCCTGGCGGGAGAGGCGCGACAGGTCGGCGGCGTCGGTCAGCCAGACGTGGTGCACGCCATTGGCGGTATAGAACGTGTCCCGCTCCCGGATGGTGGCAATCGGCAGAGTGGCCAGCTGCAGATCGTAGGCGATCCGCTTGCCCTCGAACAGCGCGCTGACGTCGGGCACGCGCCTGTTGCCATCGGTGCCGGTGATCCGTTTTTCCACCTGCACATCGGAAAAACGCGGATCGTGGCGCAGGCAGTCGGCCAGGGCGTGCTTGAGGGTGTGGTGATCAAGGCCCTCCTGCAAACCATCAAACTTGACCGCCCCAACATTGTGCACGCCGGGCACGGTGCGACAGGGGCAGGGCGGCGCGCCCGCAGCGGCAAAATGCCGGAAGAAGGCCGCAAGGCCGTTGCGGGTGACGTCGGGACCTGCCGGCCGCTGGGCCAGATGCACCGGGCGCCGGCACACAGCGCAGAGAAAGCGTGGGGTTCCAGCCGCCTGGGCAGCATGCACCGCGGCGCGCAGTTCAGCCAGTTGCACAGGCGTCAGCGGATCGAGCACGCTTTGCGTGGTCCGCACCTGCTGGCCGACGGGGAAGCTGGTGTCGATGACCATGGCAATGGCGCGATAGTCGCCATTGCCGTCAGACCGGCCGTCAGCTGCGGGGGACACACGGGCGGGGATATTGGTGTTGTCAGTCATGAGAGAAGCGTCCTTTTTTGTGTTTTTTGCAATTATTGAAGAAAACTCAGTTGAGGATGGAGCGCGCGGACGCGGCCGCAGCTGCGTCGAGCAGTTTGTGGAGAGTGCGCAGGCTGGTGATTTTGCCCTGCCGCACGGACTTGGTGATGATGGCGACGAGCTCGGGCTCCAGCCCGCGGCGTTCGATTTCGCGGGCGGCGATGGCGGCGATTTCCTCGGGCCTCGGCGGCCCCATCCGAATGACCTGGCAGCGGTCCAGAAACGGCTGGGACAGCCGCGTCGCATCGTTGACCAAGACGATCCAGTTGATGAAACTGAGGTCGACCGCGAGCTGCAGATAGTTGTCCATGTGCGCCGCAGCGCTGCGCTTCTCAAGCAGACCCACCAGCGCCTCGGATGGCTTTGGTGATCCGTGGCGGCTCATGTCCCGGATCTTGTCGAGCTCGTCGAGCACCACGATGACATTGGCTGAGGCAGAACTTGCCAGCGCCTGCATGATGTCGCTTTGCCGGGCACTACTCCAGGTGCCGTCCTGGCTGATGATCGGGCTCATATTGGTCATCGCCGCGCAGTCCAGATAGACCATCTGCAGACCGCTGGCCTCGGCCAAAAGGTGAACGAGCCTGGTCTTTCCAGCCCCCGGACTGCTTTCAATGACCAGAGGTCGGATCTGCAGCCAACGCGCCCCGCGCCGGATGTTCACCTGTGCCGACTGCCGGATGGCTTCGATAGCCTGGCTGAAGTTGGGCGCCTGGTCGAACAGCTTGGCGGCAAATTCGTCCACGGCATCCGACGTGGCAGGACCCGTCAGGTCCTTGACCTCGCCCAGGCGCTCGATCAGCCGCTGCACGGCATGGCGGTCGCGCCGGTCGCCGGCGCCGCGGCGGGCATTGTGCTCATCCATTGTGATGGCAGGCGCAATACGGACGAATGGCCGGTCATAGCCCTTGAGCGCCAGCAAGCGCGGCTTTCCCAGACCTGCGCGGTCCTCGGCTTCAAAAACGAAGTCACTCCGCAAAAGCTCCTGCAGTTCTTCGTCGTCATCGCCGTCGGGCTCCAGGCCGGGCCCGGACGTCATTTTCCAGTTTTTCATCGTTTTCGACATTTCTGCAGACGAGCGGGTCCGTGGCACGGTCAGGTGCGGAGGCCAGCTCGGACAAAGGATCGATCGCGCGGGGGCTCAGGCTCGCGCCATCAGCGCAAGGTCAGAGTCCGGTGGCGATCAGGATGGGGCAGGGGCGCTAATGCGCGCGCACGACCAGGCAGGCGTCGCAGGAGACGGCGACGCCAAACCATCCGATGATCCCGATGGGGTCAGAAATGTGGAGGAAATTGTTGCGGCGAATCCGATCGCCCGCGTAGATGAATGCAGCCATGTGGCTTCTCCTGTTAACGCAGGATGATAGCCGCCTGGTCAGGCTGTCAGTCCGGTTGGCGCCGGGTTGACAGCCGCCTTGATGGGCGGCCAAAGATTCCGGGTGGAATCCTCGTGCCAGGATGCACAAGTCAGGGATGGCAGTCACCACACTTTGTTATTGATGGTTAACATGCGGTGTGGCCGCTACGGTCAAAACGCTTCGAAGGATTTCGAATTGAATGATGATGAAGCGCTGAGAGTCCTTATGGCGCTTGGTGATCCAGGACGTTTCGAGATTTTTCGAAAGGTTGGTGAGACGCCCGGATTGTCCTCATCCGACTTGAAGTCCGGCAAAGCCGCCTCCACGACTTCCCATCATATCAAGCTGCTGGTGGATGCTGGCGTGCTCGAGACCGCCAGAGACGGTAAGCACGTTCGATACAATGTGCATCGCGGTAAACTCGCGAGCTTTGCAGAATGGGCTGCCGCACAGGCTGAGCTGGCGACCTTCGACGAGCTTACAAAGTACCTTTCTGACAACTCGATTTAGCTGATAGTGCTGCGTGCGAAAGACAGATACGGGGCCGTGAGCCGACTGACGGCTATTGGCTAACGGTGGTGCATAGCTGACGTCATTCGGCCGGGGCTTACGGTCGAGACCAGCCTTAGAGCGACGGCCAGAAGTCGCTATTCCACGCCAAGGTCGCAGCTTCTTCGTGATTGCGGCTTTTCAGCCGGCCAGCAATTTCCATAGCGTCCAAACGGCGTAGGTCGCGCTGATCAAGACAGCCCAAGAGGCGACCGCCAGCATCAATATTGTCACACCTCTGAAAGCTGCAGGCCCGGAAGCGCTGTGCATCTTTCGACGGATGAGCCCGCCAATCTTCATGTACATTCTACACTCCGGAACACAATCAATTGCACATCAAGAGGCGCTCAATCGGGGAAGCGCACGCTTCCGGCACGACAGACGACGAAATGCTGATCCAATTCACTCAAGCACCCTTGTGGCGACCGGTACTGCCAAGCGAACGCGTATGGATGGACGCATGCACCTGGCAACCCCGACCGAACGCTACAGCCTGCTGGAAGTCTGTCGGTCGTAGGAGCGGTCGCCTTAGGGGGTGTTACCGCCCTGGCTGTTGGGCGAGTAGTTCTCGGTAACCGTCTTTGTGGCGTTGGCGTCTTTCGAATAGGAATTATCGACCGTCTCGGTCAATGTCCGGCCTTCGCTGACGAATATGGGCGCGGTCACGACCACCGGGGTTGTAGGGCGTCCCGGTCGCCACTTTGGCGAAGGTGGTCGTCGTTGGCGGCAGCGGCACGGACTCCGTCGAGGTTGGACCATCGACGCTATAGGTTTCGCCGTAGGTTATGGTAATCGTGGGTGCCGTCGAGATAATGCCGCCTTGCTGTTCGGCGAGCAGCCGAGCAATTTCTTGCGCCGTCACGCTGATACTGTAAAACAGGCTGTATAGCGCTCGCCGTTGCTGATGGCGAGGGCCACAACGGCTGGCGACAATCAATACTCATGGGCCCTTGTGCCAGATTCAGGGCAATAGCGCTGCCCAGAGCATGCGGATGGCCAGGCCTGCGAGCAGCAGCATGATCAGGCGGTCGAAAACCTGGCGGGACAGGTGTCTGGCTACAAATGAGCCCACAGGCATGCCCAACAGCAAGGGTAGCAAGGCGAGGCAGCTGAGCATGAACCCGTTCGGGGTCAGGATCCCAGCAAAGGCCAGCACGGGAAGTTGCACCGAAACAAAGATCACGAAAAGCAGCGATACCGTGTTGATGAACACACGGCGCTCCAGCTGCATGGCATTGATGAAACTCAGCGATACCGGGGCCGAAATGCCCGCCGATCCCTGGATCACCCCGCTGG
>NZ_JBDUUI010000017.1:0-41932 GCF_039938915.1 Devosia alba | reverse complement strand
ATACACTCCTTAAAGCTCAACCCTGAATCTGTGCCATGGGTGCTGATGGCGAACATCTGGCCCAGTTCATTTCGGATCATGGATATGCTCTACATGACGGTAAACTTGCAGCAGCACGACTGTTTTCAACGATCCAAAAAAGTAACGACCGGCTAGCGATCCTGGATGTTCTATCCCACCGCAAATTTCGTGATGAGCAATATCCGCGTCTGGTGGAATCTCTTGTTGCGCTTGCGGTGACATGCACCCGAGCAAATATTGGTCCAGGCCAGTTGCAGGCAGAAGACCCATTGAAACCAGGTTTTTCGCGAGAGCAGGTCAGAATAGCCGCGGCGCTCAAGATCGTGCTAGCCAATCGCCAGCCTGAGATCATGGGTAGACTGGATTCCGACATTAACTATCATAGCTCTGCGCTCACCGATCGAGAGCGTGATGCATGCTGCTCGGCCGGCGAGTTCACTGGAGAACTGATCCTGGAATTTCTCCGACGCCGATCAGTGTAAACCCTTTTCGACCATCGACATCGTCTACGTCGATTCCGGCTAGGTCCATGAAGCACCAAACTGATGCGTCCGTCAAAGATCAGGTGACGCTCTTCATTCAATCTCTTGCGGTTCATCCTCCCCGCGACCACGCAACAACCGAAAACAGACTACGGCCAGAACCGATCCTGAACAGCAGATGGCCAAACGCACGAGTAAACCGGGAACGCTCGCGGTGAGCCTGGCCAAGTCAAACAGGCAGGTTGGTGGAAAAGCAGTCGTCGCGCATTCTGCCAGTCCCGAATTGATCCGATCCCAGCCCCAAAAAATATAGACATCACGCGCGCCAAAGACAGCCGCCGCGGGCGGAGCGAATTTGAAGGCAAAATAGATGCCCACAAAGAAGGTTATGGTGCCCGCCAAGAATTGGTAGCGCCTCACCGCAGCCACCCTGCGACGTCTGCGGCAAGCATAGCCGCCACAACGGCACTTGCACCTATGAGGCAGGCGCGACCGACTAACACCATCGAAATTACTCCATGGTGGCGCAACATTTTGAGGTACCATCGCTCAAGGCGTCCATACCGCAAAGTCTCCAGAAAGACCGGCAACTGCCCTTCGAGGTTGCTCAGAGAATTGACATGATCCTGATCGATCTTGTCAACCCGCCGCAACTCCAATGCGATTTCGCGGGCTTTCTTCGCCCGAGCGATTTCTCCATCCCTTGCGACTTTGGCGATCACGTCCTTATTAAATCCGGTCATCGGCGCGAACTCCATGACCCAGGATGGTATCGAGCTGACCAAACACGTTCCCCATCCAGTGGGCGATATCGCCACGAGCGATTTTTGCGTCCGCCTTGCCGAGGCCCGTCACCGCCATGATTTCGTGCGTGTCCATCAGCGCGACGCGGCCGAAACTAATCCGCTGCTGCTCGAACCACTGGTAGCTGTTGCCCGAGATGCGCGGAATGCAGATGGAGGGCGCCGTTTTCAGAGCAGGCTCGATCAGCCGCTGATAGGTAGAAAGGGCAGCGCTCCCCGGGTTCAAGTCCTTTACCCGGCTGAACCGCTGGTTCTCGACATAGACGATCTGCGCAGAGGGCAACGCACTGCTCATCATCTCCGCGCTCTTGGCCGCTTCGATGATGCTCTGCTCCTCCGCGTTGAACACGTTGAAGATCAGCGTCGTGCGCCCCGCTCCGACAAGCTCTTCATCAAGCTCGCAAAGCCGCGCCCAGGCAGAAAAGCGGTCGACTTCATTGGCACCGAGGTCGATCACCGTGGTGCCCTTGCCGACGGTGGCATCGAGCAAGTCCATCAAGGGACCGAAACGCGCCATCTCGAGCGCAGGCTCGACGCGCGCAGCATCCGGATCGGAAGCGATGGTAAGCACTTCACAATTGTTGAGCTGTGCCAGCCGCGCCTGCCGGTCGATCTGCGCGATGTGAACCGGTACCTCGCCGGCCATTAGATATTCGATGATCCCCTGAGCAGTGGTGGTCTTCCCGACCCCACCCTTGTTGCCGGTGGAAAGAATGGTCGTGTTCATAAGATCGATTTCGAGGCAGGACAGCATGGCAAGGTTTCCTTGCGCTAAATTGCGCTCAAAAATGCTGCCACAAGCCTCGCCAAGCGAAGGGGAAATTGCCCTTCTTCGCCAGAAGTCAGTGTTTCGGCGACGAGACCATAACCGCAGATCATCAGCAGTTTTGGCAGGGTCCGCGCTCTGAGCAGAGTTTGGTTCTAGGGCAATTTCCCCTTCGCTCTCGCTGCAGTCCAATAATTGGGAAGCCTCCTTTTGCAAGCGAGGTTCACTTTGGTCGCCACACTCAGCCTCAAGGCAGCTCCAGTTGCTTATTTTCGCCAGGCACGAACCTATTACGACAATGGCATCCAGGATGCCGAATGGTACGCACCAGGCGGCTCGTTCGGGATAAAAGACGGCTCGCCAGTCGACTTCAAACTTCTTGAACGGCTCTACGCTGCCATGGCCGCGGACGGCACATCACTGCTCTCCAACAAAGGTGGTCGCGTTCTTGATCGTCAGTCGGCCTACGACCTGACCTTCTCTGTGCCAAAGTCATTTGCGCTGATTTATGCGATGGCTGATGACGAGGAGCGCAAGGAGTTGCTTAGCCTTTTGCTGGCTGCAGCGCGCAAGAGCCTTGCGGCGGTCGAAAAAGTGGCTGGCTGGGCAAGGCGCGGAAAGGCCGGCAAAGTCCTTGAACCCATCAGCTTTACGGCGGCGCTGTTTCTTCATGATGACGCCCGCCCCTCGGTCCATGCAGACGGCAGTGTGTTCGGCGACCCAGACCCGCATATCCACTGCATCATTCTCAATATTGCCAAGCGCGCCGACGGGACCATCGGCGCCATCCAGAGCGTTCTGCTACGCAACGCAAAAATGCTGGCTGGAGCTGTGTTCCATGCCGCTCTGGCAGCAGGTCTTCTCAGCAGGCAATTCAGCATCGACCGGGTTGGCAAAAACGGCATCTTCGAACTCGCCGGCATCCCACAAAAGGTCATCCAATACTTCTCTGGTCGTCGGCAGGAAATCGAACGCCGGCTTGAGGCTCTTGGCGTCACCAGCGCTCAGAACCCTGCCCTGGCAGCTAAGGAGACCGCAAATTCGCGCAACAAGAAGGTTGCCACTACGCTCGCCGAGCGTCTGGCCACCTGGGCGGCCGCAGCGGTGCGCAACGATTTCGACTTCAGGGGTCTGCTCGCGGCGGCACGCGAAGCATTTCAGCCCATAAGCCGGCAAGAAAGCGAAGCGCTATATCTCGAAAGGCTTGCCACACTTTCCGAAGAGCTGACCGAAAACGAAGCGGTTCTCAACCATATCGAGGTGATCCGCGCTCTCAACGCGGCTCTCGTGGGCACGGGACTTCCTCCTGAACGTGTCGTACAGGCTTTTTCCGATCTCATGAGAAGTCAGCAGTTGGTCGCTATCGGCACCGACGGGCTCGGCTTCCCGCTGCTCACCACCCCGGAGATGATCGAAACTGAGCTTGCGGTCGTCGCCTTGGCGGGGCACCTGCAGCAGGAGAAAGGCTTTGCCCTCGATCCAGACGTCGTCGCTGCGCTTTGCGCGCAGAACAAGCTAAGTGAGGAACAAACCCGCGCCGCTCTGGCGGTTACCGGCGGCGCTCGCGTCGCCCTGGTTGAGGGCGCGCCGGGTTCGGGCAAGACCACCGCACTGCGCCCGATCGTTGATGCTTATCAGGCTGCGGGCTTTCGGGTGATTGGAGCGGCAACAGCCTGGAAGATCGCGGGTGCTCTTGGAAAAGACCTTGGCATAGAGTCGCGGGCCACGGCGGACTGGCTGGCTCTGTTGGAGCACGGCAAGGCTGTCTTCGACGAAAAGACGGTCCTTATCATTGACGAGGCCGGCCTTCTCGGTGCCCGCGACATGCTGCGGCTGCTTGAGATCGTGAAGACTTCAGGATCAAAGCTGGTTCTCGTGGGAGACCGCAACCAGATCCAGCCAATTGCAGCGGGTCCCGGACTCGGACTTGTTGCCCGCTCGGTCGAGGTCAGTCGCATCGAGACCATCGTACGGCAGCGAGAGAATTGGCTCAGGCAGGTCGTGATTGATCTGGGAAAGGGAGACGCACTCAAGGCGCTGACCGAACTGGTTCGGCGCAAGCATGTGCATTTTGGCGCCGACCTCCCGAATGCCATTGAGGCCCTGGTGGGAAGGTGGCGCGAGTTGACAGATGCCGGTGAAACGCCGCTTCTGATCGCCCGCACCAATGACCAGTTGCGGATGATCTCTCAGGCCGTGCGGCATGACCGCCGCATCAGGGGCGAGCTTGGGCGGACGGAGATAACTTTTAGAGGCCGCCTGCCCAATTCCGAAATTGCGCCCGTCTCTTTGTCGCCTGGAGACGGCATCCGTTTTCTGGCTAAAAACAAGGCGCTTGGCACTATCAATGGCACAGTGGGCACGGTGCTCGAGGTGGTGCCAGGCCTGACTTTGCTCGACACGCGCGTAACCGCCATGGTGGATGACCGCCGGGTCAGCTTCGCTCTTGCAGAGGTGGCAGACGAAAACGGCAATGCCCAGATTGGCTGGGACTACGGCTGGAGCGCGTTCGGCACGCAAGGTGTTACCGTCGAGCACGCGTTGGTGCTTACCGATGCGAATTTCGATCGCCATCTTGCCTATGTGACGGCAAGCCGGGCTCGCGCCCTAACCCACCTCTTCGTTGATGGGGCAAGTGTCGATGCCATCGAGACGGATGTGTCTTCACTTGGTCTTATTTCCGAGGAAGGGGAACGCCTGGTCAAGCTCAGCCGCAGGATGGCGAGGAAGAACACCAAGAAATCAACCTTGGACTACCTGCAGCGCTCCGATTGGGATCGCTGGCGCATGGCTCCTTCAGCAGATGTTGCACCAAGAACTCATATCACGCTGGAGCGCTTCGCCGAGGCGGCGTTCGACCATGTCTAGACGGCAGGCCTGTTTAACTCGATCTGACCCCGCCCTGACCTCCGATAGGAAGCCTTGCGACGAAGTTCAGATCATTAATGATCTAGTTGCGGATTTGGCGGTGTCAGATGCAGAGCTCGCCGCGCTAGAGCTGCTTATTGGCTGGGAATGGCTCAACCAACTCCTCCAAACCTGTGGAGGCAGCGAGCCTGACGTTTGAATTTTCGCCTACCTGCGCGACGGTAATAATCCAGACCAGCATGTGTGAGTAAGAACGATGGACCTCTTGAAGCTTGGAAGCGCCATACAAGCCGAACTGACCGCCGCAAAGCCGATGAGAGTTGCCGCCTACCTGCGGGTCAGCACGGTGCGCCAAGCGGACGGGGATGTGTCGTTGCCCAGCCAGCAGCATCAGATCGAACTTTTCTGCCAAAGCCGCGGTTGGCTGATGGCGACCATCTTCGTAGACGCCGGTGCGTCCGGTACCAACCCGGCCCGCACTGAACTCAACCGCATGCTGGATCTGGCTTGCAGTGCCGAACGGCCGTTCGACGCGATTATCGTCCACTCCTATAGCCGTCTCTATCGCGACTTAATCGGCATGGAGATGGCAGCCAAGCGCCTACAGAAAGCAGGTGTCGATCTAATTTCGGCTACTCAGCCTTCTGGTACCGATCCTACCCAGCAGTTGGTTCGCCAGATCGTGGCCTTGTTTGACCAGCACACCTCAGTTGAAAACGCCAAGAATGTCACGCGTGCCATGCGCGAGAATGCTCAGCAGGGCTTTTGGAATGGCTCTAGGCCGCCGCTGGGCTACAAGGCGGTTGCCGCGGAGCAGCGGGGATCCAAGGTCAAAAAAGTGCTGGCTATAGATGAGGTAGAGGCGGAAATCGTCAGGCTGATTTTTGATCTTTATCTCAAGGGCGATCCTGCTAGTAGCACTCCGCCTCTGGGTGTTACATCAATAGCGGCCTGGCTCAACCAGCGGGGCTACCAGACCCGCATGGGATGCCATTTCGGTGTCGGCCCGCTCCACAATCTGTTGACCAACACTGTCTATGTCGGGCGCGGCCATTATTCGATCCGCAACTCTGCCCAAGGCTTACAGAGTTCCAAAGACGAAATCATCGAATTTAAGGTTCCGGCCATCATCGAACAAATCCAGTTCGACGCGGTACAGCAAAGGTTGGTGGATCACAATCCCAAGGTAACACCACCGCGCGTGGTAACAGGCCCGGTGCTGCTCACCGGGCTTGCCACTTGTGAACATTGTGGGGGCGGCATGACCATGAGCACGGGCACCTCCAAGAGCGGGAAGGTCTACACCTACTATGCCTGCGCCGCCCGGGCCCAAAAAGGGGCCAGCGTCTGTAAGGGCAACCGGGTGGCAATGCCCCACTTAGACAGCATAGTGCTCGACGCCGTCGAAGATCGTATTCTTCCGCCCAAGCGCATCCATGTTTTGCTCGAGAAGCTGATCGCTCGCCGGACGGAGTTTGCCGGTAGCGTTGACGCTCGTCTGGCCACCATGAGGACTGAGCGTAATAAGCTCGATACTGCGATCAACAACCTCTACCGACTCGCCGAAACAGGCGACCTTGGGATCGATGAGGGCCTCTCCGCCCGGATACAGGAACTGCGGGCCCAGAAAGCCAAGGTCGAGGGGACGATCCTACGAGCTGAAGCGCAGGCTGCTCCGGTAGCTCTGCTCCACCCGGAAAAGGTAAAAGCCTTCTCACAGGCTCTCAAGGACAAGCTGCGCAATGGCGAGCCCATCCTGCGGCGCAATTACCTGAGAAGCGTGGTCGGCCGGGTCGTTGTTGGGGACAAGCGGATCATAATTGTGGGGAGCACGCACAGCTTGCACCGCTCGATAGACGAGGGAACTTTTTCAGCGAATGGTGTTCGCAGTTTTATACAAGAATGGCGCGCCCTAAGAGATTCGAACTCCTGACCCCCAGATTCGTAGTCTGGTGCTCTATCCAGCTGAGCTAAGGGCGCGCACGGCCGTTTCATGTCGAAACGGCAATTTCAGGAAGCGGCGAGGACGCCTGACTGCCTGAAGCGGGGCAACCCATACAGGGGCGTTTCCGGCTTGGCAAGCGTCGAGGACGGTTTTTCTACGTGCTCTGGTTTTTCACCAGCAAGGCGTTCGGCAGGACCAGATCAAAGCGGGTTCCGACCGGCTGATCGACTAGGCTGATCTGGCCGCCATGGGCCTCCACGATCTCGCGGGCGATGGCCAGGCCCAGGCCGGTGCCGCCGGCCCGGGCCGAGCCTTCAAAGGCCACAAACAGCTTGTCGCGGGCCCGCGGCGCCAGGCCAGGACCATTGTCGGAAACCGACAGGGTGATGCCCTGGGTGCCGGGCACGGCGGTGAACGAAACCTCAGGGGCCTCGATCTTGGTGCCGGCGGCCTCAAGGGCTTCGCGGGCGTTCTTGAGAAGGTTGAGCAGCACGCGGCCCATCTGGCCACTGTCGATATTGAGCAGCAGCGTGTCGGGCGTTGCATTGGTGAAGGTGATGCGGGGATGGGCAGACAGGCGGGCATCAAAGGCCGCCTCATCCACCAATGGCCGCAGGCGGGTGGGTGCCAGCACCGGCGGCAGCGCGGTTTCCCGCCCATAATCGAGCACCGACTGGGCAAAGCCGATGGCGCGATCGAGCGTGGTCACCAGGCGCGGCGCCAGGCGCTGCACCTTGGGATCATCCAGCGTTGCCACCTGATCGGAGAGCAGTTGCGCCGAGGTCAGGGTGTTGCGCAGATCGTGGTTGATCTTGGCCACGGCCAGACCCAGGTCGGCCAGATGGCGGCGCTGCCGCAGCAGGGTGAAAATATCGGTTTCCATGGCCGCCAGTTCGCGCTCGGCAATGCCGATTTCGTCGCGGCGCGCCGAGGGAGCGATGATCAGGCTGCCGTTTTCGGGCGCCTGGCGGAAGGCCAGCATGTTTTCGGTCAGCCGCCGCACCGGGTGAATGAACAGGTAGCTGGCCAGCAGATAGAGGGTCAGGGCGGTCAGCAGGGCCAGCGCCAGCGAGATGAACACCACCTGACCGGAATAATCGAGCATGTCCTGGCGCAAGGGCCGTTCGGGCATCAGCAGTTCGACCATGGTCTGGTCGAGATCGCCGGGCCCGATAATGCGCAGGGTGCGACCGGGGCCGGCCAGCAGGGTGTCGATGGCCCCCATGATCAGGCTGGGCAGGTCGCGCTGGCGCATATCGGCGGTGACGACGAGTTCGGGGGTGACCGGATCGGCCAGTTCGATCAGCTGGCTCTGGCCGTCGCGGCGATAGACGATGGCATAGGCCCCCGCCGAGGTCAGCAGGCGGTCGGTCAGGCTGCGTGGCAGGGCCATGACATCGGGCACGGCATCAAGCACCCGCGCCCCGACCACACCGACGCGCAGGCGATCATCAAGCCAACTGGCCCGAAAATTGGCCAGCGAGGGCAAATAGACCACGATTTCGACCAGCAGGATCACCGCACTGATGGTGGCGATCAGCTTGATCGAGAGGCCGGAGAACCGGCCGGGCAAAGCGCTGCTTCTGGTTGTCATTGCCGACCACTATAAGCGAAGCGCAAGCCTGCGTAAGCCCCGTAGCCGCGCATTTCAGGGGAGCAGGCGCCGCAGTGCAGCACGCCGGAGGGCCCAGCGCGAGGGACGCTGCTGGGCAGTGAACTGCCGCCCGATATCGACCAGCAGGGCGGCGGGGCTGGCGGGCGGCAGCAGCATATCGGCCAGGTCGGCGGCGCCGATGCCCCGATCAAGCGCCAGGGCCAGCATGGCTGCCACCTCGCCGGCGCCACTGCCCAGCACGGCGCCACCCAGAATGGCGCCGTTTTCGGCGACGATCAGTTTGGCGCTGCCCCCCAGATTGCCGGTGGCGCGGGCGGCGTCGGTTTCGCTGGCATTGGCGCGCAGCACCAGGGAACCGGCGCGCAAGGGCGACCCGTCGTCGTGCAGGCCGATCTGGGCCAGGGGCGGCGTGGTGTTGACGCTGCGGGGAATACGGAGCGGGGCAATGCGGGCGCTGGCCTGGCCGCTGGCACGGGCCAGTGCAATGTCGGCCTGGCGCAGGGCGTGTTGCGCCTCAAAGACCCCGGCGGCGCCGCCGATGGCGGTGATCAGCTCGCTTGACGTCTGGCCCTCCGGGCTCACCAGCAGGCGCTCGGGGTGCAGGGGCTGGCGCTTGAGGCGGGCGGCCTCGAGCAGGGCCGGATCAAGATCGGGCACGCGACCGAGCGCCACCAGAATGTGGGAGACGTCCAGTGTCGCCAGACTGCCATCGGCATGGGCAAGGGCAACACCCGTGCCCTGGGCCCGCGGCAGCACGGCGGTGACACTGGCCCCGGCAATGATATTGACCCCCTCTTCGCGCAGGGCACGCAGCACGATGTCCACCAGCTCGGGATCAAAGCCGGGCAGCAGCGGGCCCTGCGGCACCAGGGTCACGTCGCACCCCAGCTGGCGATAGGCCTGGGCCAGTTCCAGCGCCGTGGCGTCGCCGCCCAGCACCAGCAAGTGGCTGAGCTTGCGCATATTGGCCAGGATGGTGTCGGGGGTAAAATAGGACACCTGATCAAGCCCCGGCAGCGCGGGCAGCGCCGGGCGGCTGCCGGTGGCCAGCACGAACTGGCGGGCGCGAACCAGGGTGCTGCCGACGCGCAGGCTCTGCCGATCGGCAAACGCGGCGGGTGTGGTGAGCAGCGTGATGCCCAGCGCGGTCAGGCGCTCGGGCGAGGCGTGCGGCGCGACAGAATCGGCAATGGCGGCGGCGCGCTCGGCGATGGCACGGAAACTGGGCTTTGGATCAACATTCCTCAGGCCCAGACCGTCGGCACTGCGCATGGCCTGGGCCCGCGCGGCGCTGGCCATGAAGGCAGCCCGCAGCACCTGTCCGCGCGCCGCGTCGCCGGGTTCATCGCCATCGCGCTGCACCAGGACCACGCGGCGGTCGCGGGCCCGGGCCTTGATCGCCAGGGAAATGCCGAGCGCACCAGCACCAATGATGCAGAGATCGGTTTTGAGAAGTTCCGCCATGACCGCCAACGGCATAAGAGCTACAAGGGGACTTATGCGGCGATCCGCCCGGGAAAACAACGGGGCAAGACATGCCATGAACTAGCGCGTGGCGCGTTGACTTGGGGTCGAGTTTTCCCTATAGACGCCACCAACCCGCACCGTGGGCGCCCCGCGCTCCATGTGTGTCCGATATTCTTGCTCCAGAGCAGCAATCAAGAGGAACTGCGCCCAGCGCGGTTTGATTTCATGAAGCGTACTTATCAGCCGTCTCAGCTCGTGCGTGCCCGCCGCCATGGTTTCCGTGCGCGCATGGCTACCAAGGACGGTCGCGCCATCATCAACAAGCGCCGTCGCGACGGCCGCAAGAAGCTCACGGCCTAAGGTCGTCTGGCCGGATGACGGCCACGGCGCCAACGCCTGACGCCCTGCGTCGGCTGACCAGGCGCTCGCAGTTTCAACGGGCTGCCCGGGGCAATCGCGCCGGGCGCTCTGCATTTGGGCTACAGGTTGTTGCCGCGCCCATGGCAGAACCGGGTATCGGGTTTACCGTCACCAAGAAGACGGGCAACTCTCCTGAACGCAATCGCATAAAACGACGTTTGCGCGCCGCTGTGACAGCATGTGCGCGTGACTTTTTACCTGCCCACGACTATGTGCTGGTGGGTCGGCGCGAAGCGCTGAGCGAACCCTTTGCCAAGCTGGTTGCCGATCTGGGTGACTTGATCGTGCGTGTGCACGCCCCCCGATCGACCGATCAGCGCAATTCTTCCGGCCGCGGCCCACGGAAACCAAAACAATGACCGACAATCGCAATGTGATCCTGGCCATCATCCTCAGCATGATCGTGCTGTTTGGCTGGCAGTTCTTCATTGCCGGCCCGCAATTGGAACGGGCGCAGCAGCAGGCGCAGATTGCCACCGAGCAGGCCCAGAGCGAAGCGGCGCTGGCGACTCCGGCAGCAACCCCAGTCGCCGCCGGCACGCCGGGGACGGTTGGCCCCGATGGCAAGGTATTCTATGCCGACCGCGCTGAAGCCATTGCCGCCAGCGAGCGCGTCACCATTGACACCCCGGACCTGCACGGCTCGATCAACCTGACCGGCGCGCGGCTCGATGATCTTGAGCTCAAGCAATATCGTGAAACGGTCGATCCGGATTCCCCGATCATCACCCTGCTGACGCCCGCTGGCGCGCCCGGTGCCTATTTTGCCGAACAGGGCTTTGTCCCCGGCGCCGGCGCCGATATTGCCGTGCCCGATGGCCAGAGCGTGTGGGCGGTTGAGGGCAATGCCACAGCCCTGAGCGCAACCACGCCGGTCACCCTGCGCTGGGACAATGGCGAGGGCCTGATCTTCCGCCGCACCTTTGCGGTTGATGAGTTCTATCTGTTCACCGTCACCCAATCGGTCGAGAACACGACCAGCGGCGAAGTCTCGCTGTTCCCCTATGCCCGCGTCGCCCGCCACGGCACGCCCAAGGTCGCCAACTTCTTCATCCAGCATGAGGGCCCGCACGGCGTGCTGGGCTCCAACAACATGATCTCCAAGAAGTACAGCGATCTGCAGAATGAGCAGCAGGTCAGGCTCGACAACACCACGGGCTGGCTGGGTTTCTCGGACAAGTACTGGGCCACGGCGGTGCTGCCGGAGCCCGGCGAAACCATCAACGCGCTGTTCTCCTGGAAAAATACCGGGTCGTATGACGACTACCAGACCAGTTTTGTGGAAACCACGCCGGTAGTGGTCGCCCCCGGCGCCACGGCAACCCACCAGAGCTATCTGTTCGCCGGCGCCAAGGAAGAAGCCGTCATCAATCGCTATCAGCAGGAATACGGCTTTGACCGCATCGACCTGCTGATCGACTGGGGCTGGCTCAGCTTTATCACCAAGCCGATGTATTATGCGCTGACCTTCCTCAACGGCATTATCGGCAATTTCGGCCTCGCCGTGATGGCGGTGACCGTGATCGTCAAGGCGCTGTTCTTCCCGCTGGCCAGCCGCTCCTATGCCTCGATGGCCGCGATGCGCCGGGTGCAGCCGGAGATGAAGTCGATCCAGGAGCGCTTCAAGGACGATCGCCCGGCCCAGCAGCAGGCGATGATGGAGCTCTACAAGACAGAGAAGATCAATCCGCTGTCCGGCTGTTGGCCCGTGCTGATCCAGATCCCGGTGTTCTTCGCGCTCTATACCGTCATTTTCATCAGCCTCGACATGCGCCATGCGCCGTTCTTCGGCTGGATTCAGGATCTGGCGGCGCCCGATCCAACCAATATCTTCACGCTGTTCGGCCTGATTCCATGGGATCCGACCGTCATGCCGTTCATTGGCGGCTTCCTGCATCTGGGTATCTGGCCGGTGATCATGGGCATCACCATGTGGGTGCAGATGAAGCTGAACCCGCCGCCACCAGATCCGACCCAGGCGATGATCTTCAACTGGATGCCGGTGATCTTCACCTTCATGCTGGGCACCTTCCCCGCCGGTCTGGTGATCTACTGGGCCTGGAACAATACGCTGTCAGTGACCCAGCAATATTTCATCATGAAGCGCCACGGCGTCGATGTGGATCTGCTTGGCAATATCCTGAGCTCGTTCAAGCGCAAGCCGGCGGCGGACGAACCGACCAAGTCCTGATCGCCACAACCGATCAACCATGCTACATGCCCGCCGGACCCTCCGGCGGGCAAATTGTTTGAAGGCAGCAGCACCATGAGCACTATCGATTACGCCCCCGACATGATCGAACGCGGCCGGCTGCTGTTTGCGCGGCCCTTCCTGTTCGTCAAAGGCTGCGTCAGCATTGCCGATCTGCCCGAGATGGACCGCGTGGAAATCTCCTTTGCCGGACGCTCCAATGTCGGCAAGTCGAGTCTGATCAACGCGCTGTGCGGCACCTCGGGGCTGGCGCGCACCTCCAATACGCCGGGCCGCACCCAGGAGCTCAACATCTTTGAGAGCCAGAGCGAGAACCTGCGCATCGTCGACATGCCCGGCTATGGCTATGCCAAGGCGCCGCAGGACAAGGTGCGGCAGTGGACCAAGCTGATTCACCGCTATCTGGTGGGTCGCGCCACGCTGCGCCGGGTCTATGTGCTGATCGATGGCCGCCACGGCCCCAAGGACACCGATCTGACGGTGATGGACGAGCTCGACAATTCGGCCGTCAGCTATCAGATCGTGCTGACCAAGGCGGACAAGCCGGGCAAGGAAGAGCTCGACCAGGTGATTGCCGCGACCAAGGCGGCCATTGCCAAGCGCCCCGCCGCGCATCCCCATGTCATCCTGACCTCGTCGGTCAAGGGCGATGGGTTGCGGGAGCTGCGCACCGAAATTGCCATGCTGCTGGAAAACTAGGCCGCTTCACCCCTGGCGGACGCGCTCCTGCGCCGCCCTTCCCCGTGGCGGGAAGGGCGTTATCGCAGCGCGTCATCGTGAATGGGAAAGCTCCCGGGCCGCTCAGGCCGCCCGGCGGTGACCCGCGCCGCCCGTTCCCTCGGCGATGGTAAAGACGTCAACGATACGGTCCAGTTGGGCCGCCTGCGCCTCGGTCTGCTCAATGGCCGCATTGGTCTGTTCCACCAGCGCGGCATTGTGCTGGGTGATTTCATCCATCTGCCGCACGGCGATGGACACCTCCTCGATCGCCGATGCCTGGCTTTGGCTGGCGCTGGCGATCTCCCCGATCAGCGTGGCGCTCTGGGTCACCGAGTCATTGAGCGCGACGATGCGTTCGGCAATATCGGCGACCAGCTTGGTGCCACCGGCCACCTCGCCGGCCGAAACGTCGATCAATTGCTTGATGTCGGAGGAGGCGCTCGCAGCCGATTGTGCCAGGCGCCGCACTTCCACCGCCACCACGGCAAAGCCCTTGCCGGCATCGCCGGCGCGCGCCGCTTCGACCGACGCATTCAGCGCCAGGAGATTGGTCTGGAAGGCGATGTCGTCGATCAGCCCGATAATGCTGGAAATCTTGGCCGAAGAACTCGATATGGCCGCCATGGCCGCCGTGGCAGTCTGCATGGCCTGGCCGCTTTCCACCGCAATCAGCGAGGCGGCCGACACGGCCTGATTGGCCTCGCGGGCGCGGCCGGCATTGGCCCCGACAGTGGCCGACAGATGCTCAATGGTCGCCGAAGTCTGCTCCACCGTGGCCGCCTGGCGGGTGGTGCGCTCGGACAGGTCATTGGCGCCGATCAGGATCTCCCCGGTCGCGGTCTTGAGCGCCCGCGAGGTAACACGCAGATCGGCCACCACGCTGGACAGCTTCTCGGCCACCGCATTGGTGTTGTCGCGCAGGGCGGCAAAGGCGCCGGTGAACGCCCCCTCGACGCGGGCCGTCAGGTCAGCCTGCGCCAGGGCCGATAGCACCCGGCCGGTGCTGGTCAGGCCCAGATCGACCGCCTCGAGCAGCGCATTGACCTCGGTGGCCAGCTGGCGGAGCTCGGCTTGCTGATAGGCCACATCCACCCGCCGGCCGAGGTCACCGGCCATGACGGCGCGCAGCGTGGCCTGCAGGTCATCGGTCAGCTTGTCGGCCGCCTGCCGGCGCTGGCCCGCCTCCGCATCGCGCTGCCGTTCGCTTGCCTCCAGCGCGGCCTGTTCAACCAGCGCGGCGCGAAAGCCCTGCAAGGCGTCGAACATCACCGTCAGTTCGTCGCTCGCCTTCTGGGCGGGAATGTCGACGTCCGTCGTGCCGGCGGCAAGGTCGCCGGTGAGCCGGACCAGCGTCTTGAGCCGCCGCGAGACGACACGCTGGAACAGCACGAATACCGCCAGACACCCCGATGCGGCGGCAGCGCCAGCCAGGACCAGCGGCACGATGACCACCATATTGTCCTGCGCCAGCAACTGGGCGATTGCCATGCCGCCGAAGATGGCGACCAGTGCACCAAATCCGAGAAAAGCGAGAACGAGCTTCTGCGTGATGGAGAGTTTGCCGAAATTGAACAAGATGGGCACCGAACAACTAAAGGGTGAAGTTCGGGCTACAATGGCAATTCATGCTTAATGGCGCGTTGACGGGCCGCCGATTGCCCTGGGGCATTGCGCCGCAAGCCTCGCGCAATCCGGCGGCAGCAGCGCTGGCCGCCGCCACGATCAGCGGTTCTTGAAAAACTGGCCGATATAGCCGGCCATGTCGGCGCTGTGCGAAGGCGTGGCGACCGAGGCGACGGCCTTGTCCACCAGCTCATCGGGCGCCTTGCCGCGCCGCAGCTCGGCCAGGGCGATGGTATAGTCATCGTCGAATTCGGGATGGGGCTGGAAGCTGAGCGCGGCCCCATTGCCATAGGCAAGCCCGGCATTGGGGGTGAAATCGGAGGCCAGGATCACCGTGGCATCGGCGGGCGGCGTAAGCACCTGGTCCTGATGCGAACAGGCCACGGCCAGCGCGGCGGGCGCGTGCTGCATGAAGCCGGGCCGTTCGGTCACCGCATAGGTGTGCCGCCCCAGGCCCCAGCCCTTGTCGGACTTGCGCACATCGCCACCCAGCGCGTCGGCCATGATCTGATGGCCGAAGCAGACGCCCAGCATCGGCGTGCGCTGCCCATAGCCCCTGCGGATGAAATCGCGCAGGGGATCGAGCCAGGGCAGGGTGTCGTAAACGCCAGCGGCCGAGCCGGTGATGACCATGCCCTCAACCGTGTCGAGTTGCGGAAACGGCTCGCCATCGGCAATATTGATGGTCTGGTAGCTGAAGCCCTGCCCCGTCTGGTCGAACATGGTTTCGAACATTTTGCGGTAGGGGCCGAATGTCGCGCGCAGGGCGAGGGGGACCTCGCCGGTCTGGATAATGGTGAGTTTCATGGGGGGCAAATCTGTGGAACGACCGCCCCCTTAAACCCCTTTGCCCGGGACAAGGCAATGCCTGCCCGGGCAAACAATATCGGCTATTTGGGATCGCTGCCGGGGCGCGCCTTGTTGTCGGCACCGGGATGCTTGACCTTGGCCTCGCCGGGCTCCTGGCCAAATTCGGTACCACCAAGCTGACCGCCACCGCTGGTCTTGTCGAGCGTTGCCAGGTCGTGCTCGACTTTTTCGGTAATGGACTTGCTCATCGGATAGCTCCTTTGGTTACGGAGTCCAACAGGCTAGCAGGCGAAACGTTCCGTCAGGCAGCGATGAAATTCAGCGCCACACCATTGATGCAATAGCGCAGGCCGGTGGGCTGGGGACCATCCTCGAACACATGGCCCTGATGGCCACCGCAATTGGAGCAGTGGACTTCGGTGCGCGTCATGAACAGGGAGGTGTCAACGGTGGTGCCGAGGGCGCCATCGATGAAGGTGTAGAAGCTGGGCCAGCCGGTGCCGCTGTCAAATTTGGTGTCCGAGGTGAACAGCGGCTGGGCGCAGCCGGCGCAGACAAAGGTGCCCGCGCGCTTTTCGCTATCGAGGGGCGAGCTGAACGGCCGCTCGGTGGCTTCGTGGCGCAGCACGTCATAGGCAGCCGGGTCGAGCCTGGCGCGCCATTGCTCATCGGTCAGCTGGAACGGAAAGTCGCCCTCGGCGGCCTGGAGGGTGCCCGTGGGGCGCAGACCAGCAAAGGCCGCGACGGCGGCGATGGCCGTGCCACCCAGCAGCAGATTGCGACGATTGACAGTCATGTCAGTTCTCCTTGGTGACGATGCCCCGCACCCGTGACCGCAGGAGGGAATGCGGGCGGCGGCGCGGGGCGAATGACGTGCACTGTATTTCTTGGGCAAGTCAGTGGCACGTCAACTTGTGGTGAGAGGCGGCAAACCCGTCGCCTCTCTCAAGGTGCCATTCGGCATGGCGCCCTGATTGGTTACATTGCCGACTTTGGCGTCAGCACGGCATCGATCACGTGGATGACGCCATTGGACTGCAGCACGTCAGCGATGGTCACATTGGCAACGGTGCCGTTCTCATCGGTGACCGTGACGCCGCCGTTTTCCGACTTCAGGGTCAGCTTGCAGCCACCAACGGTGTCCACGATGTGCTCGCCGCCATCGGCTTCAACCATGCCGACGATGTCGGTGGAGAGGGCCTTGGCCGGGATCACGTGGCAGGCCAGAATGGTGGCCAGCGTATCCTTGTTTTCTGGCTTGAGCAGGGTGTCGACAGTGCCAGCTGGCAGGGCGTCAAACGCTGCGTTGACGGGCGCCAGCACGGTGAACGGGCCTTCGCCGGACAGCGTCTCGACCAGGCCGGCAGCCTGCACGGCGGCAACCAGCGTGGTGTGGTCGGCCGAGTTGACGGCGTTTTCAACGATGTTCTTGTCGGCCATCATGGCAGCGCCGCCGACCATTGGGTTGTCCTGGGCCATAGCGCCACCGATAGCGGCGGCGGAGATCATGGTGGCGACGGTGAGTGCGCGAAGAGAAAAGTTCATGGGGTAGTTCCTTCCTGTGTTTCGTTCCCATTGTTCGGCTGGGACATGAGAAAGAACGGGACGCTCTCCAGTTAAGTTTCAGATTGTTTCAGCTGATGGGAAAATAATTGAATAGTTTCCTGTGCACGCTGAAATCGCTTTAATTTCAGACGCCTCAGCACAACTGCCGCCACCCCTTTGCGGGTGACAGCAGTACTTTTGGCGATGATATTTATTCTTGTTTCGGCGTGATCCAACAGCGTCAGATCTGCGTAACGGCGCCCTTGGCCACGACGGGGCCATGCGGATTGCCATCGGGCGAGCCGCCGGCCTGTTCGAGCGTAATGGCCAGTACCGAGCCTTCGCCCCAGCCGGCCATGACCTCGGGGCTGATTGCGACGGCGCTGCGGGCATTGACCGGAATGACGCCCATGGAGATCGGGTCATTGCCGCCCTGGATGGCCCAGAGCTCGAAATCCTTGTCTGGCACCGCGTCGCCGGACAGCGCCGTCAGCCGCACATTGCCGCTGCCGTCATAGAGCGCGACGAACTTGACCGCGCTGCCCTCTTCTTCCAGCGCCGCCACCAATTGGGTGGTGAGGCTCGACACATCATTGGCAGGCTGCATCAGGTTGAAGCCGACGGCGACCACGGCGACGGCAAGGGCACCAGCGGCAATCGTGCGCCACACCATCAGATTCTCCCAGAAGCCGAGCAGCGGCCGCGCCTTGACCACATCGCCAAAGGCCCGGGCCTCGATGGCGGCATAGATATGGCCGGGCACCGGGGTCTCCTCATATTCTTCATTGAGCGCGGCAAAGCGCGACACCCAGAAGTCGCGCTCGGCACGCAGGCTCTGGTCATCCTCGATCAGCCGGCCAATCCGCTCGTGCTCGCCGGTACTGAGCAGGCCGAGCACATATTCAGCCGCCAGGGCGTTGCGTGCTGCGCCGTCTTCGCTGTGGTCATCGCTGGGGCTCATGAGCTCAGGCAATCTTTCAGTTTGAGCAGACTCCGGCGCAGCCAGGTCCGCATGGTGTTGAGCGGCACGGTATGGCGCTCGGCCAGTTCCTCGTAGCTATAGCCATCGAGATAGGCCCCACGCACCGCGGCGGCCCGATCGGGTTCGAGCGTGCCAAGACAGGTTTCGATCTGCGCCCGTTCCTGATTGTTCTGCGTCGCGCGCTCCGGCGAGGGTCCGGCATCGGGAATCTCCAGCGCCACATCGATCGCATCGGCGGTCGGTCGGCGCGCCCTCAGGATGTCGAGAGAATGATTGCGCGCCACGGCAACCAGCCAGCTTATCGGGCTGGTGGTCCCGGCGACGTAACGGTCAGCGCGCTGCCAGATCTTCACAAACACCTCCTGGAGCGCCTCTTCGGCCTCGGAACGGTCTTTCAAGATACGCAGGGTAACACCAAAGAGTTTCGCACTGGTGCGTTCATAGAGCAGGCGGAACGCGGCCCGGTCGCGCAGGGCACAGCGCGAGATCAGATCGGCGATGTCCTGAGACGGCGTTTGGATCATGGACATGGGTATAGACTGCCTCCACCTGGGTACCCGTCCCCCGCCCTTGCCCGGCGCGCGAACTGGAAACCCTTGAACGTGCCAGGCGGCGATCTGGATCAGTGGCTAACCCACACAAGCGGCTTTTCCTTTCCGCCCCGATGCTCTATGCCCAGTGCGGACTTTTGAATGCCGTGCGACCAACCGATTGGGTCTGAATATGTCCGATACAGCCACCGAGACCGATCGGTTTAGCCACGATGCCGGCATTCTGGCGCAGGCGCTGCCCTATATGCAGCGCTATGAGGGAAAGACCGTGGTGGTCAAATATGGCGGCCACGCCATGGGTGACCCCAAGCTGGGTCAGGCCTTTGCCCGCGATATCGCCCTGCTCAAGCAGTCCAAGGTCAATCCGATCGTGGTGCATGGTGGTGGGCCGCAAATTGCGCTGATGCTGAAGAATCTGGGCATTGAGTCCAAGTTTGAAGGCGGGCTGCGCGTCACCGACAAGCGGACCATGGAAGTGGTCGAGATGGTGCTGGCCGGCTCGATCAACAAGGAAATCGTCGCGCTGATCAATGCCGAGGGCGAATGGGCCATTGGCCTGTGTGGCAAGGACGGCAATATGGTGTTTGCCAAAAAAGCCGAGAAGACCGTCAAGGACCCGGGCTCCAATATCGAGCGGGCGCTCGATCTGGGCTATGTCGGCGAGCCGGTGGAGGTTGATCGCACCCTGCTCGACCTGCTGGCCCGCTCCGAGCTGATTCCGGTGATCGCGCCCGTGGCCCCGGGCCGCGACGGCAATACCTACAATATCAACGCCGATACCTTTGCCGGCGCCATTGCCGGCTCGCTCGGCGCCAAGCGCCTGCTGTTCCTGACGGACGTGCCCGGCGTGCTCGACAAGAACGGCACGCTGATCCCCGAGCTGAGCGTGCGCGAAGCCAAGGAACTCATTGCCGATGGCACCATTTCGGGCGGCATGATCCCCAAGGTGGAAACCTGCCTTGCGGCGCTGGAAGATGGCGTGGAGGGGGTGGTGATCCTCAATGGCAAGCAGCCCCATGTGGTGCTGGTCGAGCTGTTCACCGAGTTCGGTGCCGGTACGCTGATCGTCCGCTAGACGCCGCGACACGACAACCAAAAGGCCGCCATCACTGGCGGCCTTTTGCCGTTCGGCGCTGTGCTCAGGCTTCCACCACCACCGGCGGCGCACCGGGATGGGCCGGGGCGATGACGCGCTTGAAGAACGGGGTGAGCAGCAGCACTATGGTGAAGCTGACCACGACATACCACAGGGCCAGGCTGGCGGCGTCGGCGAAGGCTGCGTGCTGGCCGGAGCCGGCAGCAAAGCCCTGGCTGAGCTTGCCAAAGAACAGTTCGCCGACAATGGCGACACCGAGGGCGCCGCCGACCTGCTGGAACGCCTGCAACGAGCCCGAGCCCGCCCCGGCATCGCGTGGCGGCACATTGGCCAGCACCAGCTGGAAAATCGCCGAGAAGCCCGAACCAAGGCCGATACCGGCAATCAGCAGGGGCGGCAGGAAAGCCCATTGATCGATGACGTCGGTGACGCCGGCAATGTAGAAGCGCAGCGCGCCGATGCCGATAGCCACCATGGCCGCCGCGATGGCCAGCCGCGCCCGCAGGAAATGTGCGCCGAACCGCCCGGCAATGACCGAGGCGATCAGAACGCCAACCGAGAATGGGGTATTGGTGAGACCCGATTGCAGGGGCGTGAAGTCGAAACCGCCTTGCAGCAGCAGGGAGATGACCAGGAACATGCCCGGAATACCGGAGGCAAAGACCATCAGCACGAAGGCGCCAAACATGAACTGGCGATTGCTGATCAGGTCAAAATTGAGCAATTGCGACTTGCCCGCCGCCGCCCGCGCCCGGATCCAGAACACGAACAGCACCAACATGCCGATGCCGGCCACCATCATGGCAAAGGCCCAGAGCGGCCAGCCAAAGGCGCGGCCCTCGATGATGGGGAAGACCAGGCCCAGAATGCCCAGGCCGAACAGGCCCATGCCGACATAGTCATTGCGCAGCGCGGCATGGCCGGGCAGCCGGGGGATGAGGAACCAGCCGGCAATTACCGCGGCGATGCCGATGGGGATATTGACCAGAAAGATCGGCTGCCAGTCGAGGCCATAGAGATTGGCCGAGATCAGATAGCCGCCCAGAATGGGACCGCTGACCGAGGCGAGCCCGGCCGACAGGCCGAACAGCGAAAAGGCCTGGCCGCGTTCATGCGGCGGGAAGGTGACTGCGGCAATGGCCAGCACCTGCGGGGTCATCATGGCGCCCGCAAGGCCCTGAATGACCCGGGCGGCGATGAGGGTTTCGATATTGGGCGCGAGGCCACACAGGGCTGAAGCGACGGTAAAACCGCTCACCCCCCACAGGAACAGCCTGGTGCGGCCCAGAATGTCGCCGAGCCGGCCGAAGGGCAGCAGGCCCAGGGCAAATGCCAGAATATAGGCGGCCACGACCCATTCGATCTGGCTGTCGGAGGCACCGAGCCCCTCGCGCATCGAGGGCAGCGCCACATTGACGATGGTGATGTCCATCAGATTCATGAAATTGGCGATGAGCAGCACGAACAGCGCCGGCCAGCGGCGCGGATCGGGGGCATCAGAGGCTGCGTGTGCAGGGGTGTGAGACATTCAGGAACGGTCCTCGGCGGAAACGGGGGTGGCGATAAAGGCGCGCTCCAGCTCGGCCAGCAACTGGTCGATCGCGGGGCGGAAGGAGGTCCATTGGCGCCAGTAGTCGGACAGGGCGCCGGTGGTGATCAGCGCCGCTGCTGCGGGATCGAGATTGGGCCGGAAGGAGCCGTCGGCGATGCCGGCGCGGAAAATCTCGACAAACTGGCTGCGCCAGAAATCATAGATCGGCGTCATGATGGCGCCGATTTCGGGGTCGCGGCGGGCCTTTTCGATCAGCGCGGTCAGCACGATGATCAGTTCGGGCGTGTCGTGGATGGTTTCGCGGAAATCAGCGAACTCCAGCCGCAATTGCTGCAGCGCCGATTTGTCCGCGCGCGAATTGCGCAGCGCCTGGTTTCTGAAATCAAGGCGGATGCTCTCTGCCACCAGGGCAATCAGCGCTGCCTTGGACGGCACATGATAGTGCAGCGTGGCGATATTGATGCCAACCCGATCGGCAATGTCCCGGGTGCGCAGGCCTTCGAGACCCTTTTCGACAATGATTGAACGGGCCGCAGCCGCAATCGCCAGGCGCCGGTCGTCACCGCTTTCACGTCTTGTATGGGACAGGTCCGTGGTCATGCTCACCTCATGGCCGACGCTGCTTAAACCTGTTTTCGCCGTCAATCAATCGTTTGATTGAGCAGCACTTATGCATTTTCGTGCAGGGGTGCTGGTCAGAGAAGCGATGAAGGTGGCAGCCCGGATGGGTCGGCATGACGGCAATGCTGTCGGCGGGGCCATTGGCGAACAGAATTTCCTGGAAACCGCCCATCTTCGCCACGTGCATATCGCAGCCGCACTACACGACCTAATTGGTATAGATTAACTTCAACCTGGCAATGTTGGGGGATTGGCATGGGTTCGGAGTTTTTCATTTTTGCGGCAGTCGGGTTTCTGGCGCAGATCGTCGATGGGGCGCTTGGCATGGCCTATGGGGTGGTCAGTTCCACCATGCTGCTGGCCTTCGGGGTCTCGCCCGCCTATGCCTCGGCCAGCGCGCATGCCGCCGAAGTGTTCACCACGGCCGCCTCGGCCACCAGTCATGTCAGCCACAGAAACGTCGACTGGAAGCTGTTCTGGCGGCTGGCCCCCGCCGGCGTAGTGGGCGGCGTGCTGGGCGCCTATGTGCTGACCTCGATCGACGGCGCAGTCTTGCGGCCCTATGTGACGGCCTATCTGACCCTGATGGGCGGCTACATTCTTTATCGCGCGTTCAAGCAGCCCAAGACGCAGCCGGAGCCGACGGCAGCGGCTTTGGTGCCCCTCGGTGTGGTGGGCGGCTTTGTCGATGCGGCCGGTGGCGGCGGCTGGGGCCCGGTGGTGACATCGACGCTGGTGGGGTCAGGTTCGGCGCCGCGCTATGTGGTGGGCACGGTCAATACGGTGGAGTTCTTCCTCACCGTGGCGATCTCGGCAGCGTTCCTGGTCAGCCTGCTGACGGGGCACTGGGCCGAGGCCAACGGCCTGCTTGACCATGCCATGGCCGTGGCCGGGCTGATCGTCGGCGGGCTGCTGGCGGCCCCCTTTGCCGGCTATGTCGTGCGCAAGATGCCGGCGCGGACGCTGATGATCATCGTGGGGTGCCTGGTCATCGTGCTGGCCGGCTACCAGACCTGGCAATTGCTGGGGTAGTCTTGCGGCCGGTCGAGCCCGCGGCATCGGCCGGGGTCCTTATCCCGCTTGTCCCCGCCCCGCCAAGCCAGGCTTATACTTCTGCCCATCACCCCGCACGGGCGGCCTGCAGGCGAACAGTGGTGGGGTGTGCCGGGTGGAAGTTCGTCTCTTCCACAGGTTCCAGTCCGGCCGTGTGGGGGCGAGCGATCCCCGTGCCGCCGTACAGTTCCAAAAACCGGCGCCCCGAGGCGGTTTCCGTCTCACTATTTTACCTTACCAGAGGCGAAACCCGCCTCGGGGCCCGCTCCTGTTGTGACAACCGCGATGCAGGCGGCGCTTCCGCACGCCCGGTGTTGACAAATCTGCCCCCAGAGCGTTGCTCGCGGACATGATTGGAGTGCCCGCCATGCAGGACTATGTCCGCCGTATCCTGACCTCATCGGTCTATGAAGTCGCCGAGGAAACCCCGCTGGAGCCGATGACCCTGCTCTCGACCCGGCTGGGCGCCGATGTGCTGCTCAAGCGCGAGGACATGCAGCCGGTGTTCTCGTTCAAGATTCGCGGTGCGCATAACCGGATTGCCCAGCTCAGTGCCGAAGAACGGGCGCGCGGGGTGATCTGCGCTTCGGCCGGCAATCATGCCCAGGGCGTGGCGCTGTCGGCCAACCGGCTGGGCATTCGCGCCATTGTGGTGATGCCCACCACGACGCCGGAAATCAAGATCAATGCGGTGCGCAAGCGCGGCGGCGAAGTGGTGCTGTTCGGCGACGGCTTTGACGCGGCGCGTGGCCATGCCGCGCATCTGGCGGAAAAGCACGGCTATGTCGTGGTGCACCCGTTTGACGATCCCGATGTGATCGCCGGGCAAGGCACGATCGGCATGGAATTGCTGCGCCAGCATCCGGGACCGATCGGGGCGATCTATGTGCCGATCGGCGGCGGCGGGCTGGCGGCCGGCATTGCCGCTTTCGTCAAATTCCTGCGCCCCGATATCCGCATTATCGGGGTCGAGCCGGAAGAGGCGGCCAGCATGCAGGCGGCCATCGCGGCGGGCCACCCGGTGGCGCTCGACCAGGTGGGGCTGTTTGCCGATGGCGTGGCCGTGCGCCAGGTTGGCGAGGAGACCTTCCGGATCTGTCGCGAACTGCTCGACGATATCGTCACCGTGACGGCCGATGAAATCTGCGCGGCGATCAAGGATATTTTTGACGACCACCGCGCCATTGCCGAACCGGCCGGGGCGCTGGCGCTGGCCGGATTGCGCCGTCAGGTCGAGCAGGGGGCGGCCCCCCAAGGGGCGCTGATTGCCATCAATTCGGGCGCCAATGTCAATTTTGACCGGCTGCGCTATGTCGCCGAGCGGGCCGAGATCGGCGAGCGCGCCGAGGCGCTGCTGGCGGTGGAGATCCCCGAGCATCCCGGCAGCTACCGCAGCTTCATGCGCCTGCTCGGACCGCGCTCGATCACCGAATTCAACTACCGCTTTGCCCATGGCGCCAGCGCCAAGATCTTTGTCGGGGTCAAGCTGACCGGGGGCGATGCCGAAAAGCACGAGATCATCGCGCTGCTGCGCGGCAACGGGCTGGGCGTCATCGACATGACCGACAACGAAGTGGCCAAGCTGCATGTGCGCTACATGGTGGGCGGGCGTGTCGCCGATCTAAAGGACGAGGTGGTCTATCGCTTCCAGTTCCCCGAGCGGCCCGGCGCCTTGCTGAAGTTCCTCGAGGGGCTCAATGACGCCTGGAACATTTCGCTGTTCCACTATCGCAATCACGGTGCCGACTATGGAAGGGTGCTGGTGGGCGTGCAGGTGCCGGCCGAGACCCATGCCGATTTCATCGCCCATATCGATGCGGTCGGCTTCCCCTATTGGGAGGAGACCAACAACCCGGCCTATCGGCAGTTCCTGTAAGAAATCAATGGCTGTCGTTAGGGTGATATAAAGGAGCACTAGCGTCCAAGGCCCTGATTTTGGCTGATTTATATTGCAATCGGACGGCCCCGACGCCATCTACTCACCACCACGCCACCCAATTGACTGATCATCCCTGCCCCCCGATCAACCAACACGAACGAGCCGGAGACGCTGATGTGGACCAACAGAACACCAATCCTGATGCTGCTGAGCAGCGTTGCGACCGCCGCCCTGATGAGCCAGGCCAGCGCGCTTGAAGCCCAGGCCTTCGTTGATCGCGTCGCAACCGTCTGGAAGACGCAGGGTTACGATCTGCAGTTCGGGCCGGCCACGCTGGATGGCGATACCATCACCGTCGATGGCGTGACCGTCACCATCATCGACCCTGTCGAGGGTGCGACTGACCCCATGGTCCTTGACACCGAAATCACCTTTTCCGGCGTCTCGGAAGGCGCTGACGGCAGCTATACCGCCGAAACCATCACCATCCCCGACATCGACAGCGATTTTAGCGCCGATCCGGTTGGCCACATAACGCTGAGCGACATTCGCCTAAACGGCTTCTACTTGCCAGGCGGTGACACCATTTCGGCAATCGTGAGCATGCAGTGGCTGGAGTCGGCCTCGACCGGTCCGCTGTCTATCACCCGTGATGGCGAAGAGGTCATTGCCGTTGAGTCGATGGAAACCGTCACCACCTTCAATCCGAGCCAGAACAGCGCTGAACTTGTCGGCCTGGACTCGAGCTTCGACATCAACGGAATCACTGTCGACCTGTCCACCGTCAGCGAAGAGGACCCCGAAGCCGGCGCGATTATCGACGCCCTCGGCCTCACCTCGATCGCTGGCGACATCAGCAGCGACATGACCTGGTCAATGGCTGACGGCCAGGCCACCATCAACCAGTTCCTGTTCGACTTTGCCGATATTGGCGCGCTGGACCTTCGAGCCGACGTGACGGGTCTCACGCCGGCGGTGCTTGACCAGATCATGGCCATGCAGACCGATATGGCCGCCGATGGCGAGATGACCGACGAAAAGGCCCAGGCGCAGATGATGAGCGGCATGGCCATCATGCAGGGCGTGTCCATTGTCGGCGCTTCGGTGCGCTATGACGATGCGTCGCTGGCCGGCAAGCTGCTGGACTTCTTTGCCGCCCAGTCCGGTGCCGATCGCGCCAGTTTCGTGGCGGGCCTGAAGTCGACGCTGCCGATGATGGTTGGCCAATCGGGCATTCCGGCCCTCAAGGACATCGTGGTGCCGCCGGTTGAAGCCTTCCTCGACAATCCGGAGAGTCTCGAAATCCGGATCGCGCCGCCCTCGCCAACCTCGGTTCTGGTGGTGATGGCCGCCGCCGCCAATCCCGCCGGCCTGATCAAGGCGCTGGGTCTGGTGATCCAAGCCAATACACCAGCCCAATAGGCTGATCCGGGAGTGGCCCCCACGGGCCGCTCCCGATGCTTCTGGGCGAAAAATTGAGAAAGTTCAGGCATAGTGGGCGATATGAATGATTTGACGCCACCAAGCCGCAGCCTCAGCCACGTCACCGACTGGGTGTTTGACCTCGACAACACGCTGTATCCGCGCAGCTGCAATCTGTTTGCGCAGATTGATATCAACATCACCCATTATGTGATGGCGCTGACCCAGCTCGAGTTCGACGCGGCGCGGACGCTGCAAAAGAGCTATTATCGCGACTTCGGCACCACGCTGAACGGCCTGATGAGCCAGCACAAGGTCGACCCGGACCATTTTCTCGATACGGTTCATGCCATCGACTATTCGCCGGTGGCGCCGCATCCCGATCTGGTCGAGGTGATTACCGCGCTGCCCGGGCGAAAGTTCATTCTGACCAATGGCGATACCGGCCATGCCCGCGCCGTGCTGGCGCGGCTGGGCGGAGCCGAGCTGTTCGAGCATGTGCACGATATCCGCGCCATGACCTTTGTGCCCAAGCCGCACCGTGCGGCCTATGAGGGATTTTTTGCCCTGCATGGCATTGATCCGACCAGGGCGGTGATGTTCGACGATCTGGAAAAGAACCTGGTCGTGCCGCACGAGGTTGGCATGGCCACCGTGCAGGTCGTGGCCGGTGAAGACTTCGCCCATGAGCAGGTGGAAGCCTGGGAGCTGAGCCGCAGCGCGGGCGCGCATGTCCATCATTTGACCGACGATCTGACCCGGTTCCTGCGCGAGCGGCCCTAGTCACATATTGTTCAGATGCAGCAGATTGCCGTCGGGATCCTTGAACCATGCGCCTTTGAAGTCGCCGGCCACATGGATATCCCCGCGCCGCTCCATCATGTCATAATGCTCGAAGGTCACATTTTTGGCCCGGAGAGCGGCGACAATATCGTCAAATTGGGTGCCCACGCCCCAGACCACGGCATTGGCCTGATTGGTGCCTGCGAAATCGGAGAGGTAAACCACCAGCGCGGTCGTCCCGGTTCGCAAGGTCAGCACTGAACCGTCGTCCTCGAGCAGGTCGAGGCCGAGCGTGGCAGTGTAGAAATCCCTGGCGCGATCGATATCATGGACGGCAACAATGGCAGATGAATCAATGTCTTTGAGCATGATGCCCTCCCGATGGGCTGATGAGAGACAAGGTTAGGCCCGGCGCCGCCGGTCGTCCAGCGCGCGCTTTGCAGGACAATGGGCAAATCGCAAGGACCCCGTCATCCATCGCCATACACCGATGAAGAAACACCTACTGCAACAACAGGAAAAACCCCATGGAATATCGTCGTCTGGGAAAGTCTGGCCTGAAGGTCAGCGAAGTCTCACTGGGGAGTTGGGTCACCTTCTCCAAGCAGGTCGACCACGCCGAAGCCATGGCGCTGATGAGCCTGGCCTATGATGAGGGCATCAATTTCTTCGACAATGCCGAAGGATACGAGGCCGGCGAGTCCGAAACCCTGATGGGCGCAGCGCTGAAGGATCTCGGCTGGAGCCGGGACAGCTTTGTGGTGTCTTCCAAGGTGTTCTGGGGTGGCAGCAAGCCGACGCAGAAAGGCTTGAGCCGCAAGCATGTCACCGAGGCCTGCCACGCGGCGCTCAAGCGCCTGCAGGTGGATTATCTCGATCTGTATTTCTGCCACCGACCCGACATCGACACGCCCATTGAGGAGACGGTGTGGGCGATGCACAATCTGGTGACCCAGGGCAAGATTCTCTATTGGGGCACCTCGGAATGGAACGCCCAGCAGCTGACCGAGGCCTGGGCCGTGGCCAGGGACCTCAAGATCACCGCGCCGGTGATGGAGCAGCCACAATACAACCTGTTCACCCGCGAAAAGGTCGAGAACGACTATCTGCCGCTCTATGATCTGATGGGCCTGGGCACCACGATCTGGTCGCCGCTGGCCTCGGGCGCACTGACCGGCAAGTACAATGACGGCATCCCCGAGGACAGCCGCTTCAACCTGCCGGGCTATGAGTGGCTCAAGGAAGCCTGGACCAGCGAAGCCGGCCAGGCGAAGCTGGAAAAGGTCAAGCTGCTGGCCAGTCTGGCCAAGGATATCGGCCTGCCCATTCACCATCTGGCGCTGCTGTGGTGCCTGAACAACCCCCATGTCTCGACGGTTATTCTGGGTGCGTCGAGGAAATCCCAACTGGCCGACAACCTTTCGGCGCTGGATTCCAAGGCCAGGCTGACACCCGATGTGATCGAGAAAATCGAAGCCATCATGGGCAACAAGCCTGCCGAACGGCAGCGCTTCTAGCTCCGGCCCATTGGCCTTCCCGGCCCGGTCGGGAAGGTCTGCCGCTATGGCGCCGGGCGCCATGCAATTGTATTCCCCGCCACCTGGCGCCGGGCTAGGATCATCGCATGACCGACCTTCCCGGGCGCCGCCCGCCGCCCCTTGCCAGCAAGACCCCGAGTTTTCGCGAGCGCGTCGACAATCTGCGCCATCTCGGCCGGTTGCTGGCGCAGATCTGGCGCACCAGCAAGTCACTGACCGCGGCCAGTTTCGGGTTGCGGCTGGTGGCCTCGCTGCAACCGATTGCCCTGCTTTATGTCGGCAAGCTGATCATCGACGAAGTGGTGCGGCTGACCGGCAGTACCCCGCCGGGCCCCGACTTTGCCGATTGGTGGAGCAGTGGCGCGCTGACGCCGGTCATCGTCCTGCTGCTGGTCGAACTGGCGCTGGTGCTGGCGTCCGATTTATTGACGCGCATTACCGGGCTGGTGGATTCGATCCTGTCGGAGCTGCACTCCAATACCGTCAGCGTCGAGTTGATGGCCCATGCCGCCACGCTCGATCTGGTGCATTTTGAATCGGCTGAATATCAGGACAAGCTGGAGCGCGCGCGGCGGCAGGCCGCAGGGCGCAATGCGCTGCTGAGCCAGATGTTCGGACAGGCGCAGGACATCATCACCGTGGCGACGCTGGCGGCGGGTCTGTTCGTCTATGCACCCTGGCTGATCCTGCTGCTGCCGCTGAGCTTTGTGCCTGCCGTGTGGGGCGAGGCAAGGTTCAACACGCTGGCCTATATGATGAGCCGCTGGCGCACGCCGGAGCGGCGCGAGCTGGAATATATCCGCCATGTCGGGGCCAGTGCCGAGACGGCCAAGGAAATCAAGCTGTTCGGCCTGGGCGGCTTTCTGATCGAACGGTTCAAGACGCTGGCGCAGCGGATCTTTGCCGATAATCGCCGCATCGCGATGCAGCGCTCGTTCTGGGGGGCGCTGTTCTCGGCGATCTCGACGCTGACCTATTATGGCGCCTATGGCTTTATTGTCTGGCGCACCATTGTGGGGGATTTTTCCATCGGTGACCTGGCGTTTCTGTCGGGCTCGTTTCTGCGCCTGAACGGGCTGTTCCAGAAGCTGCTGCTCGGCTTCACCCAGATTGCCGGGCAGTCAATGTATCTCGACGACCTGTTCTCGTTCTTCGAGATCGAGCCCGGCATTGTGTCGCCGGCGACGCCCAAGCCGTTCCCAGATCCGATTGCCAGCGGCATCGTGTTTGAGGATGTCGGCTTTCGCTATCCCGATACCAGGACCTGGGCGCTGCGCCATCTCAGCTTCACGCTGCAGGCCGGCGAAACGCTGGCCCTGGTGGGGGAAAACGGCGCGGGCAAGACCACCATCGTCAAGCTGCTGACCCGGCTCTACGATCCCGACGAAGGCCGCATCACCGTGGACGGCATCGATCTGCGGGATTTTGCCGTCAGCGATATCCACGCCCATATCGGGGTGATCTTTCAGGATTTCATCCGCTACAGCCTCAGCGCCCGCGACAATATCGGGGTGGGGCGCATCGAGGCGCAGCAGGATATGGAGCGGATTGCCAGCGCGGCCGAGCGGAGCCTGGCCGATGCGGTGATCGCCAAGCTGCCCCAGGGCTATGACCAGCAATTGGGGCGCCTGTTCAACAAGGGGCGCGACCTGAGCGGCGGCGAGTGGCAGAAGGTGGCGATTGCCCGCGCCTATATGCGCGATGCCGGGCTGATCATTCTGGACGAGCCCACCGCAGCCCTTGACGCCAAGGCGGAGGCCGAAGTGTTCTCGCGCTTCAAGAGCCTGGCGGCCGGCAAGACCGCGGTGATCATCTCGCACCGCTTCTCGACCGTGCGCATGGCCGATCGCATTCTGGTGCTGGAGAATGGCGCCATTCTCGAAGCGGGCACCCATGCCGAGCTGCTGGCGCTGCGGGGCCACTATGCCGAGCTGTTCGAGCTGCAGGCAGCGGGCTACCGCTAATGCGGCCGCACCAGCACCCGCCCGTTGATCTCGCCGGCCAGGATCTGCTCGCCCGCTGCGGGCAGCTCTTCCAGCCCGATCTCGCGCACCAGCTTGCCATAGGCGGCAATGTCGAAGGTTTCGGCGATGCGCTGCCAGGCGGCGATACGGGTGGCATAGGGCTGCATCACGCTGTCGATGCCGATCAGGGTGACCCCGCGCAGGATGAAGGGCAGCACATTGGTGTTGAGTTCGATGCCGCCGGCATTGCCCAGGCTGGCGACGGCGCCGCCATAGTTGATCTGCTTGAGCAGCTTGCCCAGCACCTTGCCGCCGACGCTGTCGATGGCCGCCGCCCAGCGGGCGGATTCCAGCACCTTGTCGGGCTGGGCGAGGAACTCATTGCGGTCGACAATGCTGGCCGCGCCCAGGGCCTTGAGCGCCTCACCATGTTGTGGGCGGCCCGACAGCGCCGCCACGCTATAGCCCAGCCGGGCCAGCAGCGCGGTGGCAATCGAGCCAACGCCGCCGGCCGCCCCGGTGACCAGTACCACGCCGGACTCGGGGCTGATGCCTGCCGCTTCCAGCCGGTTGATCGAGAGCATGGCGGTCAGTCCGGCCGTGCCCACCACCATGGCGTCGCGGGTGCTGAGCCCCTGGGGCAGCGGCACCAGCCAATCGGCATTGACCCGGGCGCGTTCGGCATAGCCGCCCCATTGCACTTCACCGACGCGCCAGCCGGTCAGCACCACTTCCTGCCCTTCTGCATAGCGATCATCGGCGCTGTGGCGCACCGTGCCGGCAAAATCGATGCCGGCGACATGGGGATAATTGCGCACCAGACCACCGCCCCCGGTCAGGCACAGCCCGTCCTTGTAGTTGAGGCCCGCCCAATCGATATCGACGGTCACATTGCCGGCAGGCAGGCTGGCCTCGTCAATCTCGGCGACAGTGGAAGTGACCTTCCCCCCGGCATCCCGATCGGTGAGCAGTGCGCGAAATCCCATGGGACGATCCTTCGTGATAATCGGTGTTGGTGAGCAGTCTGCCCTGTCAGCGGTGATTTTCCAATCCGCGTCTGGATCGTCTGTTAAGGCTCAAATTGCGGCCAACTTGCATAATCGGCCAGTTGTGCCTATATTGAGCACATACGTTTCAGCGCATCATAGCTGTCCATCAGCCGGATTACCGGCCTATTGGCTTTCCTGATTTTTGCGAGCGTGTTGTACCGACCAGCATGGTGCTGGGCGGTCGCGATGCCATTGGCTGCCTTTTGTGCGCCCGCATCGCGCTATTCGAGCACGGCCAGCGTTTCGCGGCCCCACAAATAAACTGGTTTCGGCACAGTGCCGGAACAAATGAGAGAAAATGACACAGTTTGATTTCCAGGCGCCTGCCGCGCTTTACCTTGGCAGCGACTGGCACGCGGCGGCGGCCCAAGGGCCCCGCACCTTTCGTACCGCAGCCCAGGCCCTCCGCTTCGCACTTGAAGAGGCGGCCCCGGTCAGTCTCAAAGGCGCCAGCCTTGAGTTGAACGGCAAGCGCCATAGCAATGACCGGATGATCTGGCTCTACAGGAGCGCTGATTATCCGCTGCCGCGCAAGAAGCTGCACCAACCCAGCCGGGCCCGCTCGCGGGCTCTTGCCATTAAGGAGCCGACATGACGTTCAATTATGATGCCGCCGCCGAGTTGTTCCCGAGCCGCCGGGTGGCCAAGTCGCAGCAGACCCAGTATCGCCGCTTTGCCAAGGCATCTGAAGCCATCCGCTTCGTCATGGAAGAGCTGCCCGAAGCGGGCCTCGGCGGCACGATTCTGGAGGTCCGCAGCGGCCGTTTTGACGGCATGGCCATCAAGGCCCTCTATGAGGCCGAAGCCTATCCATTGCCGCGTCAGGAAGTTGCCGCCTAGGCAAAGCTGACCGCGCTGATAGCAAAAATTAGAACAGGCGGACGCTCTTTCGAGTGTCCGCCTGTTTCATTGTGATCATGGCGCGCTTTTCTAGGCGGCCTTGACGATCTCGACCAGCTCGACGTCGAAAATCAGATCCTGCCCGGCAAGGGGGTGGTTGGCGTCAACCTTGACGATCGCATCGTCAAGTTCCACGACCCGGATCGGCAGCATGCTGCCGTCGGCAGTTCTGGCCTGCAACTGGGTGCCCACTTCAATGTCGATGCCGGCTGGCACCTTGGTGCGCTCCAGAGTCTGGACCGCTTCGGCACGGTGGGGACCATAAGCCTGATCGCAGGGGATGGTCACGGTTGACTTGTCGCCCGGAGCCATGCCGGCGACATGGGCCTCCAGACCCGCGATTACCTGACCTTCGCCAAGGGTAAACTGCAGGGGTTCACGGCCTTCCGAGGAATCGAAACTGGTGCCGTCGGTGAGACGACCCGCATAATTGATGCGGACAATGTCTCCGGTTTTTGCTTCGGTCATGGCTGCTCTCCTATGAAAATACGGGCCCAAAAAGGGCCCCGTTGGATCAGCCGCACGCCCGATTACGCACGACGCTTGGCCAATATGTAGGCAAACCAAGGCAAAATTTAAACCGCCACCGGCAAAAAACTGTTGACGGGCAGCCCCCTCGCACGCCGCTTGGTGGGCAGATCGGCCCGTCAACGGCTGGCGAAACCAGCCGAAACCCGACCCGGGATAAGGTCGCAAGATCGGTCTTTACATATAATAGTACTTTATGTAGCGTCATCTTATCGCCGCAGGTGAACACACCGCCGCGACCACTTATTGGGAGGACATCGTGAACATCATCACCAAGCTTGCCATCGCGGCAAGCCTCGCTACCGCTTTGACGTCTGTCAGCCTTGCCCAGGACCTGCAGGGCAAGGTTATCGGCTTCAGCCAGATCGGCTCGGAATCGGGCTGGCGCGCCGCCGAGACTTCAGTCACCAAGCAGCAGGCCGCAGACCGCGGCATCGACCTCAAATTTGCCGATGCGCAGCAGAAGCAGGAAAACCAGATCAAGGCCATTCGCGGCTTCATCGCGCAGGGTGTTGACGCCATCATGGTTGCGCCCGTCGTCGCCACGGGCTGGGACGATGTGCTGACCGAAGCCAAGGAAGCCGAAATTCCGGTGATCCTGCTCGACCGCGGCGTCGATGCGCCGGAAGATCTGTACCTGACCTCGGTAGCCTCCGATCAGGTCAAGGAAGGCCGGGTTGCCGGCGAATGGCTGGTTGCCGAAATCGGCGATGCCGATTGCAAGGTCGTCGAGCTGCAGGGCACGGTCGGCTCCACCCCGGCCATCAACCGCAAGCAGGGCTTTGAAGAAGCCATTGCCGGGCACGACAACATCACCATTGCCCGCAGCCAGACCGGCGACTTCACCCGCTCCAAGGGCAAGGAAGTTATGGAAGGCTTCATCAAGGCCGAGAATGGCGGCGCCTATATCTGCGCGGTCTATGCCCATAATGACGATATGGCCGTTGGCGCCATCCAGGCCATCAAGGATGCCGGTCTCAAGCCCGGCACCGACATCAAGGTGGTGTCCATCGACGCCGTGCCGGACATCTTTGCCGCCATGGCGGCCGGCGAGGCCAATGCCACCGTTGAGCTGACGCCCAACATGGCCGGCCCGGCTTTCGACGCGCTCTCGGCCTATCTGGCTGATGGCACGGCGCCTGAGAAGTTCATCATCACCGAGTCCAAGCTCTATACACCTGCTGACAACCCGCAGGGCGAGTATGACACCCGCAAGGGCCTGGGCTACTAATTAGAGAGATAGGCGACCAACTGCTGGTCGTATGCCCCGATCTGCCTCCCTCCCCTTGTGGGGAGGGAGTGAGGGTGGAGGTTTCGGGCTGTCAGCAAACTCTCACGTCTTTGGGCGCGCGGTGCCGCAGGTACCCCCGCCCTTGATCTCGTCCTACAAGGGGGGGCAGATGACTGAGAACTCGGTAGCCAGAAACGGGGGGAGAGCGGCCATGACCGAAAGCCAGTACGTGCTCGAAGCGCGCGGCATCATCAAGATATTCGGCGGCCATATCGCGCTCGATGCCATCGACTTCGGCCTGCGCGCCGGCGAGGTGCATGCCCTGCTGGGCGAGAACGGGGCCGGCAAATCCACCCTGATCAAGATCTTGACCGGCGCCTACCAGCCAGATGGCGGGGCCGTGCTGGTGGATGGGGAGCCGGTTACCCTCGACAATCCCCTGCATGCCCAGACCCATGGCATCGGCACCGTGTATCAGGAGGTCAATCTGCTGCCCAACCGGTCGGTGGCGGAAAACCTCTATCTGGGCCACCAGCCCACCCGCTTCGGCCTGGTGGATCATCGTCAGATGGAAGCCGATGCGCGGGTACTGCTGACCCGGTATGGACTAACCCTGGATCCGGGCAGCGAACTGGGCAGCCATTCGGTGGCCGTGCAACAGATTGTCGCCATTGCCCGCGCCGTGGCGCTGTCGGGCAAGGTGCTGATCCTGGACGAGCCAACGGCAAGTCTGGATCGCAACGAAGTCGAGCGCCTGTTCGAGGTGATTGGCGAGCTCAAGCGGAGCGGCCTGGCCATCATTTTCATCACCCATTTCCTCGACCAGGTATTTGCCATTGCCGACCGGGTAACCGTGCTGCGCAATGGCCAACTGGTGGAAACCCAGGTGCTCGACGCGCTCAGCCGCACCGATGTGGTGCGGCTGATGCTGGGCAAGGACATTGCGTTCAACGGTTCCACCGATCTGGAGCCGGAATCGTCGCACCGCGAGGTGTTGCTGGAATTCAGCGGCTATGGTCGCAAGGGCACGGTGAGCCCGTTCGACCTGACCATTCACAAGGGCGAAGTGATCGGGGTCGCGGGCCTGCTGGGTTCGGGGCGGACGGAACTGGCCCGGATCATGTTCGGCGCCGATCCGGCTGACCAGGGCACGCTGCGCATTGAAGGTGCGAGCGAGGCCATTCGCCATACCACCGACGCCATCGGCCATCGCTTCGGCTTCTGTCCCGAGGATCGCAAGGCCGAGGGCATTTTCGGCGATCTGTCAGTGCGCGAGAACATCGTCATCGCGCTGCAGGGCAAGCTGGGCTGGTTCCGCGCCCTCAACCGCGATGAACAGTTGGAGATCGCCGGCAAGTTCAGCGAATCAATGGATATCCGCGCCGCTTCGCTCGACATGCCGATCAAGCTGCTGTCGGGCGGCAATCAGCAGAAGGCCATTCTGTCGCGCTGGCTGGCCACGGACCCGGCCTTCCTCATTCTGGACGAACCCACCCGGGGCATTGATGTGGGGGCGCATGCCGAAATCGTGCGGACGATCAACCGCCTGCGCGACGATGGCATGGCCATGCTGGTGATCTCCTCGGAACTCGACGAGGTCGTCGCCTACAGTTCCCGCATCGTGGTGATGCGCGACCGCGAAATGGTGGCCGAACTGCACGGCAAGAACATCAATCCCGGCATTATCGTGCAGGCCATTGCCAACCATCCCGACGAGGCTGTGTCATGAGACGCGTACCTTTCGAACGCCTCGCCAATCCGCAATTGCTGGCCCTGACCGGGGTGCTGTTGCTGAACTGGCTGCTGTTCCCCAATTTCTTCAACGTCACCTGGCAGGATGGGCGTTTCTTCGGCAGCATTATTGACGTGCTCAATCGCGGCGCTCCGGTGGCCATTCTGGCCGTGGGCATGACCGGGGTGATTGCCACCAAGGGGGTCGACCTGTCGGTCGGCGCCATCATGGCGGTATGCGGCGCCGTCGCCGCGACCATGGTGGTGGCCGGCTACCCGGCGCCGATTGCGGTGGGGGCAGCGCTACTGGCCGGTCTGGCCTGCGGGCTGTGGAACGGCTTTCTGGTGGCCGTGCTCGATATCCAGCCCATCGTGGCGACGCTGGTGCTGATGGTGGCTGGGCGCGGCATTGCCCAGCTGATCACCGAGGGCTCGATTGTCACCTTCAATGACCCGGTGCTGATCTTCATCGGCACCGGCTCATTCCTGGGCTTTCCCATGGCGGCGGTCATCGCCGTGGCGCTGATGGTTTCGGTGACCCTATTGGTGCGCCGCAGCGCCATTGGGCTGTTCGTGCAGGCGATCGGGGTCAACCGCGCCGCCGCCGCGCTGGCGGGCATTCGCAGCCGCATGCTGCTGATGCTGGTTTATGGTCTGTCCGGGCTTTGCGCCGCCATAGCCGGCATTGTGGTGGCCGCCGACATCCGCGGCGCCGACGCCAACAATTCCGGACTGTGGCTGGAACTCGATGCCATTCTGGCCGTGGTCATCGGCGGCACCTCGCTGCTGGGCGGGCGCTTTTCCATCCCGATGGCCGTGGTCGGTGCGCTGATCATCCAGGCCATGAATACCGGCATTCTGGTGTCGGGCTTCCCGCCGGAATTCAATCTGGTGGTCAAGGCCGGGATGATCATCCTGATCCTGCTTATCCAGTCGCCCTATGCCGCCTTGCCGTTCAGGCGGCGTCTCGTAACCACCAGCAAGGCGACCGCCAAATGAAACGCAGCCTGCGTCCGCTTGCCGCCACAGCGGTCATCTTCGTCATTGCCTATGCGCTCAGCGTGCTGCAATTCCCCAATATGCTGTCGACGCGGGTGCTGGGCAATTTCCTCACCGACAATGCGTTTCTGGGCATTACCGCGGTGGGCATGACCTTCGTCATCATCTCGGGTGGCATCGATCTGTCGGTGGGCGCGGTCATTGGCTTTACCGGAGTGCTGATTGCGGTCCTTGTCAGCTGGCTGGGCTTTCACCCGCTGGCGGCCTTTGTCATCGCGCTGGGGGTGGCCGGCCTGTTCGGCGCGGCCATGGGCGTTACCATCCACTATCTGCAAGTGCCATCGTTCATCGTGACGCTGGCGGGGATGTTCCTGGCGCGCGGCGGCGCCTCGATCATCACCCAGGATTCAGTGCCGATCCGGCACGAATTCTACGACACGCTGGGTGATCTGATGATCCGCCTGCCCGGCGGTGGCCGGCTGAGCTTCATCGGCATGCTGATGATCGTGGTGTTCCTCGGCGGCGCGCTACTGGCCCACCGCACCAAGTTCGGCTCCTATGTCTATGCACTGGGCGGCAATCCGGTGTCGGCTTCGCTGATGGGCGTGCCGGTGGCGCAGACGACGGTGCAGATCTACATGCTGTCGAGCATGCTGGCGGCCTTGGCGGGGATCGTGTTCTCGCTCTACACCTCCGCAGGGTATCCGCTGGCGGCCGTGGGTGTGGAACTTGACGCGATCAGCGCGGTGGTTATCGGCGGCACACTGCTCACCGGCGGCTATGGATTTGTGCTGGGCACATTCGTTGGCGTGATGCTATTGGGGCTGGTTCAGACCTACATCATCTTTGATGGCACGCTGTCGAGTTGGTGGACCAAGATCGTCATTGGTGTGCTGCTCTTCATGTTCATCGTGCTGCAGCGCGTCATATTTGCGGCCTCCGCTCCGGCAGAGAAATCGCCCGAGAAAGCATAGCATGATCGAAGCAGGCAGCCTCATTCGCTCGTTATCCGGGCGACCTGCTGCACGGAATTTCCATACCTTCGTGATCAATGAGATCGGCCTGGGGATCGTCACGGGCCGATTTCCGATTGGCTCGATCCTGGCCAATGACGCGGAGATGATGGAAACCTACGGGGTCTCGCGCACGGTGCTGCGCGAGGCGCTCAAGACGCTTGAGGCCAAGGGCATGGTGGAGGCGCGGCCAAAGGTCGGCACGCGCGTCACGCCTTCCAGTCGCTGGAGCTTTTTTGATCCGCAGGTGCTCTCATGGCACTTTTACGCCAAGCCCGATCAGCGCTTTTTCGAAAGCCTGTTCGATGTCCGTGGCGCCCTGGAGGCCCGCGCGATCGCGCTGGCCAGCGCCCGCCGCACTGCCGAGCATGTTCGTCTGATGAAATACTGGCTGCACCAGATGGACATTGCCCAGGGCAATCTGGAGGCGCACGGTCTGTCGGCGCTGGAAATCCACCGCGTCATCGCCGACAGTTCAGGCAATGCCCTGCTCCGCTCGGTAACGGGGATTGTCGAACTCACCCTGGCACTGGCGCTGAAGTCGCTTGATGCCAGCACCGGCGCCGCATATTGCCGGGATTCGTTGGCGGCCCATGGCGATCTGGTCAGTGCCGTCGAAGCGGGCACCGCCAGCACAGCGGCGCTGGCCGGCAGCGCAGTGATCGAACTCGACAACAATCGCGCCAAACTGCTGCTGTGAAGGCCGGCCGGGAGGGATCGGACCTGCGGGGTTCCAGACAAAATTGGCGCCGGTGCCTAATGCACCGACGCCAAACAGGTTCTGTCTATCGGCGAACCAGTATGCGCACGCCCCTCAACGCTGCTGGTTCATGCGCCGCGCATGGATGGTGCGCGGCGGCTGTGGGCGACGCTTAGAGGGCCGCTGCTTCGTAGATCGCCTCGAACCGCTCGCCGACCTTCTTGGGCACTTTGACTTCCTTGACGCCGTCGAGATTTTCCAGTTCGTCACCGACGAAAACCATGGCGACCATGCCCATGGCGTAGTGCGGCGTGCACTTGATGCCGTAGGCGCCGGCAACGTCGAAGGTGACGCTAAAGGTCTCGTTGATCTTGCTCTTGAACGGCTCGGCACCCTCAGGGATCATGCCCTTGATGGTTTCGGCATTGTGGCCCTTGTCGGTGGGCACAAAGGTCACCGTATCACCGGGCTGGATCTGGACGAAGGCTGGCTCGAACACCATCGATCCGGCTTCCCCCTTGTTGAGCATGTGCACTTCGAAGTCTGCCGCCAGGGCTGGGGCAGTGACCATGCCGCTCAGCAGGGCGACGGCTAGCAGGGTTTTGAGGGTGTTACGCATATTGGGGGGCTCCTTGAACAATCGGGCCATGTTGGTCCCGTTGACCGTGCTTCTAGACCGGAACAGGTGGCATTTCTTTGACGCATGTCAAATATCCACTCAATTCCTCGTGAGAAAGAAAGCGAAAGAAACTTGTTTTGGATCAAAGATAGACGGGTCCACCCGATCTATTAAGATGCTGCGCCGGCAAAAAAGGCCGTACGCCGAATGTAGGATAATAAAATGACAAGCAATATTGGGATTTCGCGCCGCAATCTACTTGTTGGTGCCACCGCAATTGGTGCAGCCGTACAGATTGCAACAGTCTTACCTGCCGCAGCTGAAGCAGCTTCTGCAATTTCGGTTGATCCTGCAACGCTGGAGCGCGTCAAGGTAGAGCTGGTCAAGCCACCCTTCGTGCATGCCCATGAGCAGGTTGCGACGGGCGGCCCCAAGATCGTCGAATTCACCATGACGATCGAAGAGAAGGTCCATGAAGTCGACGATGAGGGCACCACCATCTGGGCGATGACCTTCGACGGCTCGGTTCCCGGTCCACTGATGGTGGTGCATGAGGGCGATTATGTCGAACTGACACTGATCAACCCCGACACCAATCTGATGGCACACAATATCGACTTCCATTCCGCCACTGGCGCTTTGGGCGGTGCCCAGCTGACCGACGTCAACCCCGGTGAAAAGGCCGTGCTGCGCTTCAAGGCCACCAAGTCCGGCGCGTTCGTCTATCATTGCGCCCCTGAAGGCATGGTGCCGTGGCACGTCACCGCGGGCATGAATGGCGCCATTCTGGTGCTGCCGCGCGAGGGTCTCAATGATGGCAAGGGCAATCCCCTGAGCTATGACCGCGTCTACTATGTGGGCGAGCAGGACTTCTATGTGCCCAAGGATGCCGACGGCAACTACATGACCTATGACAGCATCGGCGACGGCTATGCCGACACCCTTGATGTCATGCGCACACTCAAGCCCAGCCATGTCGTGTTCAACGGCAAGGTCGGTGCGCTGACCGGCGACAATGCCATGACCGCTGCAGTTGGCGAGACCGTGCTGGTCGTCCATTCCCAGGCCAATCGCGACACACGTCCGCACCTTATCGGCGGGCATGGCGACTATGTCTGGCCCGGTGGCAAGTTTGGCAATGCCCCCGATGTGGGTATGGAAACCTGGTTTGTTGCGGGCGGCGCGGCCGGCGTGGCGCTCTACACCTTCCTGCAGCCCGGCGTTTACGCCTACGTCAATCACAATCTGATCGAAGCTTTCGAGCTGGGTGCCGCGGGCCACTTCAAGGTGACCGGCGACTGGAATGACGACCTGATGACCAGCGTCATGCCTCCCAGCCCGATCTGATCTTCCCAAGCATGGGTGCGGCGCCGCTGGGGTGCCGCACCGCTCCTGCATGGAACGCAACAATGCACGCCCTGCCCCGCTTCCTCACCACCCCAGTCAATTCGATTGCGCTGCCGGGGCTGCTTTTACTCACGGGCCTGGCACTGGTCGGCATACAGCTCGATTTGCCGACGCTGCTCAACCCCGCCGCGACACTGTCCGGCCCGGCGACCGTGACCATCGCACCGGCTGATTTCACCTATCGCCTGGATGGCAGTGTGCTGCGCGATGGCCGGGAGGTCGATGCGCCCCTGGTGCAGGCGCGGCTGGCCGAGCCGCTCACCATCATGCAGTTTCAGGTGAGTCAGGCCGACTATGCCCGCTGCGTGGCCGAGGGCACCTGCGCGGCGGCGCAGAATTCAGGCAATGGCGACATTCCCGTGACCGGTGTCAATTATGATGATGCGACACGCTATGCGGCATGGCTGTCCCAGCACACCGGGCAGAGCTGGACCTTGCCCACCAGCGAGGAATGGAATTTTGCCGCTGGCGAAAAAGTGACTGACACCGCCACCAGCGTCGTCGACGACGACGCCAACCCCGCCCTGCGCTGGCTGGCTGATTATGAAGCAGAGGCTGCACGCAAGACTGCGGGGGGACGTTTCCCCCAGCCCCTGGGCAGCTTTGGCACCAATGCGCACGGCCTGGCTGACATTGCGGGCAATGTGTGGGAGTGGACGCAGACCTGCCACCGCCGGGTGCGGGTGGACACTGCCGGCACCATTCTGAGCCAGACCCAGGCCTGCTCGATCCGTTTGCTGGAAGGCCAGCACCGGGCCCCGATGAGTGTGTTTGTCCGCGACGCCAAGAGCGGTGGCTGCTCGGTTGGCGTGCCACCTGCCAATCTCGGCTTCCGGCTGGTGCGCCGCCCCAGCTGGACCGACCGTCTGCTGGCGCCGTTCCACAGCTGAATTCACGGTACCCTGACAGCCGCTATTCGTGGTAGGCACAGCCTACAACACGATGAGGCAGTGATTTTGGCTGGAATTGACCCGAGTCTGGTGCGCACCTTGCCCCTGTTCAGCAAGCTCAGTGCTG
>NZ_JBDUUI010000016.1:0-49387 GCF_039938915.1 Devosia alba | reverse complement strand
CACCTCCGAAGCAGTGCCCGATCATAGCATAATCGGGAGTTTTCACACAGCCTCGACCCCATACCTGCCACTGGTGCGCCGCTTCCTCTGAGCCAATAGCGGCCGCAACAAGCGACCTGATTATCGCTTGCGACTTATCACGATGTTACTGCCTGAAGACCTTCTCCATGGCACTTAGCTGATCGTGAACGGCTAACTTGTCCATGATCGTGGCGCTGGCGACGTTCATGCCAAGATGCCGAATGAAGTGGCAAAGAATGCTGCGGAAGCATTTCAGCTCGCAGGATCGGGCGCCAATGCGGTCTATCCAGAAGCCCTGCGGCAGGCTGAACTTGGTGCCCTGCGCCGAAACGGCGTAGTCGCGCCAGAACTGCCGATAGTCGCCATGGATCTGACCGGGCAGTAGAAGGAAGATTCTGAAGTGTTTCAGGCGGGTGACACCGCGATCGAGGCTATGAAGCGTCTTGATCTGATCAAGCCCCGGATCAAGCGGACTGGCTTTCCGAGCGCTAGAGCTCGGCCGGCCGTTTGGGGGCTCCGCCTGGTCCGCTTTGTGGAGAATTCAACACCCTCGATCGGAGATGTCCGGCCTGCTTCATTGTTCCACTGAGTAGAACATCATTTTATCAATTGACATGCGACACCCGACGAGTCACCTCTTGTGGCAAGGAGGCGCCATGTTTTGCATCACGGAAGATCAGACACGAAACGCGCTTTCCATTCGGTCTGCGGCCGAGATTGTCATGGCGACTTACCGCGGGATCGCGGAGGGGACAGTCACCGCATCGACGCCTTCCCTGCTGCAGATAACGAGCGAACCCTTTCGCCTGGGAGCTAAGGGAGCGGTGCTCAATCATCTCGGCATCGCCGGTGTGAGGCTCATTTCCCGTGCCGCGCCGCGCTTGATGCTGTGGTCGCTGCAGTCCGGTGAGCCGCTTGCATTAATCGACGAAAGCCACGCCTATCGCTTTCGCACCGGTGTCTCAGGTGCAGTCTGCGCCCGTTACCTGCTGCCGACTGGATCAGAGCCGAACGTGGCTATCATCGGCGCCGGACCTATCGCTTTTCAATTGGCGCTGGCCGTCAACGAACTTGTCGAGCCGGCTAGCATGCGGGTCGTGGCGAGCAGTGTGGATTCGGCGGAACGCTTTGCCCGGGAAGCCCAGGAGGCCGGCGTCAACGTCGTGCCCCAGAATTCGGTGGCCGATGCGGTTCGCGATGCCGATCTGGTGATTACCATCACCTCGGCGAATGAAGTGCTGGTCCGGATTGAGGATCTCGCTCCCGGCGCTGTCGTTCTATCGATGGGCGGTGGCCAGGAAGTCGACCACAAGGTCTGGGCCGCATGCAGTCAGCGCTTTGTCGATGATCTCGGCTACGCATTGCATCAGGGAGACGCCGCTGCGTGGATCAAAGCAGGCCTGTTTGACGAACTTAGTTTTGCCGCCAGCTTGACCGGCACGGTCGCTGCGCTGGCGGCTGATCAAGTGACGGCGCATCTGAACGACACCGGCCTGTCCATGGCCATTGTTCAGGGCACCACGGCGCTCGATGTCGCCCTGGGCCACGCCATTTATCTTCAGGTAGAGGGTCAACAATGAACCGGAATGCCGGCACGCCAGAAGACTTCATGACGCGGCTCTGCCACGCCGTTCTCAAACCAGACCTGCTCGTGGAAGACGCAACGCGCCGACTTATCGGCCGAGCCATTGCCGACACGGTCGCTGTGGCGGCAGCGGGTTTCCTGGAGCCCGCGGCGCGCAATGCCCTTGCAGCCTATGAAGGGCAGGGTGCGGTGACCTGGTCCGGTGAACAGTGCGAAAGCCTCGAAGCGGCTGTGCTGATCAACGGGACCGCGTCCCACGCCCTCGATTTCGATGATGTCTATGTCGAGAGCATGACCCATATCAGCACGGTCCTATTGCCAACTGTGTTGCGCGATGGCCGGGACGATCCAGAGACCGTGCTGACCGCTTTTGCCGCAGGGCTAGTCGCCGCCAGGGCCGTGGCCCGCAGGGTTGGGCGGGGTCACTACAATTTGGGCTGGCATGGCACCGGCACTATCGGTGCGCTGGCGGCCGCTGCAGCGGCGGGGCGACTGGAAGGCCTTGATGCCGACCAGATGTCGAACGCCTTTGCCCTTGCCGCCTCCATGTCAGGCGGATTGCAGGCCAATTTCTCAACTCAGGCCAAGCCGGCCCACGCCGGTTTCGCAGCAGTTGCGGGAACGCGGGCAGCGCGCCTTGCCAAGGCTGGAATGACCGGATCTCGCGCCGTGTTCGAAACCCGAGGCTATCCGGATCTCTATGGCGCAGGCGATGGTGATATCGACCCGCCCGACGAAGCGTTTGAAGCGCGTCCTGACCAGATTTCGGTCAAGCTCTTTCCGTGCTGCTATGCCACTCACCGCCTGATTGGACTGGCGCTGGATGCATGTGCCGCGCTCGGCGACAAACTCCTCGACCCCACCCTGAGGTTCGAGTTCAGCGTCCCGGCCGGCAGCATCGCCATTCTCCGTTTCGACAAGCCGGACAACGGTCTCGAGGCGCGCTTCTCCAAGACCTATCCCGCAGCAGTGGCACTCCTTCGGGGCACACCTACCCTCCCCGACTTCTATGACGCGGCACTACATGAGCCCGATATTGTCGCGATGATGGCGCGCATCTCGGTGCAAGAGGATCAGGCACAGCCAAGCCAGGGCGATATCGAGTTCGGCCAGGCGCGTCTGGCGATAACCCGCGCCGATTCTGCGGTGTCGCAGTTTACACGAGCTGCTTTGCCAGGCTCGCCCATCGATCCTCCATCGCCACAGGCGCTGAGGGACAAGATAGGCGGCTGCCTGACTGTTTTCGAAAGTTGGACCGGGCAGCGTTTGCCGATCCTGTCGCGCATGTCCGGACTTGCGACAGAGGCATGGATCCCGGCCTCATACATCTCGTCCGACGAAAAATCTTACGGAGTAAAGTCTTGAGCGTTCAAATGATCGAACTTGTCAAAATGTTGCGCACGCCGCTGGAGCTCAATGCCAAGGCGGGTGACAAGATTCTCATCATCACCGATACGGCCATGGAGCCCGTCTTGTGGGAGGCATTGGCCACGGCAGCCAATACGATGGGCATCGAGTCGACCACCGCGATCATGACGCCAAGGGCGACCCATGCAATCAGCCCGACCAGTGCGATCTGCGCCGCGGCAACAGATCCGGGTACCGACATTGTCATTTACCTGACCAGCACCGCGCTGGCGCATTCGCCGCTGAATGCCGAACTGCTCAATATCGGTAAGCGGCATATCCTGATGGAAGAGCTGACCACCGCCATGCTCAAGCCGGACGGCCCTGCCGGCGCCGACTACAAGGCGATGAATGTGTTGGGCACACGGGTACAGGACATTTTCAGCCAGGGCAAGTCGATCCACGTGACCTGCCCCAACGGCACCGACCTGCGCGCGAGCATCGAAGGGCGTCCGGGCCGGGCGATCGCGGGCACGATCTTCAAGATGCGTGACAATGGCGGCGGGGGTTGCGCCTTTCCCGATGGTGAAACCCATATCTGCCCCGTCGAAGGCACCGGCGAAGGCAAGGTGGTGTTCGACCTGACGGCTCACTCCGTCGGGGCGCTGAGCGAACCCATCGTCCTCACCATCGAAAAGGGCTTCGTGACCAACATCGAAGGCGGAGCCCAGGCCGATGTGTGGAAGCGCATCCTGGACACGCATGGTGACGCGGCCAGCTACAACGCGCCGGCCGAAATTGCACTGGGCCTCAACCCCAATGTCAAACCTACCGGCTCCATGCGCACCGACAAGAAGATGTATGGCACCGCCCATATCGGCATGGGTGACACAGTGACCCTTGGGGGTACATGCCATGCCAAGCTGCGTCTCGAAGGCGTCGTGAGCAAACCTGAAATTGTTGTCGATGGGCTGCCGGTCGCGCGAGGCGGACAAATTCTCGTTTGAGAAAAACGAAGGCGCGTTCACGGCGCCCAACCCCAACTCCAACCAGAACAAACCAGGAGGACTAAGAATGAACAGAGGAGGAACTTCAAAAATGACACGCCTATTCCTGACGATGACGGCCAGCGCATCAGCCATTGTGCTGCTACTGGCCTCGAGCGCCACCGCGCAATCGGTGACGTTGACACTGGCGCACCAATATCCGAGCACTCAGGTGATTGGTGACGCCTACAATTACTGGGCCGAGCGTGTCGAGGAATTGAGCGGCGGCGACATTGCCGTACGCGTCTTCCCCGGCAGCACCCTGATCGCCAGCGACGAGGCTTTCTCGGCCGTTTCGACGGGATCGGTCAGTGCTTCAAACATGATCGGTGGTTTCCAGGTGGGCGATATCCCTCAGGTCGCCGCAGTTGGCATGCCATTCATGTTCGATGACTACGCACACTACCGCCGCGTGGCCGATGCAGGTCTCGCTGACATGGTTGGCGGTTGGTACGAAGAAAAGAACATAAAGCTCCTGGGCTTTTTCCCCAAGGGCAACGATCAGGTGTTTCACAAGTCCAAATTCTTGCTCGAACCTGCAGATTTCGGGGGTGCGCAATTGCGTGGTGTCGGCGGCGTTTCTGACGCTGTGCTCGAGGCACTTGGCGCCAATGTCGTACGGCTCCCCACCACCGACGTGACCGCAGCGTTGCAGCGCGGCGTCGCCGACGGTCTGGTGACAAGCTGCAGCGCCCATATCGGTCGCTCCTGGTACGAGCAGACGCCATACGCTTCCGTCGTCGCAATCAAGAACGACTTCGAGGCTCTCGGCATGAATTTGGGTGTCTGGAACCGGCTGACCGAAGAGCAGAAGGCTCTGGTCATGCAGGCGGGCGACGAAATGGAGGACATGCAGTGGAAGCTGGTTGAGCGCCAGGAAGCGGTCGATTGCGTGGAGCAGTGGAAAGAACTGGGCGTGAATGTCGCGAGCCCCAGCCCCGAACAGCGTCAGGCTCTGCAGGAAAAGGTTCAGCCGGTTTACGACCTGTATCGTGCCGAGCTGCCCGTCATCGACGACGTGCTCAAGCTCGTCGAAGACAACCGCTGATCATACCCACGAGGACGACGGAGGCGAAGATGACTCCAGCTAAACAGTCAGACGATGAAGCCCAACAGGCACCGGCCACCGGCATCGAAAAGCTCGCGGTGGCTGGGGTTCATCTGGCAGCAATAATCCTGCAGGTCGCCGCCGTCGCCCTCGTGGTCAATGCCGTCTACCGCTACACGGTGGGGGGCGGGTTCGGTGTCATCGCCGAAGTCACCCGCTTCGCGCTGCTGGTCGTGGTGTTTCTGGGGCTGGCGGGAACCCATCTCGTCTCGGGCCATGTGCAGGTGGAGATCGCCCTGGCGTCACTGCCGCAGCGGTTTCGGGACATGCTTGAAGGCTACGTCATTCCGGTCATGAGCGGGCTCTATCTGGCCCTCCTGGGATGGGCAGGCTGGGTCGCCACGGTCCAGATGTTCCAGAGCGGCACGACCACCCCGTCACGCCCGGCAATTCTGATGTGGCCCTTCGCAGCGGTGGTTCCGCTCGGATGTGGCCTTCTTATCGTGATCCTGCTTGTCCAGGTGTTTCGCCGGGTGACGCGGCGCCGGGCAAGCGGTGTGAACTGAACCCGGCGCAGGAGAAAAAACATGCAACTTGGCCTGACTGCCGGCTTGGTGACAATTGGACTCGTGGCGCTGCTGCTTGTCGGAATTCCGATTGCTTATGTCCTGGGCATGACCGGTATCTTTGGTCTGTTTTCCGCGACCAATGGCACCGATGCCTGGCTCTCGCTGACATCGGGTGCAGCCATGCATCTGTCGAGCTCGAGCCTGCTCGCCATTCCGCTCTTCATGCTGATGAGCGCCTATATTACCGAAAGCGGCATGGGCCCGCGCCTACTCGACTTTACCGACAAGTGGTTTTCGAAGTTCCCCGGAGCGCTCTACAACGCTGCCATCGCGGCATGTGGGGCATTTTCCACCATGTCCGGATCCAGCGTGGCGACGGCGGGTGCCATTGGCGGCGTGGTCATTCCCGAGTTCAGGCGGCGCGGCCTCAATGTGCGGCGGGGGATGGGCGCGGTGGCTGCGGGGGGAACGCTGGGCGTGCTGATCCCGCCGAGCACTGCATTCATCGTCTATGGTGAATTGACCGAAACGTCGGTTGCGCGCTTGTTCCTGGCCGGTGTGGTGCCGGGCGTGCTGATCCTGACGGTGTTCATCGCTTATACGACCTTCGTGTCGCGGATCGAGGAAAAGAAGGCTCCTCCCACTATCGAGGAGGATGTCACCTGGCTCGATCGCTGGATTTCCCTGCGCCAGATCTGGTCCGCGCTGGTGCTGATGCTGGCGGTGCTGGGCGGCATCTTCTTCGGCGTGGTCACTCCCACCGAGGCAGCGGCCCTGGGCGCACTCGCCGCGATGTTCATCGGGGTCTATGTGCTCAAGGGCCTGTCCTGGGCCGGCGTGCACCGGGCGGCGGTGCGCTCGATCTATTCCATCACCATGATCGGTACCATCCTGCTGGGCGGGTTGATCCTGGGGCGGGCCATCACCTTGCTGGGCATTTCCCAGGACCTGGTGAACCTGATCCAGGGGACCGGCCAGCCGGGCTGGGTGGTCATCATCTGGATCATGCTGCTGCTGTTTTTCCTGGGCATGTTCATGGACGGTGCGGCTATCACGGTCATCACCATCCCCCTGCTGTTCCCGGTTATCTCTTCCTATGGCTACGATCCGGTCTGGTTCGCCATCATCTTTGTCGTCAACACGGAGGTGGGGTTGATCACGCCGCCGGTGGGGATGAACCTGTTCATTGTCAAAGCCATATCCGGCGAGCCAATGACGGAGGTGATCAAAGGTGCACTCCCTTATACGACCCTGCTGATCCTCTCGCTTGTGACGCTGATCCTGGTCCCCCAAATCAGCCTGTGGCTGCCCAATCTGATGATGGGACCTGCTTGACAGCTTCATGTAAGTCCTGTGTAGAACGTTGCCAATCGGTGGGGACATTACAGCGCAATGACCAAGACAGAAGCCGCTCAGGTTGATGGCCCCATTGTGCGATGCGTGCGCCTGATCCGGCTGCTTGCCGAGATCGACACGGACATTTCAATCAAGGATGCCGCCGAACATCTCGAACTGCCGGCGAGCACCACCCATCGGCTCCTCCGAGTGCTGTCGCAGGAAGGGATGGTATCGAAGGACCCGCGTACGTCGCGTTATCGCGCCGGTCTCGATCTCGAACGCCTGGGTTCGCTGCTGGCTTTCAAGAATGGCTTCAGGGATATTGCACGACCCTATCTCCAACGCGTCGCCGACCAGTGCGAAGAGGCCTGCATGTTCGTCGCCTACCTGCCGGCGACACAGCAGGTGAGCGTGATGGCTGCCGTCAATTCGCGACACCCCCTGCGTTATGAGATCGAACTGTACGTTCCCCATTCCGTAGTTTGGGGGGCGACGGGTCGATCGATTTACGCTTTCCTGCCAGAGGAGGAGCAGCGGTCGATCGCAGATCGCGCAGGCAATTCACCGGCTTCCGGCAAGCCCTTGCCTGCATGGGAGGAGCTCAAGCCAGAGCTCGATGCTATCCGCAATCGCGGCTACGCCTTTACGCGCGGGGAGAAGGTAAAGGGCGCGGTGGGGATCGGCGCGCCTATTTATAACGGCTCGGGAGTGGTGCTGGGGAGCTTTTGCATAACGGTCCCTGAAATCCGCTTCGATGATGGAAAGGAGCAGGTTTTGTCCAAGCTTCTCCTTGATGAGACGGCAAGATTTCGCGCGTCAGTGGGTCGCACAACGGCTTGATTGAAACTGATGAGGCGATTGGGCCGCGGTCAGTTTGTTTTGCCCCTGAGCTGATCTGGGTGGAAAGCGGACAATGGGCGAATGGCAGCACCGTGCTGCAACGAGGCGAGATGGCTAGAGGCTCGCCGCTTCCAGGAAGGCGGCCGCCGCTTGGAGGCCGTCTTCGGATTGGACCCCGGCGCCGAGCGCACCGGATTGACGTTGCCCCCAGCTTCTATCCAGCGTGATGTAGACTCGGGCGGTTGGTTTGGCCGATCTGGCCGGGGTGAGCGACGGGGGCTGGCGCGGAGCTGGTCATTGAGCGGAGCGGCAAGCCGGCACCCGGCCATGATGGCAAACCTGACAGCGGTGTCATAACCTTCACTCAACTGCGAGAAGAGCAGGCGTTCTTCCCGATCGCTGGCCTCGCGCACGCGCTCCTTGGGCTCCTTTGGTCGGTGCTCCGACCAGTCGATGTCCTGAACGGGACATTTTCAAACCTTGCTGGCGCGGCGCAGGATTTTTTTCAGCAGTTCGGTCGTTGACCGGTTCACCGTGGCGTTGGAAACCAGACCATGTTCACGCTCACCGTTCCCGACGTCGCGCCTGTCCATCCTCCTTTTCGCGACCACTTGCGCAACCAGATCGTTACCAATCTGCGAGCTCAGCGTTTTTGCGCCGACGCGGTCGATCAGACGTTCGACGTCCCTAAGGGAGGTCAGAGCGTTCTTGTGATGCTGCCCAACTTGCTCCATCCACAGAAGTGCCATGGCTTCAAAGGTCATGTCCGACTGGGGACGTCGGGATTCCATGTCCTTTCGAGCGGCTGCCTTGAGCCGGTCTTCTTCCCTCTTGGCCTCTCGCTGGTTAGCCGCTCCCGTATTGCCCGCAAACCGGATTCCACCGACGAAGAAATCGTAAGAGTATTCCTTGGCGTTCTTACGTTCGAAGATGGACATCCTTGGCGCCTCCTTTCTCTGATGAAATCGTCCAGATCGGCTTGGTGCACGCGGATCACTGACCGGTAGGGTCCTTTTCGCCGGAGCCCGATGAGGATACCAGCGTGATCCAGGAACCGTCACGACGACGAAATAGCTCGGCGGATATCCTGGGTCAGTCGACTGGCCTCCGCTTCAACTCTGGTCGAGCGGCAAAACCGGTGTATCTACTCTTGTCGGGGCTCATCGATACTAGACCCGTAGATTGTAGCAAACTTTATGCTCTCAATGCGCAAATACTTTGCTTGGACAACGCGCTAGGTCAATGTGAGGATGCTGTTGCAGAATGCCGCCTGTTGCGCCGCCACTCCGCGACGTTCAGATACGAGGCTCCTGCGATAAGGCGGCTCCCGATGCGCCATTCTTTAGAGCTCTTGGCTCTCTTTTAGACCATCACGCGTGGTGACTACCGAACACGATATCAGGAGAAGAGAAGTGAAAATTGCAGTGTTTCTCATGGTCAGCGGGGTCCTCGGCATCTGCGTGTCTCCGGCGCTGGCTGAAGATTACAAGGTCCAGATGCTGAACCAGGATACGCACGGCCGGGCGATGCAATTCGAGCCCGCCTTCCTCAAAGTAGCCCTCGGCGACACGGTGACTTTTGTGACAACCTACAAGGGGCACAATTCCGAATCCATCCTGACACTCATGCCCGAAGGTGTTGAGGCATGGAAGGGTAAGATCAATGAGGAGATCACTGTGCTGTTCGAGACGGAGGGTCTCTATGCCTACAAGTGCCAGCCGCATTTAGGCTTGGGGATGGTGGGACTAATCCAGGTCGGCGATGCGCCCGCACAGCTTAACCAAGCCGATGTTGAAAGTCTTCCGCTGCGCGCGGAGAAGCGCTTGGTCGACCTACTCGCGGAGGCGGAAGCCGCAAACGGTCAGTAAAGAGGCCGACTGTCCGGTCTCCAACTTGTGCCGAAGGGGGCGTTGGAACGTTGCTCGCAAGATCTACGGCGTCGATCGTCTTGTCTACCATAGCCGCTCCATTTCCCTGCGCATCATTGCCGTTCGATCTTGGGCGGAGTGATTGAGACAGCGCTGCTGCGCTTCCAGTTTTTTGTCCGTCGATGCTTGCTCCCGCGTCTCCTTACGAGACGACCTGGTTCGTACTGATGGTGGTCAACATGACAAAAATTGCGAAAAATCCAAAAAACCTGCTTTCCGACTCTGAAAGGGAAGTCGGAGACGCTTCTGGTGACGGCTCTAATGGCGCACCAACGAACGCGTCCCTGTTCAGGCGACGCCCCACGGCGAGATGAGCACGGCAAGTACCCTGGCCTTGGCCGCTACCTCACCCCGCACACCCTCCCGCGCAGCGGGTTAGTTCTCCGACCCCATTCCGGTCGTTCGAACCCCTAGCGCGCATTCCTAAAAGCTGCCGTTGACCGTCGCAACGGACGCAAAACATGTCCGCGCACCTAACATCCACTAGACCAACGAAGCGCCGCCATCCACCAACACCGACTGACCCGTCGCGTAGCCGCTGAACATGTCCCGGTATTTGCTCAGGCGCAAGCTCGGTCTCACTCGGCTTAGCAGGAGTGTAGTAGCCCCCATGCGATCGGCCCGCGCAGCGATGTCGCCATAAACGCAAGACGCTGGTGCGTCAGGTGGTCCGGTCGTCGATGAGCGGCGTTGGCTTGGCCAGCCCGGTCAGCCCCTTGATGTCGGTAAGCTCGATTGTGGCGCCGTCGACATGGACGCCAAATTGCCGAAGGGTTGCAAAGGCGCGCGACAGATTTTCCGGCGTCATCCCCAGCAGGGCCGCCAGCGTGCGCTTGTCATGGGGCAATGAAATGCGGCCATGGGCACCCTGGTCGGCATGATATTTCAGCAGCCGGTTCGCCAATCTTTCCACCGCTGTGCGCAGCTTCAGGTTCTTGTGCTCCTTGATCGTCGACCGATAGCAATCGGCCAGTTCAACGACGAGGGCGCGCGCGAAGCCCTCATCGGTCTCAAAGGCCGTGCGAATATCCTGCGCGGGGATCATCAGCACGCGTGACTTCTTGGTGGTGCGGGCCGACATCAGATTGACCGCATCCTTGAGCACGGCAGCCAGAATGAATGTGCCAATCGGATGGACCATGGCCAGGGTGGCTTCGCGGCCATTGGCCGTGGCAAACAATTCGACGCATCCCTCGATCACCACGAACAGAAAATCGGCACGATCGCCCTCGGTGATCAGTTGAACCTGCTCGGGGAAGGTCTGCAGATAGGCCGCCTGACTCAGCGTGGCGAAATTGTCCTCCCGCATGCTCTTGAAGAGATGCAGCTCGCGGATGTGCGGAAAATCACTCAGGCGCATTGCAGTCCCCCCAATTGATGCACATCAATTTACTAGTTGATATTTTTGCATCCACCTTACGCGATTGTAAAGTTCGCAGGTCGTATTGGCGCAGTCCATGATGACGCATGGGGGTGATCGACTTGTTTTCGCGGCATGACTTCCATTAATTGATCCAGATCAAAGTTCTTGCAAACATCAAACTGAATTGTTGCTCCCAAACCGGCCTGCGGGCTCAGGTTCGCGCACCGTGGGGGAGCAGATTACATGACGACGCTGACTAGAGTTACCCGCAGCCAACAGAGCACGGCGCTGGGCCTGAGTACCTTTGCGTTCACGGTGTGCTTCGCCGTTTGGACGATTTTTTCGATCATTGGTGTGCAGATCAAGCAGGATCTGGGGCTATCCGAAACCGAGTTCGGTCTGCTCGTCGCCACGCCGATCCTGACGGGCTCCCTGAGCCGCGTGCTGCTGGGCATCTGGACTGATCAATATGGTGGCCGCCGGGTGTTCAGCCTGGTGATGCTGGCATCGGCGGCGGCCACCTGGCTGCTGGCGAGCGTGACGACCTATCAGTGGTTTCTCGTGGCGGCCCTGGGCGTAGGCCTGGCGGGTGGTGGCTTCTCGGTGGGCGTGGCCTATGTGTCGAAATGGTTTCCCGCCGAGAAACAGGGCACAGCCCTGGGAATATTTGGTGTCGGTAATCTGGGCGCAGCCGTAACGAGTTTCGGAGCGCCCTTTTTGCTGGTGGCCTTTGGCTGGCAGCAGACGGCCCAGGTCTATGCCCTGGTGCTGGCGGCAGTCGGCGTCTTGTTCTTCGTGCTGGCCAAGGATGACCCCGCATTGCAGGCGCGCCGGGCGGCCGGGCGGAAGCCTCGGTCAATCATGGCACAACTCGAACCGCTCAAGAGCATCCAGGTCTGGCGGTTTTCGCTGTACTATTTCTTCGTCTTTGGCGCCTTCGTCGCCCTGGCGCTGTGGCTGCCGCGCTACCTGATCGGCGTTTACGGCCTCGACATTCGCACCGCCGGTGTATTGGCCGCCTTCTATTCGGTTCCCGCCAGCATCTTCCGCGCCTATGGCGGACATCTGTCGGACAAATATGGTGCGCGCACGATCCTGTACTGGACCTTCGGCGTCGCCATGCTGTGCACCTTCATGCTGGCCTACCCGCAGACTGACTACGTCATTCACGGCATTGACGGACCGATCGCCTTCTCGACGGAAATGGGACTGGTGCCCTTCGTCTTTGCCGTGTTCTTGCTGGGCTTCTTCATGTCGCTGGGCAAGGCGGCCGTCTACAAGCACATCCCCGTCTATTATCCCGAAAATGTCGGCTCGGTCGGGGGATTGGTCGGCATGGTTGGCGGTCTTGGCGGTTTTGTTCTGCCCATCGTCTTCGGCGTGATGAACGATCTCACCGGCATCTGGACCAGTGCCTTCGCGCTATTGTTCCTGATTGCGACGGTGTCAATGCTCTGGATGCATTTCACGGTCCGGGCCATGGAGAAATCCGCTGCAGCCGGAACGGCGACAACACTGCCGCAACTGCCTGAAATGCAGCCGATTCACGACAGCACGAAGGTTCCCGGAGCGTCCAAGACCATTGTTGACTGGCGCCCCGAGGATGCCGAGTTCTGGGAGAGCAAAGGCAAGGCGATTGCCCGGCGCAATCTGTGGATTTCGATCCCGAGCCTGCTGCTGGCTTTCGCCGTCTGGATGGTGTGGAGCGTGGTGATCGCCAAGCTGCCGGCGATCGGTTTCGACTATACCATGGACCAGCTGTTCTGGCTGGCGGCGCTGCCCGGGCTGTCGGGCGCAACGCTGCGCATTTTCTACTCCTTCATGGTGCCCATTCTGGGGGGGCGCCTGTGGACGACCATTACCACGGCCTCCCTGCTGCTGCCGGCCTTCGGCATCGGCTACGCGGTGCAGAATCCGGAAACGCCCTATCTGATCTTTCTGGTGCTGGCGCTGCTATGCGGGCTTGGTGGCGGCAATTTTGCCTCGTCCATGGCCAATATCAGCTTCTTCTTCCCCAAAAAGGAGAAGGGCAACGCCCTGGCACTGAATGCAGGGCTGGGCAATCTCGGCGTCTCGGTGATGCAGTTTCTGGTGCCGGTCGTCATCACCACCAGCATTTTTGGCGTCCTTGGCGGGGAACCGCAACAGGTCGATGAAGGCACGCGCCTGTGGGTGCAGAATGCCGGCTTTATCTGGGTGCCGTTCCTGATTGTCACCACGCTGCTGGCCTGGTTCGGTATGGATGACATTGCCTCGGCCAAAGCCTCGTTCCGCGATCAGGCGGTGATCTTCGGGCGCAAGGACAACTGGATCATGTGCTGGCTCTATACCGGCACCTTCGGATCGTTCATCGGCTATTCTGCCGGGTTCCCACTGCTGGCCCAGACCCAGTTCCCCGAGGTCAATTCCCTGCAGTTTGTCTTCCTGGGCCCCCTGGTCGGCGCATTGTCCCGCGCCGGCACCGGCTGGATTTCGGACCGCTGGGGCGGCGGACGCGTCACCGTCTGGACCTTTGTAGCGATGATGATCGCGGTCGGCGGGGTAATCTATTTCCTCGCCACCAAAGAGCAACCCGGCGCGTTCTGGGGCTTCTTTGCCTGCTTCATGGTGCTGTTTCTCGCCACCGGCGTCGGCAATGCTTCCACCTTCCAGATGATCCCCGTGATCATGCATCAGGAAGTCAAACGCACCATGCCCGAGCTTGATGCGACGGCAATCGCCCGTCAGGGCGACAAGGAAAGTGCGGCCATTATCGGCTTCACCTCGGCGGTTGCCGCCTATGGCGCCTTCTTCATTCCCAAAGCCTACGGCTCCTCGATCGATATGACCGGTGGCCCCGAGGCAGCGCTTTGGGGCTTCATGATCTTCTACGCCACCTGCGTGCTGATGACCTGGTGGGTCTATACCCGCCCCGGCGGCAGCCTGCATGAGATCGAACGGAGACACCCTGTCACCGCTACACCAAACATTGCTCGTTGAGGGAGCCCACTATGTCTCTTTTGCTTGATCGACTGAATTTTCTTGCCCGCAAGAATGTCGACAAATTCTCTGGCGGTCACGGTGTGACCACCAATGAAAACCGGGACTGGGAAGACTCCTACCGCAAGCGCTGGCAGCACGACAAGATCGTCCGCTCCACCCATGGGGTGAACTGTACGGGCTCGTGCTCGTGGAAAATCTACGTCAAGGGCGGGATCGTCACCTGGGAAACCCAGCAGACCGACTATCCCCGCACCCGGCCCGATCTACCCAATCATGAACCGCGCGGCTGCGCCAGAGGCGCCAGCTATTCCTGGTACATGTACTCCGCCAACCGGGTGAAATATCCGCTGATCCGGTCGCGTCTGCTCAAGCTCTGGCGTGCGGCCCGGGTGATCCGGACGCCGGTGGCCGCCTGGGCGTCCATTGTCGAGGACAAGAGCCAGCGCGGTGCCTACACCAAGATCCGCGGCCATGGCGGCTTCGTGCGGGCAAATTGGGAAGAAGCCAACGAGATCATCGCCGCCGCCAATGCCTATACCGTACGCAAGTACGGGCCGGATCGGGTTATCGGCTTTTCGCCGATCCCGGCCATGTCGATGATTTCCTATGCCGCGGGCTCGCGTTATCTCTCGCTGATGGGCGGGGTCTGCCTGTCGTTCTACGACTGGTATTGTGATCTGCCGCCGGCTTCTCCCCAGACCTGGGGCGAACAGACCGACGTGCCCGAGAGCGCCGATTGGTACAATGCAGGCTTTCTTATGCTGTGGGGCTCCAACGTTCCGCAAACCCGGACGCCGGACGCGCATTTTTACACCGAGGCCCGCTACAAGGGTGCAAAATCGGTGGTGATATCGCCCGACTATTCCGAAGCAGCCAAGTTTTCCGATCTCTGGTTGCACCCCACGCAGGGGACCGACTCCGCCCTGGCCATGGCGATGGGCCATGTCATTCTCAGGGAGTTCCACCTTGACCGCCAGGCGGAGTATTTCGAGGATTATTGCCGCCGCTATACCGACATGCCGATGCTGGTGCGGCTGGTTGAGCAGAATGGAACCCTGGTCCCGGAGCGTCTGGTTCGCGCGTCTGACTTCAAGGACAAGCTGGGCGAAACCAACAATGCTGAATGGAAGACCGTCGGTATCGACGAAAATACCGGCCAGGTCATGGCCCCCAATGGCTCCGTCGGTCATCGCTGGGGCGATCCGGGCAATTGGAACCTTGAACAGAAAGACGGTAAGGGGGCTCCACTCCATCTGAAGCTGAGCCTGATCCTTCCCGAGGATCGGGACAGCGTCGCCGAGGTCGCTTTCCCCTATTTCGGCAATCGCGAACATGACCATTTCGCCGGAACCGACCATGACAGTGTGCTGGTACGTTCCGTGCCGGCCAAGCGGGTTCTGCTCAATGACGGCGAGGCATTGGTAGCCACCGTATTTGATCTTATGGCGGCCAATTACGGGCTGGACCGGGGCATTGGTGGGGCCAATGTCGCCAAGACCTATGACGAGAATGTGCCCTACACACCGGCCTGGGCCGAAAAGATCACCGGTGTTTCCAAAGAGAACATCATCGCGGTGGCGCGTGAGTTTGCCGACAATGCCGAGAAGACCGAAGGGCGATCAATGGTCATTCTGGGGGCCGGGATCAACCATTGGTATCACATGGACATGACCTATCGGGGGATCATCAATCTCCTGATCATGTGCGGTTGCATCGGCAAGTCGGGTGGCGGCTGGAGCCACTACGTGGGGCAGGAGAAGCTGCGCCCGCAAACCGGCTGGCTGCCTTTGGCCTTTGGCCTCGACTGGGGTCGCCCGCCGCGCCAGATGAACGGGACGTCCTTCTTCTATGCCCATTCCGATCAGTGGCGCTACGAAACCCTCAATGTGAAGGAGATTCTGTCCCCGACCGCGCCGCAGGGCGATTGGGACGCCAGCCTGATCGACTACAATATCCGGGCCGAGCGCATGGGCTGGCTGCCCTCCGCGCCGCAGTTGGAGACCAATCCGCTCGATATCGCCAAGGCCGCGGCCAAAGCGAAGAAGCCACCCGCCGAATATGTGGCCGCCAGCCTGAAGTCGGGGCGGCTCAAAATGAGCTGCGAGGATCCCGACAATCCGGTGAACTGGCCGCGCAACATGTTCATCTGGCGCTCCAACCTGCTGGGCTCCTCGGGCAAGGGGCATGAATACCTGCTCAAGCATCTGCTCGGCACCACCCATGGGGTTATGGGCAAGGATCTGGGTGCGGAGGGTGTGCAGCAGTCCAAGGAAGCCAATTGGCATGACACAGCGCCCGAGGGCAAACTCGACCTGCTGGTGACCCTTGATTTCCGCATGTCGACCACCTGTGTCTACTCCGACATCGTTCTGCCGACTGCCACCTGGTATGAAAAGAACGATCTCAATACCTCCGACATGCATCCCTTCATCCACCCGCTTTCCAGCGCGGCCGATCCTGCCTGGGAGGCGCGGAGCGACTGGGAAATTTTCAAAGGCCTGGCCAAGAGCTTTTCCGACATCGCCCCCGAAGTGCTGGGTGTGGAGAAGGACACCGTGCTGCTGCCGATCCAGCATGACACCGCCGGTGAAATGGCCCAGCCCTTTGACGTTGCCGACTGGAAAAAGGGCGAAATTGACCCGATGCCGGGCAAGACAATGCCCAATGTCGTCGTCGTCGAACGCGATTATCCCAATCTGTACAAGCGGTTTACGGCCGTCGGTCCGCTGCTGAATACGCTGGGGAATGGTGGCAAGGGCATTGGCTGGAACACCGAGCATGAGGTGGACGCGCTCGGCAAGCTCAATGGCGTGGTCACCGAAGCCGGGCCAACGCTGGGCATGCCCCGGATCGACACCGATATCGACGCCACCGAAGTGGTGCTGATGCTGGCGCCGGAAACCAATGGTGAAGTGGCGGTCAAGGCGTGGGAAGCACTGAGCAAATTCACCGGTCGCGAGCATGCCCACCTGGCGCTCCCCAAGGAAGACGAGAAAATCCGCTTCCGCGACATTGTCGCCCAGCCGCGCAAGATCATCTCGTCACCGACCTGGTCGGGGATTGAAAGCGAGAAGGTTTGCTACAATGCCGGCTACACCAATGTGCACGAGTTGATCCCGTGGCGCACGCTGAGCGGCCGTCAGCAGCTCTATCAGGACCATCTGTGGATGCGGGCCTTTGGTGAGGCGCTCTGCGTCTATCGCCCGCCGATCGACACCAAGTCGGTCAAGCCGGTGATCGACAGCAAGCCGAACGGCGAAAAGCAGATCGTGCTGAACTTCATCACGCCGCACCAGAAGTGGGGCATCCACTCCACTTACACCGACAATCTGCTGATGCTGACGCTCAATCGGGGTGGCCCGGTCGTCTGGATCTCTGAAGTGGACGCCGCCAAGGCAGGCATTGTCGATAATGACTGGGTGGAAACCTACAACGCAAATGGCGCACTGGTCGCCCGAGCCGTGGTCTCCCAGCGCATGAAGGAGGGGACTCTGTACATGTATCACGCCCAGGAAAAGATCGTGAACACCCCCGGCTCGCAAATGACCGGCCACCGCGGCGGCATCCATAACTCGGTGACCCGGGCGGTGATCAAGCCGACCCACATGATCGGCGGCTATGCGCAGCTCTCCTATGGCTTCAACTACTACGGCACTGTCGGCTCCAATCGCGATGAGTTCGTCATCGTCCGAAAGATGACCAAGATCGATTGGCTCGAAGGTCCGCTGAAACAGAAGCTGGAGGCAGCAGAATGAGAATCCGCGCACAAATCGGCATGGTGCTCAATCTCGACAAGTGCATCGGCTGTCACACCTGTTCGGTGACCTGCAAGAACGTCTGGACCAACCGCGAAGGCGTCGAATACGCCTGGTTCAACAATGTCGAGACCAAGCCTGGCATCGGCTACCCCAAGGAATGGGAAAACCAGAAGAAGTGGAACGGCGGCTGGGTGCGCAAGGCCAATGGCAAGATCGAACCCAAGATCGGCGCCAAATGGCGGGTCCTGGCAAAAATCTTCGCCAACCCCGACCTGCCGGAAATCGACGACTATTACGAGCCGTTCGATTTCGACTACGCCCATCTGCAGACCGCCGGTGAAGTCGAAGCCTTCCCCACCGCGCGCCCACGCTCAAAGATCTCCGGCGAACGCATGGAAAAGATCGAGTGGGGCCCGAACTGGGAAGAAATCCTTGGCGGCGAATTCTCCAAGCGCTCGGTGGACAGCAATTTCGAGGGCATCGAGAAGGAGATTTACGGCCAGTTCGAAAATACCTTCATGATGTATCTGCCGCGCCTGTGCGAGCATTGCCTAAATCCAACCTGCGTTGCCGCCTGTCCTTCCGGGGCCATCTACAAGCGTGAGGATGATGGCATCGTTCTCATCGACCAGGAGAAGTGTCGCGGTTGGCGCATGTGCGTCTCCGGCTGCCCCTACAAGAAGATCTACTACAACTGGTCGTCCGGAAAATCCGAGAAATGCACCTTCTGCTATCCGCGCATCGAGGCCGGTTTGCCGACCGTGTGTTCGGAGACCTGTGTCGGCCGCATCCGCTATCTTGGCGTGTTGCTCTATGATGCAGATCGCATTGAGGAGGCCGCATCGACACCCGACGAAAAGGACCTGTACGACGCCCAGCTCTCGGTGTTCCTGGACCCCAATGATCCTGAAATCATTGCCGAAGCGCGCAAGCAGGGCATCCCCGAGGATTGGCTGAAGGCGGCAAGGCAGTCGCCAGTCTACAAGATGGCCATGGAATGGAAGGTGGCTTTCCCGCTGCATCCTGAATACCGCACCTTGCCGATGGTCTGGTATGTGCCGCCGCTCTCGCCGCTGCAGTCCGCTGCCGAAGCCGGCAAGATCGGCTGGGATGGTGGCCTGCCCGACGTCAAATCCATGCGCATTCCTGTCCGCTATCTCTCCAACCTGCTGACAGCGGGCAATGACGCGCCGGTGATCACGGCGCTCGAACGCATGCTCGCCATGCGCGCCTATATGCGCTCGAAAACCGTGGATGGCGTGATCGACGAGAACATCGCCGAAAGGGTCGGGCTGACCAGTGCGATAATCGACGAGATGTATCGCTATATGGCCATCGCCGATTACGAAGACCGCTTCGTCATCCCCACCAGCCATCGCGAGATTGGCGAGGATGCCTATGACCTGCGCGGCTCCTGCGGTTTCTCGTTCGGCAATGGCTGCTCGGGCGGTACATCGGACGCCGATCTCTTCGGCGCCAAGCGGCCGCGCACCGTGCAGACGCCAACAGCCTTCATCAACGGAGATCTGGGCAAATGACCAATGCACTCAAGCTACTCTCGGTCCTGTTGTCCTATCCCAGCAAGGATTTGCTGGCAGCCGGCGAGGAACTGCATGCAGCCCTGGCTGCTGATACGAGCATTGATGCACGCAGCCGGCTCTGGCTGGGCGCGCTGATCGACGATATTTGCGGCCGCGATCTTTATGATGCCGAGGAGCGCTACGTGCTCCTGTTTGACCGGACGCGGACCTTGTCGCTGCATCTGTTTGAGCATGTGCATGGTGAAAGCCGCGATCGCGGCCAGGCCATGGTTGATCTGGCGGCGATGTATGAAGCGCAGGGCTTTGAAATCGACGCCCGTGAACTGCCCGATTACCTGCCGCTGTTTCTTGAATATCTCTCGACCCAGTCGGCCGAGGAGACCCACAATCTGCTCGGCCAGACGCTGCACATCTACACCATTCTGCGGGAGCGGCTACAAGCGCGCGGCTCGATCTATGCCAACGCCATGCTGGTGCTGGAAGCGATCGCGGGCGGCAAGGCAGATGCGGCCATCGTCGCCGAACTGCGGCAACAGCCCGAAGACGATCCGCACGATCTGCAGGCGCTGGATGACATCTGGGAAGAGGAAGCCGTGACCTTCATGGCCGGCAAGGGGGCCGCCTGCGGGCCGGACCGCCTGCGCACCCAGTTGCGCGCCGCCCAACGCCCGCCGGAGCAACCCGAGACCAGGGGAGAACAGTAACATGACCGAATTTCTCAATGGCTTTGTTTTCGGCATCTATCCCTACATCGCCCTGACGGTCTTGGTGCTGGGCTCGGTGATCCGCTATGATCGCGAACCCTATACCTGGCGCTCCGGCTCAAGCCAGCTGTTGCGGCGCAAGCAACTGGTTGCCGGCTCCCTGCTGTTTCATCTCGGCGTGCTGGCTATCTTCGGTGGCCATGTGGTGGGTCTGCTGACGCCGATCTGGGTCTGGGACCTGCTGGGGGTCAGCCATGGCGCCAAGCAGATGGTGGCGATCATTCTTGGCGGCGTCGCCGGGATCGCCGGCATTGTCGGAGCGACATTGCTGATCCATCGCCGGTTCTTTGACGCCCGCATCCGCGCCTCGTCCAGCTTTGCCGACAACATGATCATCGTCATCCTGTGGGTTCAGCTGGCGCTTGGGCTTGGTACCATCTCGATATCCCTGCAGCATCTGGACGGGTACGAAATGGTCAAGTTCATGTCCTGGGCGCAGGGCATTTTCACCTTCAATCCGGACGCCGCAAGCTACGTCGCTGATGCCAACCTGATTTTCAAGGCACACATCACGCTGGGTCTGACGATCTTTGTTCTCTTCCCCTTCACCCGGCTTGTGCACATGCTGAGTGTCCCGATCCGCTATTTCTGGCGGCCAGGCTATCAGATCGTCCGCACCAAACGTCGCAATCCGGCGGAGTAGCACTCATGACAACACTTTTTGATCTGACAAACACCGTCGTGCCCACCGGAAAGGTGAAAGTGCCGCCTCGGCCTGCCGCCAAGCCACATGCGAAGATCTCGGTTGGCGGCGTTGAAATCACCGAAGACGCCATCCGTGACGAGGCCCAGCATCATCCCGCATCATCGCCTGCGGCCGCGTTCGATGCCGCTGCGCGGGCCCTTGTAGTGCGGGCGCTGCTGGTGAACGAAGCGGCTGCAAAAGGCATTGTGGTGACGCCCGAAAGCGTTGCGATCGGCAAGCGCGAAACCGATGAAGAGGCGGCCATCCGCGGCCTGCTCGATGCAGAGGTCCATACCCCGAGTGCCGATACCGAAGCGTGTCGTCGGTTTTACGACGCCAACCCCCGCAAATTCTGCTCGGAAACGCTCTATGAAGCCCGCCACATCCTGTTTGCGGCGCCCGAGTCTGCGCCCGAAAAGCGGCAACAGGCCAAGAGCCAGGCCGAAGCCGTGCTGGGCATTTTGGCCGAGGCGCCAGGGCGCTTTGCCGAACTGGCCCTTGAATTTTCCGCCTGTCCGTCAAAGGGGCAGGGGGGCAGTCTGGGCCAGTTGACCAAGGGATCAACCGTGCCCGAATTCGAGGCTGCCCTGTTCACCCTTGAGCCCGGGCAACTGGCCCCCACCCCGGTCGCCAGCCAGTTTGGCTATCATATCATCCGTCTCGAGCGCATCGTTGAAGGCAAGCAATTGCCGTTCGGCATGGTCGAGCCCCGGATTGCTGCCTGGCTGGAAGCATCGAGCTGGAGCCGGGCCGTGGCGCAATATGTCAGCATTCTTGCCAGCAAGGCTGACATCACCGGGATCAACATGAATGCTGCCGACGGGCCGCTGGTTCAGTAAAGGCATAGCGCATGACCCATGAGGGAGCTGGGCCGCTGGTTGATCGTTTTGGCCGGCAGGTCACCTATCTGCGCCTGTCGGTGACCGACCGGTGCGATCTACGCTGCACCTATTGCATGTCCGAGGACATGACCTTTCTGCCCCGTCGTGAGCTGCTGTCGCTGGAGGAGCTTTACCGGCTCAGCACGGTCTTTATCGGCCTCGGCGTGCGCAAGATCCGGATTACCGGCGGCGAGCCGCTGGTACGCAAGGGCATCGGGCATTTGTTCAATGCGCTGTCCCGCCATCTCGGCAATGACGATCTGGATGAAGTGGTGTTGACCACCAATGGCACCCAGTTGGCCCAGCATGCCACCATGCTGGCATCTGCTGGCGTCAGGCGGGTCAATGTCTCGCTCGACACGCTGGATGCCGGGCGCTATCGGCAGATTACCCGGGGCGGGCAGATCGAACGGGTGTTGGCGGGGATCGAGGCGGCATTGGCCGCGGGCCTGCATGTCAAACTCAATGCTGTTGCCATGCGCGGCAGTTTTGAGCGTGAAGTTGATGCCCTGATCCGCTTTGCCCATGGCCGGCACATGGACTTGACGCTGATCGAGGAAATGCCGCTTGGCCTGGCAGGCTTCGATAGGGCCAACACATATCTGCCGCTGGGACAATTGCGCCAGGACCTCGAAACGCGCTGGACATTGTCGCCACTGGCCGATGCGACCGGTGGGCCGGCCCGCTATCTGCGGGTGGCCGAGACCGGCGGGAGGTTGGGGTTGATCACGCCAATGTCGTGCAATTTCTGCCACAGCTGCAATCGGGCGCGGGTCAGTAGTGCCGGCCAGCTGTTTACCTGCATGGGGCAGGAGGGCTCTGTTGATCTGCGCGCGGCCCTGCGCGGCTCGGAAAGCAATATCGAGGTCGAGGGATTGATCCGCCAGGCGGTGGCGGCGAAGCCGGAGCGGCACAGCTTCGCCATTGCCGACACCAGTGTTTCCGGGGTCACCCGCACCATGTCAGCACTGGGTGGATAGCAAGATGCAGATTGGCGTTGTGACGATTTCCGACCGGGCCAGTCGGGGTGAATACGCGGACAAAAGCGGCCCGGCCATCGCGCTTTGGCTGAAAACGGCGATTTCCTCGCCCTATGATGTGGTGCGCGAGACGGTGCCGGACGGGCTGGAGTCGGTGCGGGACTGCGTGGTCCGGCTCTGTGACGAGTTGCAGGTTGACCTGATATTGACCACGGGTGGCACCGGGCCCAGTCCGCGCGATCTGACGCCCGAGGTCATGCAGGCGGTATCAAGCAAGGAACTGCCCGGGTTCGGCGAATTGATGCGGCGCGTCAGCTTCCAGCAGGTGCCCACTGCCATACTGTCTCGGCAGTCGGCCTATGTCCGGGGCAAGACGTTGATCATCAACCTTCCGGGTAGTCCCGGTGCCATCAATCTGTGTCTGCAGACCGTATTCCCCGCCGTTCCCTATTGTCTCGACCTGATCGGCGCGGGGCGGATAGACGTGGATCCGCTCGTTGTGGCCGCATATCGACCCAACAGCTGACGGGATCGGAGCGGCAAGCTGGCGCCAAAATTGGTGGCTGACTGCAGCGGATTTGTTGGTTGGTGACGCCTGATGTGACCGCGAGGTCATTGATGACCGGGATATCGAGGCTCCCAGTCCTTGTTCCTCTATTCAGGGTCTCTGGAGCGGGTGACATTGTCATGTCCGCCCTCTGCCTCTTCGGTCCAGTTCCGGGCCTCCAACATCTACGCATTTGTGCGAGAGTTCAGTAAACGCTATCGCCGCTATGCCGCCTTCCAACCGGCGACGCGCCTTCAGTTAAGAAGATCGCCCGCGTAGTTTGATTATCGTGCGGGAGCGGCACTGTGGCGATGCGCTTCGGGGACACCGGCACCTCGACTTCGCAGTCGACACGGTCGTTAACAATGTGGGTCTCCTGGGCCAGCAGCGGTTGGCGAGTCGCACCTCAACGCGCGGTATGTTTGGTCAGGCTGCGGGGCGTTCAATGCCGAACTGGGCCGGGTTTAGCACGAGATCGGCGAGTGTGTGCCGGTCCATCTCGTTGAGGAAAGCTGCCAGCGCCGTGCCGAGGATTCCCTTGAGCTGGCAGCTTGGTGTGAGGCGACACTGATAGGTGTCCCCGAAGCATTCAACTATGGAAAAGTCTGGTTTGGTTGAGCGAACTACATGGCCCAGGCCGATGGATTCTGGCGCTCGGGCCAGCATAAACCCTCCGGTGCGGCCCCTGACCGCCCTCAAGAAGTCATGTCGGGTAAGCAGGTTGGCAACCTTCATCAGGTGGTTCCGCGAGATCCCATAGACCGCGGCCGTCTCCTCGATTGTGACCAGACGATCAGAGTATGCCGCCGCATAGATGAGCAGTCGTAGTGCATAGTCAGTGAATTGTGTAAGGCGCATGGAATTCCTGAAAATGGCGCGGGCGCCCATCGGACCCAAACCAAGATCGCGCGTAACAATAAAAATTCAACCTCTCGGCGCCGCAGAATGATCGAGGGACTTTGTCTGCTGCGGGACGGGAGCGTCTGCAGATGATTCTCCCGGCAGTTTGTCCGCCCGGTTTTCGGGCTCAACTGCAGCGGCCGCTCTGCCCATTGGCAGGGAATGGCCCGTAGGGGCGTCAAGACAGTTCGGGAGCGGTTCCTGGAGGGACGCTGCGTCCGCCCTGGGCCCGGCGTCGTCCTGTCGCACCAAAACATGACTTTCTGAGAAAGCTCCTGGTGATAGGTGCAACCTCACTGATCCGCCGAGCCAGGCACAAGCCCGAGGCGGCAGACCTCACCTCTTGGCGTTGCTTGCCAGAAAGCCGGCGTGCGTGGCCAGTGTAGCCATGGCCAACAAAATGGCTCGCGTGGTCTGGGCGATCATGGCCCGCGGCGAGACTTACCAAGGTCGCCATGTCCCCCTAGAGGTCACGTTCTATCCCAGCCAGAAGCGGCCTCAGTTAGCGAGCACTTTGAGAGCCGATCCGTTTTGCTAGGGTCGACCGTCCCTCCAAACGAAGCGGCGATAAAGAGTGGAGCGGTCAACGCCCAGGGCACGAGCTGCGGCGGACAGGTTTCCTCTATGTTGCTCGACGGCCCTCCGCATCGCCATGTCCGTCAGCGACCCTAGGTCGCCATTGATCGCAGATGCAGGCGCATCAACCGGATGGCCGGAACGCGGAAGAGCCGAGGCCAAAACCGGCTCGTCCGGATCATGCAGCGCCGCGATGGACCGCAGGCAGCCGACCAGCTCTCGGAAATTTCCTGGCCAATGATGGTCCGCTAACTGGTCGCGCACCTCTGGGGTCAGCGGTCTATGCTGTTCAGCAAATTGGGACCATAGCGTCTCGACCAGATCACGCCGGTCGGGCATATCTGCCAGAGATGGCAGGGCGATGGTATATTGGGCAATGCGGAAATAGAGATCGGCGCGGAAAGTGCCAGCATCGACCATGGCGTTCAGATTGCGGTTGGTGGCGCAGATGGGCACGAAATCGGCCATTTGCGGCTTACCCCCGCCGAGTGGCGCGACTTCCTTGTCCTGCAGCACACGGAGCAGGCGGGATTGCAGCAGCAGCGGCATGTCCCCGATCTCGTCGAGAAATAGAATGCCGCCTTCGGCTTGCTGTACGAGACCTTTTGCACCGGATTTCTTCGCGCCGGTGAAGGCGCCGGATTCGTAGCCGAACAGCTCGGCCTCGATCAGGGATTCGGGGAGGGCAGCGCAGTTGATGGCGATGAAGGGCTTGCCGGCGCGGATGGTTTGGGCGTGCAGGTGACGGGCGAATACTTCTTTGCCAGCGCCGGTTTCTCCGGCGATCAGCAATGGGATTTGGGCATTGACGAGGCGGATCGCCTTGGCGAGATCGGTGCGCGTCTGTTGGGTGAGGAAGGGCGCGTTACGCTTCGGCTTTGTAACACGGGGCAGGGTGCCCGCAATGTGCAAGGGTGTGGAGCGGGGTTGCGACACCGCGGCGAAATAGCGTTCGCCATTGCGGGCGCGCAGTTCGCCGTGATCGATGACCAGGCCGGCGCCTTCGAAGATTTCCTCACGGCTGGATTGCCGCAATGCCTTGCGGTCGAGCCCAACGAGGTGAAGGGCGCGGCGGTTGCCGGCGATGAGCCTGTGGCCGTCGAAGACGAGAATGCCCTCGCGAGCTGTGCCCAGCAGGTCGGCGGATCGATGAAAGCGGACGACTGTCATCTCGTCGAAGCGGCGATTGAAGAAGCGGTGCTCGATCTGCTCCACAGCGAGCCGAACCAGACCCATGGCGTGGGTGTGCTCGGCCGAGGCGTGGCCCGACATATCGAGCACACCGGCAAGTTTGCCATAGGGGTCGAAGATGGGGGAGGCGGTACAATGCAGAATGCGGTGCGGCTCGAAGAAGTGCTCGGCGCCATGAACCTCGATTGCGCGACGCTCCGCAAGCGCAGTGCCGATGGCATTGGTCCCGGTAGACATTTCGGACCAGGCGACGCCGGGCCGGAGCGAAACCGCGGCGGCCTGACCGACAAATTCGGGGCTGCCGGCGGTATCCAGCACGAGGCCCTTGGCGTCGGTAAGAATGACGACGCTGTCGGTCAGCCTGGCCTCGGTACGGAGGGAGACCAGCTCGGATCGGGAGAGTAGGCGAAGCGTTTCGTTCTGCTCGTGCAGAACGCGCAATTCGGAGGCGCTCATGGCCTCGGCGCGGATGGTACTGCCGGCATCGAGCCCCCGTTCGGCGCAGCGCTGCCACGAGCGCAGGATAGGCGCCGGGACGAGCCCCTCGGGTAACGCATGGCCAGAGAAGAATTTTTCGCGCGCTACAGACATTGCCGCGTTGGACGCAAGGTTCATGCTCGTTTCCTCCCAGTTGTGGCAGTTTGCAACAGGTGTTGCACCGGCCATCCCTTCTGGTTGTGGCAAAGTGTTGCATCCGAACTCCCGATGCGTCCAGCACATTGCATGTCACGAATAGTTCGGCCTTCTTATCAACTGCTTAGCCGGTGCTGGCATGGCAATTGCAAGATGTCGGGCATACAAAAACAAGGGAGGATGCCATGAACAAACCGGAATTCCTGGGCCAGCGGACCAAATCTCCGTTCAAGCCCAAATACGGCAATTACATCGGCGGACAATGGTTGGACGCCTTGGATGGCGAGACCTTCGAAAATACTTCGCCCGTTACCGGTCAGGTAATCTGCGAAGTAGCGCGCTCAAAGGCCGCGGATGTGGAGAAAGCGTTGGACGCGGCGCACAAGGCGGCGCCGGCTTGGGGCAAGACCTCGGTGGCGCAGCGTGCCGTCATGCTCAACAAGATCGCCGACCGGATGGAGGAGCATCTGGACGAAATCGCGCTGGCCGAAACCTGGGACAATGGCAAACCGATCCGCGAGACGACTGCGGCCGACATTCCCCTGGCGATCGATCACTTCCGCTATTTCGCCGGGGCGATCCGGGCCCAGGAAGGCGGCATTTCCGAGATCGATAACGACACGGTCGCCTACCATTTCCACGAACCGCTCGGCGTGGTCGGGCAGATCATCCCATGGAATTTCCCGATCCTGATGGCGGTGTGGAAGCTGGCGCCCGCGCTAGCTGCCGGCAATGCGGTGGTCCTGAAGCCAGCCGAGCAGACGCCGGCCTCGATCCTGTTCCTGATGGAGTTGATCGAGGACATCCTGCCGCCGGGCGTCCTGAATATCGTCAATGGCTTCGGGCTCGAAGCGGGCAAGCCGCTGGCCAGCTCCAACCGTATCGCCAAGATCGCCTTTACCGGCGAGACGACGACAGGGCGGCTGATCATGCAATATGCCAGCCAGAACCTGATCCCGGTGACGCTGGAACTGGGCGGCAAGTCACCCAATATCTTCTTTGCCGACGTGCTTGCCGAGGATGATGACTTCTTCGACAAAGCGCTTGAAGGCTTCGCCATGTTTGCACTCAACCAGGGCGAGGTCTGTACCTGCCCCAGTCGCGCGCTGATCCAGGAGTCGGTCTATGACCGGTTCATGGAGCGAGCAATCAAGCGGGTGGAAGCGATCAAACAGGGCTCACCCTTCGAGATGAGCACCATGATCGGCGCGCAGGCGTCGAGCGAGCAGCTCGAAAAGATCCTAAGCTATTTCGACATTGGCAAACAGGAAGGCGCCAAGGTCCTGACCGGCGGCGAGCGCAACAATCTCGAAGGCGAATTGGCGGGCGGCTACTACGTCAAGCCAACGGTCTTTGAAGGCCATAATAAGATGCGCATTTTCCAGGAGGAGATCTTCGGGCCGGTCGTTTCGGTGACCACCTTCAAGGACGATGCCGAAGCCCTCGAAATTGCCAATGACACGCTCTACGGCCTTGGAGCAGGTGTGTGGACCCGGGATGCCAATCGGGCCTATCGGTTTGGCCGCGGCATCCAGGCCGGCCGCGTCTGGACCAATTGCTACCATGCCTATCCGGCCCATGCGGCCTTTGGGGGCTACAAACAATCCGGCATCGGCCGCGAGAACCATCTGATGATGCTCGACCATTACCAGCAGACCAAGAACATGCTGGTGAGCTACTCGCCCAAGAAGCTGGGCTTTTTCTAGGTTTGGCGGTCGATGTCAGGCGAGGGCCGCCGCTGGTCGCCCTCGCCGCACCAGTTCATTCCGGTGGGCGGCTTGACCTCCACCCCTAACTCTCCCCCAAGGCAAGCGGCCACCGGAGCGACGCTTTTGGGAGAAGGTCATGACCGACTACGTGGATCGCGTGGTGGCAACCCCTGCCGCCCTTGAGCTGATCGTCCAAATCGAAAAACGCCATGGCAAGGTGATGTTTCACCAGTCGGGAGGGTGCTGCGATGGTTCGTCGCCCATGTGCTACCCCGATGGCGACTTCATCCTTGGCGACCGGGACGTCAGGATGGGCGAGATCGGTGGGGCGCCGTTCTATATGTCGCCAAGCCAATTCCAATATTGGCAGCATACCCAACTCATCATCGACGCCATCCCGGGACGCGGGGGAATGTTTAGCCTCGACAATGGCACCGAGCGCCGTTTCCTCACCCGGTCCAGGCTCTTCACCGATGACGAGAACGAGAGAAAAAAACCGCTGGGCGCGGATTCACCTCCTTTGTAAATCCAGGCATTTCGGCCCCTGCTCGGGCCAGTCGGAGGCCTAAATCCCACGGGCTGCAGCGTCCGTCACTCGCATTTCGGGAGCGAGCCTCCATCCGGCACTGGGCCGGCATCGGCAGCCGGGATGAACCCCAATGATGTGAATACTGATCCAAATTTGACCCCGCAGACGGCATTGGCAGTCGCTCAAGTCCTAGACTTGCTGGCCTCAAGGTCGTAACCCCTCTGCCGATCGGCGTTGAACCCCGCGGCCGGTGCACAGTGCTTTCCCGTGCGGAAGGTGAGAACTGCCGCGGCACAAGCCGCCACCACCTTGGCAGTCACTTCCTTGTCCTGTCCCGTGGCGTTGTTCAGCCGCTCAATGGCCTGCAGCCAGAGCAGCAGCCGCGGCAGCTCATCCTGGATGGACTGCTGCAGGTCCCGTGCCCCGACCAATTTGGCCAATGCACTCCACTCTGCAGACACAAGGTGGAGATCGGCGTCGGAAGCGACTGTGCTGGGGATCTTCTCAGGGAGGCCGGGCGCTTTGGCCTGGAGCTTTTCTGCCAGGGCCGCAGCATAGGCCTGCTGACCTTCGGCATGACGCTTCCCCTCCGGCATCAGGATGATGTCCGGCCCAACCATGCGGCTGCCACAGCGGCCAGATCCTTGGACGTCAGCGGCGGGATCTGAATGACCTTGCAGCGGTCGCGGACGGTCCTGGGCACCTTGTCGAGATGGTTGCCGCGCAGCACCCAATTGACGAACCGCAGGTCGAGATCGACCTGCATGAAATGCTCACGCACCCGTCCAGCCGTCGCCGGCTCCAAAAACGGCAGCAAGGCTTCCGCCGGGTTTTCCCGGTCACCGCGGCTCACATCGGAGAGCTTGTCGAAGGTGCGGATCAAGACGACTCCGCCGAGCACCAATGCGCTGTCCCAAGACGGCTCCATAGTGACCGTGTTGACAATGTCGGTAGCCACTGAGAGCTCAGGACCGAGGAGGATGGTGCGCCTGAGTGTGCAGCGAACTTGGCGGTAGGCATCTCTGGCCGAGGGGTGACGAACATAGTTGAAACCCGCGCGCACGATGCCGACCACGATTACGAGAACGCCGACGACCTCAATGGTCCGCGTGGCAAAGTGCAAGGTTTGGGCGAAAAGCTGGTCCATCTGCCGCGTTCCTGTTCGTGCATGGGTCGGAAGCGGCTCTGGTAATTATGGCCTCGCCAATCAGGGCGATGATGCACTAGCACCCATCTTCAAATAGCAATAAGGGCTGGTGCCGTCCTTAGACTTTGATCGTCGTGTGGCCAGCAAGCCTCATTTCATCTTGCAAGTTTCCCGCAAGCTCACGACCGCACACGATGGTTTCTGCCTCCCAGAGCTTGCCATATGCGTGCGGTGCAGGGCGCCCGATCTTGGATTGATCCACAACCAGGATGCGATGACGCGCGCAGTCGAAAATGGCGCGTCTGGCGCGGACTTCCGCCATGTTGAAGTCCAGCATGTCTCCCGCAGGCGAGAGCCCTCCGACGCTGAAGACCGCGTAGTCGAGACACAGGCCAGCGAAGAAATCCACGCTCTCTAAGCCGATGAAGTCCAGATCCCGCAGCCGCACATTTCCACCGGCTAACGACACGGAAACCTTCGGCGCCAGATGCAGCGCAAGAACCGCGTGAATGCTGTTGGTGAATACCGTCAAACCCTCGTGGTGTGCCAGGGCCCGCGCGCAAGCCTCAACCGTCGTGCCGGTACCCAGGGCGATGGTCGCACCCGGCGCAATAGTGTTGGCAACCGCGTCACCGATTCTCGACTTTTCATCTCGCGACACCTCCAGCCGAGGCTCATAGCCGATATTGTCGCGAGGCGTCAGCAGATGCGCGGCGCCGTGGCGGCGCCTGACCGCTCCTTCTTCGTCCAGCATGCGCAGGTCGCTGCGGATCGTCTGCACCGAAACGGACAATAGATCGGCCAGCGCTAAGGCCGAAAGCGATTCATGGCTGGCCAATAGGCTTAGAATGCGATCATGACGGCGAGCGATATCCGAGTTTTTCATTTTCGTTCGAAGCTCTGAAAGCCGTCAGCATAGTCAGCCACCTTGAAACATCCAAGCCTATAAATTCTGCCGATCAAGGCAATCGTCACCTCATCGTCATGAGCCGCAGGTAGAGACACAACCGACGACAGCGCGAAGCTTTCGTTCGAAAACAATTCTCTCGGAGATGACGATGTCCCGCCTTGCCCTTGCGCTGATGCTTTCGCTCTCGTTGCCAGCCGTTGCTTCGGCCGAAACGCTTAGGCTCTACACTTCGCAGCCCAACGAAGATGCCCAGAAGACGGTTGATGCGTTCCGGGCGGAAAACCCAAATATCACCGTGGAGTGGGTGCGCGATGGCACCACCCAGTTGATGACCCGCATGGCAGCCGAAATGGACGCCGGCGTCGCCCAGCCGGACGTGCTGCTGATTGCCGACACGGTGACGCTCGAGGGCATGGCGCAGGAAGGCAAGCTCGCCTCATATGTTTCACCCGAGGCCGAGAGCTATGACCCGGCTCTCTACAGCGCCGATGGCTACTACTACTCCACCAAGCTGATCACCACCGGCATCGTCTACAACACTGGAGCATCCGATGTGCCGACCTCCTGGGGTGATCTCGAAAAGCCCGAACACAAGGGTTTGATCGCTTCGCCCTCGCCGCTCTATTCTGGCGCCGCCCTTATCCATCTCGCCGCCCTCACCAATAATCCGGCGCTGGGCTGGGAGCACTACGAGGCACTGGCCGCCAACGAGACCGTCGCCCAGGGTGGTAATGGCGGCGTGTTCACAGCCGTTGCCGCGGGTGAGAAGCCCTATGGCGTTCTGGTTGACTACATGGCCCTGCGGGCCAAGGCCGAAGGTTCGCCCGTCGACTTCGTCTTCCCCTCCGAAGGCCTCACCTATGTAACCGAGCCGGTGGCGATCATGGAAGGCGCCGCCAATAAGGAAGCGGCCCAGAAATTCGTCGACTTCGTCCTCTCCGAAGAGGGCCAGCAGTTGGTCGTCGACATGGGTTACATCCCCGCCCGCAACGGCATGGAAAGCCCCGAAGGCTTCCCCGCCCGCGACAGCCTCAAGCTGATGGCATTCGACGCCGCCAAGGCGCTCGCCGATACCGAAGCGAACAAGGCCCGCTTCTCGGAAATCTTTGGCGTGCAATGATCGCCGCGTCCGCAAATAAGATCAGCCGGTCTCCGGACCGGCTGATCTCCCTATTGCTGCTGCCGGTCGCACTGATCGCCCTGGGCCCTATGCTGCGCCTACTGGGCGAGGGTTTTGGCATCGGCAGCGAGCTGACGCTTGTCCATGCCACCGAGGTCCTTGGGCGCCCCAGCACGCTGACCGCGTTGCAGCACTCGCTGATTACGGCTGGTGCCGGCACGCTGTTGTCGATCATCATCGCATCGGCCTTTGCTTTCATGGTGGCGCTCACCGACATCCGCGCCAAGGCGGCGCTCGTCTTCTGCCTCATGATCCCGATGATGATCCCGCCGCAGATCACCGCGCTGGCCTGGATGCAGGCCACCGGCCCCTCCTCGGTGCTGCTCAAGACCTTGGGAATTGCCCCGCCACTGGGCAGCCCTCAGCCCCTTCACTCAGCCTGGGGCATCTCGCTGCTTCTAGGCATCCAGCATGCCTCGATCATCTTCCTCATCCTGCGCGCCGGCCTGCGGATGATCCCCGGAGATCTGGTGGAAGCCGCGCGCATTTCCGGCGCACGAAGCTGGCGTGTCTGGGCGCAGATCGTGCTGCCGCTCAGTCTCCCGAGCCTTGCCGCGGGCGCGGCCATGACCTTTGTCACCGCTCTGGGCAATTTTGGCATTCCGGCCATGCTCGGCATTCCAGCCCGCTATTCCACATTGCCTACATTGATCTATCAGCGCTTGGTCGGCATGGGACAATCCGTGCTGGCGGAAGTCGCCGTGCTGGCGCTCTTGATCGGGGTGGTCGCCATTGCGGGTGTCCTTGCCGGTCGTCTGTTCCTGAGACGTCGCGCCTATGGCCTAGTCGGGCTGGCGTCCCAGCCGCTGGTTCTCTCGCTCGGACGCAAACGGCCACTGGTCGAGATCATCCTCTGGAGTTTCATTTTCCTGACCCTGGTGGTGCCGCTGCTGGCCCTTGTATCGACGTCGCTGATTCCTGCTTACGGTGTACCGCTGACTCCAGACACCGCAACCTTGAAGGCTTGGGTCGAAGTGCTGTTTAACCAGCCCGTCACGCGCCGCGCCTACGCCAATTCGCTGCTGCTCGCCACCTCCGCCGCAGTGATCCTGATGGCGGTCAGCGTTCCCCTGGCCTGGCTCATGAACCGCCGCCCCACAAGGCTGACCCGCGCTATCGATGCGCTGGTGGACCTGCCCTATGCATTGCCCGGCGTGGTGCTGGCGATCTCCTGCATCCTCGCCTTCATGCGCCTGCCGTTCGGCATCACCCTTTATGGCACGCTGACCATCATCCTGCTCGCTTACCTTTCCCGCTTCCTGGTCGTCATGCTTCGACCGGTCCAGGCAGCGATTGGCCAACTCGATCCGGCGATGGAGGAGGCTGCCGCCAGCTCCGGCGCGCGATTGGGCCGCCGTCTCTTCGACATCGTGTTGCCTCTCTCGGCACCGGCAGCGGCAGCAGGCGCCATCCTGGTCTTCCTGACCGCCGTGAACGAGCTGACCGTCTCGGCGCTACTCTGGACCGGCGGCACGGAAACCCTGGGCGTGGTCATCTTCAACCTTGAGGACAGCGGCGACACGGTGATGGCTTCGGCCCTCGCTACGTCCATCGTCGCGGTGGTGATCGCCCTGATGGCCATCGTCCAGCTCTCTGCCTCCCGCTTACCGAAAGGAACCGTGCCGTGGCAGGGTTGACCTTCTCAAGTGTTTCCAAGCTCTACGACGGCACTCCGGCCCTGGACGGCATCGACGCAGAAATCGCCAGAGGCGAGTTTGTGGCACTGCTCGGTCCGTCTGGATGCGGCAAGACGACCTTGTTGCGTCTGACTGCCGGCTTCGAATCCCCGGACAGGGGCCGTGTGACCCTTGGCGGGCGGGTGCTCGCGGACCGGAACACGTTGGTGCCGCCCGAAGAGCGCAATATCGGGATCGTCTTTCAGTCCTACGCCCTCTGGCCGCACAAAAGCGTGGCGGGCAACATTGCCTATCCACTCGAGGTGCGGGGCCTTGCCGCAGACGAGCGCAAGCGCCGGGTTGCCGAAGCGCTGGAACTGACAGGGCTCTCCACCTTCGCCGATCGAGCCCCTGCCCAGCTTTCGGGCGGGCAGAGGCAGCGGGTTGCACTGGCTCGGTGCCTGGTTGCCGATCCGCAGGCCGTGTTGCTGGACGAGCCGCTGGCCAATCTTGATCTTGCCCTGCGTGGCGCCATGCAGGAGGCCTTCGCGGCCTTCCACCGGCGCACCGGCGCCACCATGGTCTATGTCACTCACGACCAGACCGAGGCACTTGCCCTGGCCGACCGCGTGGCGGTCATGGAAAAGGGCCGCATTCGGCAGTTTGCGGCGCCCGAAGCCCTTTACGACCAGCCACAGGACTGCTTCGTCGCCAGCTTCGTTGGCGACGGTGCGGTGGTGAAAGTGGACCGCGCCGGGACGCCGGCGGCCGGGACGGTGGTCGTTCAGGCGCTTGGTCAGGAGATCGAAGCGCGCGGTCACGGCATGACCCCCACCCATATCTGCATTCGCCCCGAACAGGTGCGGCTCGATGCGGATGGTCCGATCACCGCGCGGGTCTCCACCTGCACTTACCAGGGCGGTCGCTTCCGGCTATCCCTTCAAGCTCAGGGGGCGACGTTGATCGCCCATACGCCCATGCGAGCCAGTATCGGCGAAGAACTACGGCTTTCCTTGCACAGCCCCTGGGCATTCTGCGACCCCGCCGGCCTGGCGGCGGCCAAGGGTGACGAGTATGCTTGATAAACCGGCGCCGAGCCCGGCCACGGAAACACGCGGCACCGCACCCTGGATTGAAGTCCTGTCCGGTCTTGGCGAGAAGGGGCCCGCCTGCATTCGGCTATGGACCGGTCGCCAACTCTGGCTGCTGGATGTGGGCTTCGGCCCCGAGCCGACATCGCCCTTCAAGGTCGAATGGCTCGATGGTGCAGATGCCGTGTTCATCACCCATGACCACATCGACCATATCGGCGGCGCAGAACACGTGATTGCAGGCCGGCTTCCGATCCACACCACGGCACAAACCGCGCGGGTCCTTCCAAACGGAGCAGATCTGCACCTCCTCCCGGAGCGGGGACAGGTGACAATCGATGGTGTCGTCGTAACCACGGGACGCAACGGACATGCTCTTGGCGGCGTGTGGCTGCATTTCGCCCTGGGCAGTGAAGCATTGTTCTATTCGGGCGACTGGTCCGAAGAATCCGAGTGGTTCGCCTTCGACATGCCTCCACCGGCAGGAACGGCCCTGATCGACGCGTCCTATCACCTGGACCCGGTGCCGCAATCGGCGCGCAAGGCGGCGCTCGATGCCTCACTTGACCGGCTCGATCCGGCCGTGCAGGTGCTGTTTCCAGTGCCGCCCTCCGGTCGGGCCGGTGAACTGGCGCTGCACCTGATGAGCCGGGGTACGGTTTCCCTGGACGACACCTGCCGCGCTGCACTGCTGGACGGACTGCAATCCGGTGGCGTTTCGCCAAGCGCGCACAAGATCGTTCCGCTTCTGGAAGAGCCGTTCGACCCATCGGCGCGCTTCCTGATCTGTGACACGCCCAATGCCGACGACGGCATGGCCTGGAAGACCGTCCAGGCTTGGCGCGACAGCGGCGCTCTTGGGCAAAGCGGCGTCGTGCTCTTTACTGGGCATATGACCGCTCACGCCCGTGACGTGGCTGCTCTAGGCGGCCTCTTCACGCGCTGGAACGTACACCCCCCGCTGAGAGACCAGAAACTGATGCTGGCGCGGCTCGGCGCGAAGTGTTTTGCGCCACTTTTCTGCCGCGAGCCGGCAGCCTACGGCGAACAGGCCGGTTTCCCAGCGATGCTCGCCGGGAGAACCCTGCTGTGATCCTGCCCCAGCGCGCCTTTGCGCTTATTCGCCACGGGGAAACGGACGCCAATCGCGACGGGATCATTGCGGGCCGCACGGAAGCGCAACTGACCGAATGTGGGCGCCGGGCCGCAAGAGCGCTGGCGGGCAAGTCCTTCGGCCAGCCAATCATGCTGTTCACGAGCCCACAGGCTCGCGCCCGGGCCACCGCATTGCTCGCCTTCCCTTCGTTGAGCGCCTATGTCGTGGACGATCTCCGCGAGCGCGACTGGGGCATCTACGAGGGCCGGCCCATTGCAGACCTGCCGCTACGGACCTCTACGCCTGAAGGTGGCGAGGCCTGGCAGGCGACCCTGACGCGCATGGCAGCGGCGATTGGCCAAGGCATGACCCTGGCAGGCGGGAATCTGCCCGTCATCGTGGCCCATTCCGGCGTTATCCGGGCCGCCCGTGCCCTTACGGGGTATGACGCAACGGGTCCGTCGGCGCCCAATACCACCCCACTGCTCTACACTCACGCCACTGGCCAGTGGCATGAACATCCGCTCGTTGCGGAAGGAACATTTTCATGAATTGCGTGATTTTCGACGTGGACGGAACGCTGGCCACGTTCGATGCTGATCGGCTCGGTCATCTGGTCCATGGCGTTGAAAAACACTGGGACGCCTTTCACGACGCCATGGCCGATGCCCTGCCGATCGTCCCCATCGTCCGGCTGCTGCGGCACCTCAAGGCTCAGGGCGAGCGGATCGTCATCTGTTCGGGCCGGCCGGTTGGCTGGCAGCAGCGTACGGAAGAGTGGTTGCATCAGGCTCAAATCCCGTTTGACGCGGTTTACCTGCGCCAAGGCGACGAAGACACGCTGGCTGATCCTGATGCCAAAGCCATGGCGCTGCAGCGTATCCGCAGAGACGGATATGAACCCTGGCTGGTTGTGGACGATCGCTCCTCGGTCGTCGCCTTCTGGCGCGAGGCCGGCCTGACCTGCCTTCAATGCGCCTCCGGGGACTTTTGAAGTCAGGACGCGGCAGTTGCGGCATTGACCCATAGGCAATCTCCTCAAGTTCCCCGAGACGCCCGCGCAGCGACGCCAGTCTCTCGGTCAGGTGCTCGATCCGGGGCGTAGCCGGGCCGGTCTCTTCTTCAAGCGCGGCAAGATAGCGCGCGATGCTCTCCTCAACATGGACCTTGCGTCGCCCCAGCTTGCCCTTGGTATAGTTCTTCTCGTGCGTGTTCACCGCGCGCAAGCGTGACCCGTCGATGGCCACCATGGGAGTACCACGTTTTGCGGCTTCTCCTGGACATGCACGGACCCGAAAACACTCAGCTTGTTCCGGCCAAGCACAAGGGTGGACTGCGCCCAACCCTTGTCGGTCATTCCGGCGGATGGCCGCTTTCAGATCGAGCATCCACCGTGACCATGGAGGTGCTTCTTGAAATGACCGAAGACGGCGGCGTCAAGGCGGCCGCCACCATCCGCGCTGCACGCAAACTGCTCGAAGGGGTGGTCTACCCGTGCTGAAACCGCGTCGCATCAGCCCAAGCGCAGTCCCGGCGCGAGGAAAACAAGCAGCGCAGTGCCCAATCCTGCCAGCCCTCCTGTTGCCACGCAAGGTCACACCTGGGCTGGTCGACCATGAGAAGGTGTGCTTTTGGTCGCTGGAAAGATGACAATCATTGACATATTAAATGGATATGCAATGACACTCTTGTTGGCTCGCGACGATCAGGATTGCGTGCCTTGAAAAGAGGACGTGATGTCACTTCAGCGCAATGAGGCATGCCAGGGGCATTCAGACGGCCTAGTGGGGAACTGCCATCCGTTTCTTGCGCCAGTGGGGTGCCGGCGATGACACTCCCGCAAGGGTTCTTGACAGGACTGTTTCGCCGCGGAAGCAAGTCGGGGCCGGCATCAGCGCAAAATCCGGCGATACACCAAATTGCTGGAAATTGGTCCCTCGAGCATGCCGATGCGAATTGTCGCTGTTCGCGTGGCGAATGGCTGGCGGCCCTGCGGGCAGGGGATGTCGGCCCATGCGTCTGTCCAGGCTGGCTGACGGTGACGCTCGAGGCCTATGAGCAAGACAATGGCAGCATTCATCGACAGATGGACGAGTAGTACCGGCGCGAGGGTGGCTAGAGCAACAGGGATATCCTCGTTGTGTAGCCGGTACCAATTGTGCGGTTACCGCATCGACTTGCGACACCCTGCCGCAAGTAAACATGACTTACAATATCAACTATTGGCGTTTAGGGTGCTCCGGTCTTTGCAAGGAATGCCCGATGGCTCCCTCCCTCCCCACCGCGTTGCGGCCCTACCAGCGGACGCAGATCTTTGATGCGCACTCAATCCCCACGGCATGGCGGAGCATGCATGAGACCAACAGCGGCGTTTGGGGCAAGATTTCCGTCATCGAAGGGCAGTTGACGCTGCGCTTCATCGAAGATGGCAGCGAAAAATTGCTCGTTCCCGAGCGGTTTGGCATCGTCTGTCCGCGCCAGGCGCACGAGCTCGAGCCCCTTGGCTCAGTGCGCTTTTACGTCGAGTTCTTTTCGGAAACCCCGACCGGACAGCCCCAGCAAATACCGCCCGGCGAGCCGATGGTTGCTGTCTCCGCTGCTGATCTCAGCAAGCCTATACATCCTGCGGTGCCGGGCAAGATTGCGCCGCCGGGTCTGGATGAAGCCGGCATCGCGCGGATTGTCGATGCGTTCTATGCCAAGGTCCGGGTCGATCCACTGATTGGACCAGTGTTCGACACCCATATCGCGGCCGCGAGTTGGCCAATTCATCTGGGCAAGATGTATGACTTTTGGTCTTCGCTGCTGCTCGGCTCGGGCCGCTATGACGGTCGGCCAATGCCCAAACATATGGCGAACTCCGAACTGAGCGATCCGCACTTTGTGCGTTGGCTGGCGCTGTTCCGGCAGACGGTGGAGGAGTTGTGCCTGCCTCCCACGGCGGCGCTGTTTATCGACCGGTCGGAACGCATCGCCCAGAGTTTCCGGCTTGGTCTCGCCTTCCACCGCGGCGAGGACAGCGCTGGTATCGTGCCGCTGCGCGCCGGCGTCATAGCGGCTGACTAGAGCAATACGTCGACCCGTCCCTTTCACAACGCCTGCCCTGGAGATCCAAATGTTGAACCGTCGTACCTTCCTTACCGGAACCGCCATTGCCACAGGCTCGGCGCTGTTCGCGCCGGCTTTGCTGCGCGCCCAGGAGCCGCTCGTGTTCTGGGGGCCGGGAGCTACGCCCTCAATTGTCGTCGCCCAGGCTATAGCCAGTGGCGATCTCGATGGCGTTGCCCCCGGCGCGACGTTCCAGGCGTGGAAGACGCCCGACGAGTTGCGTGCCGGCCTTAGCTCCGGCTCCATGCCCGCCAGCGTGGTCCCGAGTTATGTCGCCGCCAATTTCTACAACCGCGGCTTGGGCGTGCGGCTGCTCAACATCAATACTAATGGGCTGCTCTATGTGTTGGCCAGTGGCGGATCCATTGCCGACATCGCCGGCCTGAAGGGTAGGAGGGTCGGGGTACCGTTCAAGAACGACATGCCCGACTACGTGCTGGCGCGCCTGCTGGAGAAGGCGGGGCTAATAGCGGGCACTGATCTGACGCTGGAATATACCGCCACACCGGCCGAGGCGGTGCAGATGCTGCTGGCGGAGCGGCTTGACGCGGTGCTGACCACCGAGCCGGCCGCAACGGCCGCCCTGGCGCGTTCTGCCGAAGCCGGCAAGCCACTGCATCGGGTCATCGATATCTCGCAGGCGTGGACGGCAGTAACCGGCAAGGCGGTGATTCCGCAGGCCGGACTGGCATTGACTGACGCTCTGGTTGAGCGTCTCGGTCCCGATGGTATCGAGGTGTTGCAGGCAGCCATGGAAAAGGCCGTTGACACCGTGCTGGCTGATCCGGAAGGCGCCGCCTCGCTGGTGACCGAAACCTTCGGCCTGCCAGCTGCAGTGATTGCCCGGGCGCTGCCCTTCAGCAATCTCACCGCCGGGCGGGCCAGCCTGATCAAGCCCGATCTGGTCGAATTCTTCGAGGTGCTGGCGGCGGTTAATCCGGCAATCCTGGGCGGCAAGCTGCCCGACGATGCTTTCTATGCTCTCTGACAGCACGGCGCCGGCGAGGCCTTGGACCGATGCACCGCGTCCGATGCCCATGGCGGCGGGCGGGCTGAATCTGCTGGGACGGGCCGGCGCTTGGCTGGGGCGCTATATCTGGTCGGGCTGGGCCGGGCTGGCGGGGCTGTTCTGCCTCGTTGCAGCCTGGCAGCTCGGCCATGAGCTCTATGGCTCGTTCATCCTGCCGGCGCCGGGCGAAACCTTTGCCAAGGTGCAGCAGATCCTGCTGTCGCCGGGATTTCCGGCCATAGCGGGGGTGACTGCCGAGCGCGCCCTGACCGGCTTCGCGCTGGCGGCCGGGATCGGGACGATTGCGGGGGCAGCGGCCGGCTACTCCTTTGCCACCATGCGTATCCTCAAGCCCATCGTCACAGTGATTCTGGGCGTCCCGCCCATCGCCTGGATCGTGCTGGCGCTGATCTGGTTTGGTTCGGGCAATGGCTCGGCGGTGATGACCGTGGTGCTGGCCGGCGTGCCGATCTCCTTTGCGGGCGCGCTGGAGGGCGTCGCCACCAGGGATCGCTCGCTCGACGCCATGGCGCGGACCTTTGGCGTCTCTGCGGTCACGCGCTTTCGCACCGTCACGCTGCCGCACCTGCTCTCTTACATGTTTGCGGCCTGGACCACGACCATCGGATCGGCCTGGAAGGTGACGGTGATGGCGGAGCTGCTGTCCAATACCGGCGGCGTCGGCGGGGAACTGGCCACGGCGCGCGCCCTATTTGACATTCCCGCCGTAACGGCGTGGATCGTCGTTACCGTCATTTTTGCGCTGATTTCCGATTTCGGCATCCTGCATCCCATCCGCGAGGCCGTGGAGCGTTGGCGCAGCGCCAGCTTGCCCTGGGGTGTCAAACGATGAAGCTGGCACTGCATGGCGTGGGCCACTCGTTTCTCGGGCGCAGCGTGTTCGAGGGTTTCCAACTGACGCTGGGGGAGGGAGAAGTCGTGGCTCTGCTGGGCCCCTCGGGCTGCGGCAAGACCACAATCCTGCAGATCGCCGCCGGGTTGATCGAGCCGCTGCGCGGTCGTGTGGAGCGTGCCTATCGTCGCCACGCCGTGGTGTTTCAGGAGCCGCGCCTGCTGCCCTGGCAAACCACCTTGGCCAATATCGGTTATGGGCTGGCAGCATCGGGCATGAGCCGGTCGTTGCGGGACGCGCAGGCCGCGGCCCGGGCCCGCGATGTCGGGCTGTTGCCGGAAGATTTCGACAAGTATCCCGCCGAACTGTCTGGCGGCATGCGCCAGCGCGCCGCCGTGGCCCGGGCGCTGGCTGTCGATCCGGATGTGGTATTGTTTGACGAGCCTTTCACCGCCGTCGATGTCGGGCTAAAGCGGGCGCTGCAGGATCTGGTGATCGCCGCAGCTGAAACGCGCAGCTTTTCGGCCATTTTCGTCACCCACGATTTGAGCGAGGCCGTGCGGGTCGCGGACCGGCTGATCCTGCTGTCAGGCGAGGACGGCCGCGTGCTTGACAGCCGTCAGGTGGCCGGGCAACGCGGCCGGCGCAGCGATCGTGAGATCTTCGATATGGTGGATTCCTGGTCGCGCGAGCCTGAATTTGCCGAATTGTTCGATCCGAGGCGGCAATCGTGACCCGGAGAACGCTACTGCCACCGATCATGCTCGACGAGGGCTTTCGCCTGCTGTTTCCTGCCGCCGCTATTCATGGCGCGCTGTGGCCGCTGCTATGGACCATGCTTTACGGGCTCGACCTGCCGCTGGCGCATGCCATCCCGGTGAGCCAGTGGCATGCCCATGAGATGATATTTGGCACCTATGGCATGGCGTTGGCGGGGTTTTTGACCACGACCCTGCCGGAATGGACCGATACGCCGCGCCGGCGCGACCGCGATCTGTTGTGGTTGCTCGGCCTGTGGCTGCCCGGGCGTATCGCGGGACTCTTTGGCGCTGATCTGCTGGCGGGGCTGACCGGAGTGACGGATGCTTTCTTCCTGCTATTGCTGACGTGGTTCATCAGCAAGCCCTTGCTTGACCGGCGCAGCACCAAGCACTTGTCCTTTCCGGTCTGGTGCGGCCTGTTTGCCGGCCTGGAGATCGCCATTCGGCTGGCCTGGCTAACCGGCGCCCACCAACTTTCAGGGCGCCTGCTCGAGGCCGCGCTTGCGGTTTTCCTGGTGTTCCTTTCGCTCTCGGTGGCTCGGATCAATGTCGTGGTGATCAATCTGGCGCTCGATCCGAGCGGCGAGACGACCCCCTACCGCCCCCATCCGGGGCGACAGAATTTAGCGGCCGGCCTCGTCGCGCTTTATGTCGTCGCCCTGCTATTGCTGCCCGACTCACTGGCGCCGGCCTTTCTGGCTCTGGCGGCCGGTGCCGCGTTCTTTGATCGGCTGGCCGAGTGGTTTATCGGCCGCGCTGTGCTCAAGGCCGAAGTGTTGGGGCTGGCCGGCGCCAATCTGATGGCCGGGCTGGGTTTTCTGGTGGTCGGCCTGGCCGGTCTTGGCGCACCCGTCGCCGCCCATACCGGCCTGCACCTGCTCTCTATGGGTTCGCTGGGATTGGCGGTGATCTCGGTCTTCATCATTGCCGGGCTGCGCCACACCGGCCGCGACCTGGTTCTACCGCGTCAGGGGCATTGGGCACTGGCGCTGATGCTGCTGGCAGCCCTGGTGCGCACGCTGCCTGAACTTGGCATAGGCGAGCGCCTTCTCGGCCTGCACTACGCACTGGCCGCCTTGTTATGGGCTGCAGCCTTTGGCGTCTGGCTCCACGCCTTCCTGCCCTATTTCAAGGCTCCGGCGCTGGTGAGCCCGTCGACGGACTAGGCGCGGTGAAACTCGACGTAAAACCGCACCGCTCCCGCCGGCTCGACTTCATGCAAAGCCTGCGGAAAAATCACCTGGTGCACGCCGACTGGCAGCACGCTTTCCGTTCCGGTTTCGAGATCGCGAAAGCGCAACTGCCCCTGCTGCACATGGATTTGGGCCCAGACCTCGGTCTTGGTTGAATGCGCTTTGAGCAGGCCCGCGGGGATGGTGGTTTCGGTGAAATCGGGCGTGCGCTTGTATGGCGTGATCCCTGCGGGCCAGTGACGCTCGGCCGCCACGTCACTGGGCCCAGTCATAGAGATGGACCAGCTTGGGATCGTCATGATGCTCGATCAACATGCGCTGGACGCGCTCCTGCCACAGCCGGGCGAAGTGGGCCTGCTCGTCCGGTGTGGCCGTACCAGCGACGGCTTTGGGCATCAGGTTCGCCATGGCCGGATCGTGTGGGACGCAATCGGTATTGATGTCGACCACCACGCCCTTGCCGGTGTCACGCCGCCGCAAAGCCAGCCTGCCATCGATCTCGGCATTAAAGGAGAGCTGGCTCATCCGGGCAAAGCGGTGCGTCGGACCGATGCCCTGAAAGCCGGTTTCGGCGGCGGCACCGGTGAGCAGCGTCGCGATTGAGGCCAGCACGCCGGTGGTGGCATAGTCGCGCGCATCGCGCATGGCCACTTCAATGTTGCCGCGCTCGGGCAACTCGTCGTCGTAGAGGTAGCTCAGTCCGTTGGCGACCATCAGCCAGGCGCTGGCCACGGCAGGGCAGGAATGTCCCGCCAGCCGCACGGCATCGGCATAGCGATACTCGATGGTGCCATCACTGGTCGCCCCGAGAAAGGCCGCGAGGGGTTCACGCAACCGCACCGCGGGCGCTTCGTCAAAGAAAGCAGGAAAAGTCATGATCGTCCTCGGCAATGAAATTTGGCCACCGGATGACACCGATGGCCGGGGCATCAGAATGTGGGGTTGAGGATGGACTCGACGTCTGCATCTGTCAGAGCATAGTCGTAGAAGCGCAGATAGTAGGCCTTGAGGTCGGCGGCAAAATTGTAATCGGCATACAGTTCAGGATGCATTTTCTGCGCTGACCACTTCAGCATCATCGGCACGTCCCCATTGGGCACATACCACTGGAACACACCTTCTGGGATCTTGTATACGCGATGGTTCTTGACGGCGCTGACATGGCTCCAGTCCTGCCCAGGTATGCGGTTCTCATAGAGGTCCTCAGGCAGGGTGGGAGAGAGGTTGGTGATGAAGATCACCTCCGGATCAAGCGCATAAACCTGTTCCATGCTGATATCGGAGAAGGACGGGAAACGTTCGCCAGCCAGATTGGTCCCACCCGCCTCGGTGACCCAGAAATCCCCGAAGTGGCCGGGCCCGTTGATCTTGAGCTCGCCTTCATGTAGCCGCGCAAAGAACAGGGCGCCGGGTCGATCCGCCGCGTCCAGCCCGCCCATGATGGCGCGGGTATTTGCCAGCGTCTGGTTGGCATAGTCGATCAACTCGCCAGTCCGGGTGGTCTCGCCGGTTACGGCGCCGATGATGTCCATCCAGTTGGCAAAGGTCTGGATGGTGTTGCCCTTGCCTTTGGAGAGCACGTCGAGCACCAGCGTCGGCACGCCCGTCCGTTCCGCAACCTCTATGGAAGCGTTGCCCTCATGTGTCACGTAGACGTCGGGATTGAACTTGAGCAATTCCTCAGCGTTGAGCACGCCGCCCTCGATGTGATTGGTGGGCAGCTCAAGCACTCCCGGCGCGATCTTGCCAAACACTGAGCGCTCAGCGGCGTGATGGGAGTCCGAACTGATGGCCACCAGGTGATCCAGCGAGCCGGTGGCGATGAAGAACGCCGAGGGGAATGGGAAGAATCCGGCGACGATGCGTTCAGTATTGATCGGTAGCTCGATCTCCCGGTCCATGCCATCGGTGATAATATGGGTATCCTGCGCCTGGGCAGCGGTGACGGGGACGAAAAGGGCGGCGAGGCAAAGCATGCGCAACATGGCGGTATGGGTCATTGGAGGTTCTTAGAATTGTGGGTTGAGAATGAGCTGAACGTCGGTGTCACTAAGGTCGTAGCCATAGAAGTGGCCGTAGTAGGTCTTGATTTCGTCCTCGATGCGAAAGTGCGAAAACAGCTCAGGCTGGTTTTTCTGGGCCATCCATTTGAGCATTAGCGGCGCGTCGGCGCTGGGCGGATACCACTGGAAAATGCCCTCCGGAATCTTGTAGACACGCTGGTTCTGCACCGCCCTGACGTGGCTCCAGTCCTGCCCCGGAATGCGGTTCTCGTAGAGATCTTCCGGCTGGGTAGCGGAGAAATTGGAGATGAACATAACCTCCGGATCGAGCTTGTAGATCTGTTCCATGTCGATGTCGGCTAGCGGTGTGAACTCAGGCGGCGCCAGATTGACGGCACCTGACTCGGTGAGCCAGAAATTCCCGAAATGACCGGCGCCGTTGACCTTGAGCGATTTTTCTTCAAGCCGTGCGAAGAACAGGGCGCCAGGCTTCTGGGCATCGCTCAGGCTGGCCAGGCGGGAGCGCGTATCATCGAGCGTCCCCTGGCCATAGGCGATGATCTCCTGGGTGCGCGCCTCCTGCCCGGCCACCTGACCGAGCAATTGCATCCAGCCACTGTAGGTCTGAATGACATTGCCGCCGGAATTGGACAGCACATCCATCGCCAGAACCGGAATCCCGGTGCGCGCGACATCGGCAATGGCGGGCATGGTTTCATAAGAAACGAACACATCAGGCGCCAGCCGCAGCAGTTCTTCGACATTGACGGAATTGCCCTGCGTGAAGCCAGTTTCAGCGTTGTGCAATGCCGGGGCTATGCGGCCCAGCAAAGCCCGTTCGGCCATGCGCATGGAGTCCGGATGCATGCCGGCGATGGCGTCGGCCGAACCAGTGGAGATGAACCATGCAGAGGGGAAAGGCAGGAACTCGGTCACGATGCGATCGACCTTGATCGGCAACTTGACTTCGCGACCCATGCGGTCGGTGACCTTGTGAGTGTCCTGCGCCAGGGTTGGCGCGGTCGCGAGGGCGGTGCTGATGAGCAGGGCGGTGAACAGCGATGGCTTGAACATGGTTCAGCTCTCCGGTTGAGAAGGGGCAGGGGGCCGGTCGAGCGACACTGGATAGATGGCACGCATGGCGCGACCTTCGGCGACAATGGTGTCGATGCGCGCATTAACGCCGAAGCACGCGCGGATAGAGTCTTCAGTCAGCACTGTGTTCGTGGGGCCGAAGCGATGGGTGCCATCGCCGCCCAGCATCAGCACGGAATCGGCAATGCGTAGTGCGTGGTTGGGAAAATGCGTATTCATCACGCAGGTCAGGCGATCCTCGCGGGCGAGACGCTCGATGATATCGAGGATGATCAGCTGCTTTTTGAAATCGAGATGCGATTCTGGCTCATCGAGAAACAGGATCGATGGTTCGCCGATCAGCGCACGGGCGATGAACACCAACTGCAGTTCACCCCCGCTGATGGCGTTGCAATAGGCCGTCTCCAGATGGCCGATTTCGAGGCGCTCCAGCACCCGGCGGGCCAGGGCGCGATCCTTGGCGCCGGGTCGGGAAAAGGTGCCCAGATGCGCCGCGCGACCGAGCAGCACCATGTCCAGAACCGAATAGGCAAAGGCATTGGCGCGCGCCTGCGGCACATAGCCGATATGGCGCCACAAGGCCCGTTCGCCATAGGCGGCCAGCGGCTTGTCATTGATACGGGTTTCGCCCTGCTGCCAGGCCATCATGCCCGTAATGGTGTTGAGCAGCGTCGTCTTGCCCGAGCCATTGGGACCGAGCACCGCCATGATGTCACCGGGAGAGAGGGCGAAATCGAGACCCGAAAACAGCGGCTGTCCTGGCCTGTAGCCATAGCTGGCATTGCGGATGGTGAGGCTCATGACCAGCCTCCCTTGCTGCGCTTCAGCAGGTAGGCAAAGAACGGTGCGCCCACCAGCGCCGTCAGGATAGACAGCGGGATTTCGGCGCTGGTGGCAGTGCGTGCGACCGTATCGATGACCAGCAAGTAGATGGCGCCCATCGAAATCGATGCGGGGATCAAGGCTGAGTGGTTAGAGCCCACCAGCATGCGCGCGACATGGGGAATGACCAAGCCTACCCAGCCAATAATGCCAGCCAGCGACACGGTGGTCGCGGTGACGAGAGTGGCAGCGATAATGACGACCCAGCGGATTTTCTTCACATCGGTGCCGAGCGAACGGGCCTCAATCTCCGACAGCGACATGACATTGAGCCGCCAGCGCACTGCCCACAATACGGCAATACCGATGCCGATCAGGGGCACGCCCCAGGCCAGCATCTCATAGGATGCGGAGGTGAGGCTGCCCATCAGCCAATAGACAATGGTGGGTAGAGTATCGGTGGGGTCGGCGACATATTTGAGCAGCGCCAGCAGCGCCTCGAACATGGCGGCGGTAATAACGCCGGCCAGGATCAGCATAAAGAGCGACGAACTGCCGCCGCGCCGCGAAATCCACAGCGCCAACACCATGGCCACAATGCCGAAGACCAGCGCCCCGGCGGGCACAAATGCCATATGGCGGAAGATCAGGATGGTGAGGGCCGCCCCAAAGCCCGCGCCCGAGGATACTCCTAGAATATGCGGGCTGACCAATGGATTGCCGAACAGGCCCTGAAAGGCGGCGCCTGACACAGCGAGGCCCGCGCCGATAAAAAGCGCCATCAGCACCCTCGGCAGGCGAATGTTGAGCACGACGGTCTCTTCCACCGCCTCCCAATTGGGCTCGATCGGCAACACGTGGCTGAACAGGATGGACAGGGTATTGCCGGGACTGACGATATAGCGTCCTAGGCACAGAGCCAGCACGGCGAGCAATAGTGGCAGGATAATGAGAATGGCAGTGAGGACGCTGGTACGGGTAGCAGTGCGCGCATGCAGGCTCGCCCGTTTCGCTGGCGCGAAATCGGTCATGGAAGGCCTTTGATCAATAATGGTACGATGCTGTTACATCCGGTCTGTGACGGACATCCGGAGCACAGATCACATGGGTGTGATCAGCTATACAGCAAATACATGTATTTAATAGTCATGTTTTAGCGTCAAGCGAAAATGTCGCACTCACCATCTTCAGTCGGCTGGGCGCTGAACTCCGAAGTGGACGGGATTGCTGGCCAAATCCTGAAGGGTATGCCGATCCATCTCCGTCATGAAGGCGTGCAGCGCGCCACCCAGAATGCCGCGCAGATGACATTCCGGTGAGAGGCAGCAAGTTTGCTCTTCCCGACCAAAGCACTCCAGCATGGCGAAGTCGGGCTCGGTTGCCCGTACCACATGCCCCAACACGATCTCCTGCGCCGGCTTGCCCAGCGTCAGTCCCCCTGAGCGGCCGCGCACCGCCTTGAGGAAGCCTTCGCGCGCCAGCAGGTTGGCTACCTTCATCAGATGGCTGCGCGAAATCCCGTAGGCGGCGGCGGTTTCTTCAATCGTCACCAGCCGATCGGCATGCATTGCCGCATAGATCAGCAGGCGCAGGGCGTAATCGGTAAATTGAGTGAGTCGCATGGTCGTCCTGTAAGCCAGCGGATCGGCCACTTCAAGCCAGTGCAGGTTTGCCCAGAACGGCTGCAAGTTCAACTCTTACGCCTGTATTATAAGGTTAAACAGCGCGCAATTGGCCCTGCTGGAGTTCGAGCACCCGGTCGCACAGTGTGCCAAGCATCTTGCGGTCATGGCTGATCAGTAGGATGGCAGTGCCTGCCGCGGCGGCTTCAACGAGCATGTCGAGGACCTGTCGCTTGGCCAGGGTATCGAGAGCACTGGCCGGCTCGTCCGCAAGTAGCAGGCGGGGGCTGGCAATCAGGGCACGGCCTACAGAAACGCGCTGACACTGTCCCGACGATAAGTCAGCCGGCAGGCTGCACGGGTCAACATCGGCCAGCCCGAGTTGCGCCAGCGCCTGCCGGGCCGGTTTTAGGTGCTCCGCCTGCGCCAGCCTGGGTCGGCGGGGGGCGGTCAGTGGCTGACCAGGCTGCGCCAGATGAGCCAGCGCGGGTCGAGGCTCGCAACAGGATACTGAAACACCGGCATGGTCGCGCCGCCCTAATTGCTGCCAACGGTGCCGACAACTGTGCCTGAGCTTGTCGGCTCGAGCCCCGCAATAATGCGCAGAAGGGTTGATTTTCCGCGGCCAGAGGGTCCGGTAATACCGACCACCTCTCCAGCATGGAGTACCAGATCCACACAATCCAGGATGGTCCTGTGGTGTTTGCCATGGCCAAAGGACTTGCCAAGGCCCGTCAGCAATCGGGTGGGTCTTCCTAGCCCGGCTTGCCAAGTGACGGCCGGGTGCCTGCCACCGCGACAGCATCTGCGGCTGCACGTTGCGTGGCGTCGACTGCGGCGCGGGTTATCGCAGAACCGGCAACCAACTCGCGCCCACGGCAAGCTGCGCCTCGGTATGGCCGCGATCAGCCTGCCACGTGGCGATGGCGCCTGGCAGCCACGTCAGCAGGCTTTCGGTGAATGGCAGGCCAAGCGGCTGTCCGCTGCGGCCGATTGACGAGTATCAGAGCGCAGCGCTGTTATGATAGGCACAGTCTACAACACGATGAGGCAGTGATTTTGGCCGGAATTGACCCGAGTCTGGTGCGCACCTTGCCCCTGTTCAGCAAGCTCAGTGCTG
>NZ_JBDUUI010000015.1:0-55981 GCF_039938915.1 Devosia alba | reverse complement strand
CTTGCGGGTGCTCAGGCCGTCCGAAATCATGGCCCTGTCGCTGTGTCACGACATGGCTGTCGGCTTACTGCACAGCTTAGGAGCTCGAACCGTCTGCAACGGGGCGCAGGGTGTTCTTGTCCACGAGGACCGTAAGATTGGCGCCGTTCTGGTCTTGCGTATGAACAACGATATTGTCGCCCCAGGCTTCGACCCGGTTCGCATCGATACCAGAATACTCAGCCAGATCGGCGGTGATCGACGGGATGGAGCGACCGTGGATGTCGTAATCGTCGGACGCGTTTTCCGAGCCGATGGCGACGGACGAGAGAAGAACGAGGGCGACGGGGACGACGCTGATATTGCGAAACATAGTGAATTTCCTTTCGAGGTTGCTTCGGCTTCTGTTGTTCGCCGATGACCTCAATTAATCACCACCCTCTCCCACGCCGTTAGGGCGATCCTCCCTTCGACTTGCTCAATTCTATCAAGCAGGAGAATTATAGATTTCCCGCCGCGTCACCTGAAGGCGACCGGCCAGTCCATTCGTCCCTTGCACCGACCCCCAAGTTTGGCTGCCAGACCGGCATAGCCCCGCGTCCGCAGTGGGGCGAGAGACATCAGACTCTGTCGTACGACATAAAATACCGGCGCCCGCTGCCGCCATGAGCCGACGTTTTATTCTCGTCCACTCGAACGCGCGACCGATCGGGACAGTAGCAACCTGGCTGCGGAGAACAGCTTTCCGCAGTTGACGGGTCTCACGGCACGCCCAAATAAAAAAAACCCTCAGAAACCTTTCGGTCTCCGAGGGTCTTGAATTGGTAGCGAAGCCCAGATTTGAACTGGGGACACGCGGATTATGATTCCGCTGCTCTAACCAACTGAGCTACTTCGCCAAAAGCCTTGCGCGCGCCCGATCGGGACGCGGTGCAATTGCCGACTATTTAGGTTTGGCGACCGCCACTGTCAAGCGGCTTGCCGACTTGCTTCTGCGATCATACGCGCGCTGTTCAAATATTGGCACCAGTCTGTCCTGATAGCGCTGCTGCCAAATCCTGGCGTGATGCACTACATCTAGGCCAACAGGCACGACGCCCCCCGCGTCGGCCAACAGGAGACAGTACCCATGACGCTCGAACTCGGAGGCATCCATCACCTCACGGCGGTCACCGCCGAGGCGAACAAGAACCTGGCCTTTTACACCCAGACCCTGGGCATGCGGCTGATCAAGAAGACCGTCAACCAGGACGACACCACTGCCTATCACCTGTTCTATGGCGATGGCGTGGCCTCGCCCGGCGCCGATCTGACTTTCTTTGATTTCGACACGGTCCGCGAGCAGCGCGGCAATCACACGGTCAGCCGCACTGGCCTGCGCGTCGATAGCCGCGACAGCCTGAACTGGTGGAAAGACCATTTGCAGTCCAGCAATGTCGGCACCAGCGCGATCAAGGAACGCAATGGTCAGCTCTCGCTCGATTTCGAGGATTTCGAGGGCCAGCGCTTCCGCATGGTGATCGACGAGGCCAACAAGGCAATGCCCTGGGCCAAGTCGCCCGTGCCCGCCGAACGCCAGATCATTGGCCTGGGTCCCATCTCCCTGGCTGTGCCCCGGCTGGATCGGACCGAGGCGGTGCTCACCCAGGTGATGAACATGCGCAAGACCCGCTCTTATGCCGCCACCAGCCACACGGCAGAAACCCATGTCTTTGAAATGGGACCTGGCGGCCCCGGCGCCGAGCTGCATGTCGTGGTTGATCCTGGCATGGGCCCGGCTCGCCCCGGAGCTGGAGGCGTGCATCACGTCGCCTTCCGCACCCCTGACCAGGACAGTCTGCGGCAATGGATCGACCGCGTGACCAGGGCCGGCATTCGTTCGAGCGGCGAAGTGGAGCGCTACTACTTCACCTCGCTGTATTTCCGCGAACCCAATGGCATCCTGTTCGAGATTGCCACCGATGTACCCGGCTTTACCGCCGACGAGCCGCTGGAAACCCTGGGCGAAAGCCTGGCTTTGCCACCGTTCCTGGAAGGGCGGCGGGCCAGCATCGAAGCCGGTCTCAAGCCGCTGGTTTAGGACCCTTTCTTCCCCTCTCCCCTTGTGGGAGAGGGTGATCTGGCGCGTTGAGCACCAGGTCAGAGCAAGGGTTGCGGGACCTTTTCATCTCCCTCGCTTTCGGGAGCAGACCTGGCCACATCGGGCTTCAACAGGCTCGCCGTCCTGACCAACTGGATGAACTCGGCGCGATAGCCGCTTTCATCGCTGCCCATGCCCGACCGGGCCAGTGCCTCAATCGCATCCCAGCCCATCGCCGCGCCGTAATCCGACCCCTTCAGCTTCTGCCCGAACGCGGCCACCGCAGCGGCAAATTTCTGGTCCACGCCCACTTCGGCAATGTCGCCATAGACCACGTCTGCCGTCACGGGCTGCTCGATCAACTGGCTCACATCGCTATCGGGCAGCTTGTAGCGCATCTTGAGGAAGGCGATTTCCCCGCCGGCCTCCGGCGCCACCGTCGTCTGCCCATAGCGCAGCGGATCAATCAGCCCGGCGCCCGAGCCAGCCGGCGTGATTTCGTAGATCGCTGTTACCGTGTGGCCCGCACCGATATCGCCGGCATCCACCGCGTCATTGTTGAAATCCTCGCGGTTGAGCGCCCGCGTCTCGTAGCCCACCAGCCGGTACTCGCTGACTACGGCCGGATTGAACTCGACCTGGATCTTGACGTCCTTGGCGATCATGTCCAGCGTACCCCCGATTTCCTCGACCAGCACCTTCTGCGCTTCTCGGAAGCTGGAGATATAGCTGGCATTGCCATTGCCGGTCTGGGCCAGCGCCTGCATCGTCGCATCGTCGAGATTGCCCCGGCCAAAGCCCAGCACCGAAAGGGTCACCCCACCATCGCGCTTGCTCTTGATGAAATCCTCCAGCGCGTCGGGGTCATCGATGCCGACATTGAAATCGCCGTCAGTGGCCAGGATCACCCGATTGGTGCCACCCTCGACCCTGCTCTGCTCGGCCAGTCGATAGGCCAGCGCGATGCCCGCCGCCCCCGCCGTGCTGCCGCCGGCGGACAACTGATCCAGCGCGCCGAGAATTTTTGCCTTTTGCGTCGCCACAGTCGGCTCCAGCACCACCCCGGCCGAACCGGCATACACCACAATGGACACCGTATCATTGGCCGAAAGCTGATCGACCAGCAGGGCGAACGCGCGCTTCAGCAGCGGCAGCTTGTCGGGCTCGTCCATCGACCCCGAGCTGTCGATCAGAAACACCAGATTGCTCGCCTTGTCCGCGCCGCCAGCGGGCTCATAGCCCTTGATGCCGATCTGCAGCAATTGCGTCCTGGCGTTCCACGGCGTCGGATAGACCGCCAGGCTCGGCCTGAACGGCGCCGCAGCGCTCTCGGCAGAGCGATAGTCATAGGGGAAGTAGTTCAGCAACTCCTCGATACGCACTGCGTCGGGCTCGGGCACATAGCCATCCTCCAGCATGCGCCGGACATAGGAATAACTCGCGGTATCGACATCGATCGAGAAGGTTGAGACCGGCTCATCTGTCACGGACTTCAGCCGCTGTTCGTCAAAGCCGGCGAAGGTGTCGCCGCTCGGTTGGCTCGGTAGCGCCACCATGGACGGCTGCGGCGCCGGCATGGCGAGCGCATCACTTTCGGCCGTGGCCGCAGGCGTCATCACCCGCATGGTCTGCAGCGGCGCTGGCTCAGGCGCCGCGATCGACTTGTCGCGGCCCACAATGGGCGCCACGCTTTTGCTGGCCGTCTCCGGCACCGTGACCTGCCCCTCCGAAGTGGCAAGTTCAGCTGGCGGCTGAATATTTGCCGCCGGCAACTGTTCCACCAAATCGGCGGGCGTCATCGAGGTGCTCGTATAAAGCTGATAGCCGAGCGGCAGCACCAGCAGTGCAATGGCGGCAGTACCAATGGGGATACGCAGATCCATGATCGATTTCCCTTTCCAGGAAGTGATGATGGCAGTCAGACGCTGCCCCCAGCCGCTTCCTTGGGTCGGTGCCCTCGATTTATTCTGCTGCGCTGCAAAGGCCGCCATGCCGGCTGCCAGCGCCTTTTGCCGCACATCAGCATGCGGCGCTGGCGCCTGGGCGCCGCGCAATTGTTCGAAGGGATCGTTTGGAAACTCATTGCTCATAGCAATTCCCTCAGGGTCTTGCGCGCCTGATGCACATGAAACGACACGGTGGCCTCGGCAATACCCATGATCTCGGCCGCCGCCGCATGGCTCAGTTCTTCGGCATAAACCAGCAGCACTGCATCGCGCTGTTTCTCGGGCAGACGCCGCACCGCCGTCCATATCTGGGCGCTGGTTGCCGCCTCTTCCTGCTCGGCAGGGTGGTCCGCTGGCGCCACCTCGGCATAGGCATCGACATGGCGCGCCTGCCGCATCGACTGGCGCTGCATGTCGCGCACCGCATTGATGGTGATGCGGTACACCCAGCTCGAAAATGCCGAACGACCGTCAAAGCCGGCAATCGCCCGGCCCAGCTTGACGCAGACATCCTGTGCGACGTCTTCAGCGTCACTGGCATTGCCGCTCCATTTCCAGGCCGCCCGGTGGATCAGCTCATAATGGGCTGCAATCAAGGTGCTGAACGCCGCCGCATCACCATTCTGCGCGCGCACGACCAGCGCCCGCGTCACGGCGCTGGCGTCCTCCTTGGCCAATGCGGCAGTCAGTCCCATCACCGGAGCGTACACTCGTGCTTACCTTTGGTCTCACCTTAGTGGTAAGACGCCGGTGCGCCGCCTATCCTTTGGGTGGCGTCCGCAGTTTTTTATGAAGGCCAATCCAATGGACGAACCCAAGCAAAAACCTTTCGCCCTCAACCAGGGGCGCGTCATCATGCTCATCCTGGGGGCTGTATTGGTGCTGATCGCCATCTCCACTGCCATGGGCGGTCTCAGCTCCTATCAGCAGCTCAAACAAGCTGCCAACGAAGCCAAGGCTGAAGCAGAAGCCGCTCCCGGCGCGACGCCAGCCCAGTAATCGCCTTAGGCAGCGGCAAACACCTGCGGCACGGCTTCGGCGATAAACCCGCCACCCCAGACTTCCGAGGTGGCGCTGTCATCGGCATAGAACACGCAGGCCTGGCCCGGTGACACGCCATATTCGCCGCTGACCAGCGTGACGAACACCTCGCCATCCCGGCTCTGGATCACCGCCGCTTGCGGCCCGGTGGTGGAGCGGATTTTGACCTCGACCGGCGCCCCATTGCCAGCGCTGAGTTCAGCCAGTGGCGTGCCGCCCAGCCAGTTCACATCGCGCAGCCGCACCGTATGGGTCTTGAGCGCCTCACGCGGCCCGACGATGACCTGGCGTGTCTTGTGCTCCAGCTTGATCACATAGAGCGGCTCGGCCGCCGCAATGCCCAGTCCCTTGCGCTGACCAATGGTGTAATTGAAGATCCCGGCATGGCTGCCCAGGACGCGGCCATCCAGATGCACGATCTCGCCACCTTCCACCGCCTCGGGATGCATTTTGCGGATGATATCGGCGTATTTGCCCTGTGGCACGAAGCAGATATCCTGGCTGTCATGCTTTTCCGCAATTTCCAGCCCCATCTCGCGCGCCATTTCGCGCACCGCAGCCTTGCTCATGCCGCCCAGCGGGAAGCGCAGGTAGTCGAGCTGCTCCTGCGTGGTGGCAAACAGGAAATAGGTCTGGTCGCGCTCCCCATCTACCGGCCGGAATAGCTGCCGGCGTCCGTCAGCGCCCAGCCGTGACTGCACATAATGGCCCGTCGCCAGCACGTCGGCGCCCAGATCCCGGGCCACCGTCATCAGGTCTACGAACTTGACCGACTGGTTGCAGGCGATGCATGGCACGGGCGTTTCGCCCTGCTGATAGGCATTGGCGAACGGCGCGATCACGCTCTGCTTGAAGCGCTCTTCATAATCGAGCACGTAATGGGGAATATTGAGCGCTGCCGCCACCCGGCGCGCATCGTGAATATCCTGCCCGGCGCAACAGGCGCCCTTGCGATGGGTGGCCTCGCCATGATCGTAGAGCTGCAGCGTGACGCCGACGACGTCATAACCCTGTTGGGCCAGCAGGCCCGCCACGACCGAGGAATCCACGCCACCAGACATCGCGACAACAACGCGCGTGTCCTCCGGGCGCTTGGCAATATCAAGCGAGTTCATTTTTGTCCTGTATCCGGTTGGGTTCAAGGGCCAGCGGACCAAATTTTGGTGGCCGCTAGATACTCCTTTCGTCCCCTGCCCGCAACAATTGCCCGGCAACATTTGCCGTCCCGTCCCGTTCTGTTGCCCGGACCACGTCCACATACCTTCTATAACCATCTGACAAACCAAGGATTTTTGTAAAAAATCCGACTTGGCAAGGCACTTGCATTGATAAGGGTGGATTGGTCTATTTTTGCGAGCCTCTGTCGTGGCATCTCATCTCACCGTTACCTCTAAACCGCCAACGGGCGCCCCGGCCTCCAAGCCGTTCGGCAACCCCAATGGAGCGGAAGCCGACAACGGTACCACCGATACCTTTGCCGCCTTGCTCGGCGGGGCGAGCCAGGCCATCAGCGGTCCAACTGCTGGCAAGAAGTCCGAGCAGGACGCGGACAAGATCGTCGACCTGCTGCAGGGTCTAGGCAAGGGCACGGGCGATGCCGAGGATCCCGACGCCATCGCTGCACTCACGGACGGCACCCAGACCGTTCAGACCACTGCCGAGACCAAGGCGCTGCTGACCGATCTGATCAACGACCTCGCCAGCCTCAAGCAGGCGTTGGATGCCGGCGAAACGCTCGATCCCGAATTGCTCGCTGACATCAACACCGCCCTCGATGGCCTGGCCGAACAGCTCGACCTCGATCTGTCGGCGATACCGGATCTGGCGGCCCTGACCGCCGCCGATCAGACCGATGCGGCCGCGCAACTGACCAATGCCTTGGTCCCGCTGGCGCAGACCCTGCTCGGCGGCGAGGCGGCTCCCTCAGCCAGCGCTGAGCTTTCCACCCAGATCAAGGCGATCGGCGACAAACTGGCAGCACTGCTCCAGGCCCTCAACAATGACGCGCTCAGCACTGACAAGCTGGCAGCCCTCGGTCTCGACAAAGCCGCCAGCTTTGATGCCGATCTCGAAGCCGCGCTGGCCAGACTGCTCAACGCGACACCCAAGCTTGCCAGTACGGCCGACGCAACAATGTTGGCCACTCCAACCCTCAAACTGACCGAGCCGGTTCTGACCGGCAAGGCCGATCCAGGTGCCATCGGCGCGCCCGCTCCACCCGGCGCCAGCGCTGATTCCAGCACGCCCGGCAGCGGTTCCAGGACAAGTGGCGACACTGGCGACGCGGCAGTCAAGCTCGCGGCGACCAGCGGCAATGCCGACAAGTCCGATGGCGAGCCAGCCGATAGCAACAAGCGCGACAACAAGCCCCTCGCAGCCCCCGCCACGCCCAGCGATGCCCGTAGCGAGGCGCCGGCGATGACGGCAACAGCGCCCCAGGCCGCCCGCGTCGACGCCGTCGCTCCGCGCGTGATTCAGGCCGGTTACCAGACCAGCCAGCAACAGCTGAACCTGCCGCAACTGGCCTTTGAGCTGGTGCGTCAGGTCACTGATGGCAATACAAGGTTCCAGCTCCGGCTTGATCCGGCCGAACTGGGCCGGATCGACGTCCGTCTCGACATCGACAAGTCCGGCCAGATCAATGCTCGCCTGGTGGTGGAAAAGTCCGAAACCCTTGATCTGATGCAACGCGACCAGCGCGCGCTGGAAAAGGCACTGCAGCAGGCCGGGCTCGATTCCAGCAAGACCAATCTCGAATTCTCGCTCAAGCAGAGCCCCTTCAGCGGCGGCCAGCAGCAGGGCCGGGATGATCAGGGCCAGCAGTTCAGCCTGAACGGAAACGGAGCCGACGATCTCGACGAGGCTCCACCCATCATCAACCTGTATCGCGGCAGCCTCACGGCGAGCGGCGTCAACATCATCGCGTAAGGAGTAGATGTCATGGCAGTCAGTGGCGTATCCGGATCCACCAGCGCAACACAGACGGCATCAGCGCGTGCCGGCATTGCTGACAATTTCGACACCTTCCTGAGCATTCTGACCACCCAGCTCAAGAACCAGAACCCGCTCGATCCGCTCGACACCAACCAGTTCACCCAGCAATTGGTGCAGTTCTCCGGCGTCGAGCAGCAGCTCAAGACCAATGATTTTCTGGAAACCCTGATGCTGGCGGGTCAGAATACCGCCAAGTCCGATGCCGTCTCCTATATCGGCAAGGAAGTAACCTCATCGGGCAAGACGGGCGAGCTCACCGATGATGACGCCGTGTTCTGGGCTTATAGCGCCGACGCCAATGCGACCAACGCCAACGTGACCATCAAGGACGCCAATGGCCAGGTCGTCTACACCCAGAACGGTCCGCTCAATGTAGGCCCGGGCACGTTCCGCTGGGACGGTATCGGCGGCGATGGCAGTGCCAAGCCGAACGGCGTCTATACCATCGATATCAAGGGCACCGACGCCAATGGCAAGGCCGTCAAAATCAGCACCGCCTCGATCGGTGTCGTCACGGCTGTCGATTTCACCGGCGACATACCGATCCTCACTGTGGGCAGCCGCAGGGTCGCCATCACGGATGTGACCGATGTGCGCATTCCTGACGTGACCGCCGTGCCGAACCCCGATACCGATACCGATACCGAGACCGAGACCGAGACCGAGACGGACGCTTAGCGCACCCCGCTCCGGACAAACTATGCGCACCCTCAGGCACCAACTGAGGGTGTTTTGCTGACCGCGAGTCAGTCAAATCCGCGCGCCGCCAATACCCACAAAGTCAGGACAGCCCTTAACCTGTTGTAAGCTTTGCCTTAGTCGAATTTTAAGGCAGTTGCCCTAGTCTACTCAACATATGGTCAGGTTTGAGTAGAGAGTAAAATGACCGTACAGATGCGACCTCGCGTTAAGTACGTTATCGGGCCGGACGGAAGTCCGCTCACGATTGCAGATCTTCCCCCCGCCAATACGCGGAGGTGGGTCATTCGCCGCAAAGCCGAAGTCGTCGCTGCCGTGCGCGGCGGTTTGCTCAGCCTCGAGGAGGCCTGCGACCGCTATACACTCAGCGTCGATGAATTTTTGAATTGGCAAGCGGCTATCGATAAGCATGGCCTGGCTGGATTACGGACCACCTGGATCCAGCACTATCGCGAAGGCTGAGCGCACGCGCTCATAGCTCAGATATCCAAAGCCCGCCCGGCTCGCCGGGCGGGCTTTGCTGTTACGGCGCGTTGGCGGTCAGCCATGCCATGGCGGCCGGGCGTTGCGCCATGGCCTGATAATAGGCCTCTGCGGCGGGCATCGGCGCGTGCTCGAACGGAATGGCAAACCAGCGGTGCAGGCCCAGCGTGATGGCGATATCGGCCAGCGAGAACTGGTTTCCGACGACAAACGCACCGCCCTTGGCCAGATGCGCCTCGATGATCTCCATCTTGCCCGTCCACGCCGCGATACTGTTCGCCAATTTCTGCGGATCATCAAAGCCCGGCGCCCGGCGCGCGATCGACATCAACGGGTAACCCCAATGACTACCCATCTCGTTGCTCTGCCACTGCACCCATTGCATCGCCAACGCCTGTTCCCGCACATTGCCCGGGGTCAGCGCGCCCTTGCCATGAGCCTGGTTGATGTAGCCCATGATGGCGATACTGTCCCACAGCACGAAGTCGTCCTCGACGAGCACGGGAACCTGCGCGTTCGGATTGAGCGCCATAAATGCCGGCACCTTGGGATCGCGCAGCGGCATGCCCCAATCTTCGCGCTCATAGGCGATGTTTAATTCATCGAGTGCCCACAGCACCTTGCGCACATTGATCGACGTTACCCGCCCGAGGACTTTGAGCATGTTCGAGAACCCTTCATTCACTGTGCCCGGCAATATCTGCCGAGAATTGCATTATGCAACAATTCGTTAACCCTCTGTTTACCACCAGCTAGGTAATTTTTGCCCAGCGATCAGCGTGCATTGTTGCGTTGGCATGAGTCCCGTTTGAATCGAGTGCCGGCTTGGATAATTTCACACAGTTGATGAACCGCATAGGATTGCCGCGCTTGGCAGCCATGGCGACTGTCGCTGTCCTCATGCTGGGCTTTTTTGCCTTCCTTGTCATGCGCGCCCAGACACCGAACCTGGCGCCGCTCTATACCGGCCTGAGCCTGGAAGACTCCTCCTCGATCATCAGCGAGTTGCAGACCCTTAACGTGCCCTATGAATTGCGCGGCGAGGGCGACACCATTCTGGTGCCACGCGACCAGATCACCACCCTGCGCATGACCCTGGCCGGCTCTGGCCTGCCCCAGCGCGGCCAGGTCGGCTACGAGATATTCGACCAGCAGTCCACGCTGGGCGCCACCAGCTTCGTGCAGAACATCAACAATGTGCGCGCCCTTGAAGGCGAACTGGCTCGTACCATCAATTCGCTGACCCGCATCAAGTCGGCACGCGTTCATCTCGTGCTGCCCGAGCGCGAACTGTTCCGCCGCGAACGCAAGGACCCTAGCGCCTCCATCGTGCTCTCGGTCCGGGGCGAACTGTCGAGCAGCGAAATTCGCGCCATCCAGCACATGGTCGCTTCGGCCATCGAAGGCATGACCCCATCCCATGTTGCGGTTGTCGATGATCAGGGCAATCTGCTCGCTTCGGGCTCCGGCGACGAGGGCGAGGGCGCCTTGTCGGGCCAGAGCGCCGAGCGCCGCCTGAATTACGAAAACCGCCTGCGCACGCGTGTCGAGGACATGCTGTCCAATATTGTCGGGGTCGGACGGGCCCGCGTTGAAGTCAGCGCCGAAATTGACTTCAACCGCTCCACCACGACCCAGGAGACCTTCGACCCCGAATCCCAGGTGGTTCGCTCCAGCCAGATCCGGGAAACCGAGAATCTCACCGCTGGCGCCAATGGCCAGGTGACCGTGGCCAATGAACTGCCCGGCGCCTCCGCCAATGGCGGTGCCGGCGGCACCGAGCAGGGCACCTCCACCGAGGAAGTGACCAATTACGAAATCTCCAAAACGACCCAGACCGCCGTCACCGAAGCCGGTCAGGTCAAGCGCCTCTCGGTCGCTGTGGTGGTTGATGGCACCTATGTTGAAGATGGCGCCGGCAATGTCACCTACACCCCCCGCAGTGCCGAGGACGTCACCCAGATACTGACCCTGGTTCGCTCCGCGGTGGGCTACTCGGAAACCCGCGGCGACAGCGTCGAGGTGGTCAACCTGCAGTTTGCCGAACGTCCTGAACTGGCCACACCCGGTACGGATGCCAGCGGTGGCCTGTTCGACTTCACCCGTGATGATCTGATGAATGGCGCCCAGATGGCCGTCACCCTGCTGATCGCCCTGGCCCTCGTCTTCTTCGTGATGCGACCATTGCTCAAGAAGGTGCTGACCCCTGAAATCAAGCCATTGTCGCTGCCGCCAGCAGCCGAAGTCGGCCACCAGGGCGTACTCGGCCCCAATGGTCAGATCATCACCGCGCCTCCTGAAGAACCCAGGGACAAGACCCCCGCCTGGGTCTCCAACGCCAAATCCATGGGCGAAACCCAGCTCCAGACCCTTAAAATGGTCGGCGAGCTTGTCGAAGAGAACCCCAAACAGGCCGGGCTGATTGTGCGCGACTGGCTTGGTAGCGCGGCGTAACCCCGATGGCCCTCGTATCTCAATCCGGCGAAACACCCCCCGAGGCTGCCAAGGCAGCCGCCCAGCTCATTGTCAGCGAGACAACCGAGGCGCGCGTCCTCAAGGGCGACGAAAAAGCGGCAGCGCTGCTGCTGGCGCTCGGCCCTGACTACGGCAAGCCCATTTTTGACGAACTCGACGAGCTCGAGATCAAGCAACTCAGCCGCGCCATGGTACGCCTGGGTCCGATCACCCAGGAAATGCTCGACGATCTGATGATCGAGTTCGTCACCGCCGTGTCGTCCAATGGTTCACTGGCGGGCAATACCGATACGACCGAACGCCTGCTGCTCAGCTTCCTGAGCCAGGACAAGGTCGATTCCATCATGGAAGAGATCCGTGGCCCGGCCGGTCGCAACATGTGGGAAAAGCTTTCCAATGTGCAGGCCGACGTGCTGGCTGCCTATCTCAAGAACGAATATCCCCAGACCATCGCTGTGGTGCTTTCCAAGATTGCCACCGATCATGCCTCGCAGGTCCTGGCCGTACTGCCAGAAGAGCTCGCCATGGACGTCGTCCAGCGCATGCTTGGCCTTGATCCGGTGCAGAAGGAAATCCTCGAAAAGATCGAATCCACACTGCGCACCGAGTTCATGTCCACGCTCAACCACTCCAAGCGACGCGACAGCCACGAACAGATGGCCGAAATCTTCAACTCCTTCGACCGCCAGACCGAAGCGCGCTTCATCACCACGCTCGAAGAGAATAATCGCGATGACGCCGAACGCATCAAGGCGCTGATGTTCACCTTCGAAGACCTGGCCAAGCTCGAATCCTCGGCGATCCAGACCCTGCTGGCGCGGATGGACAAGAAGGAACTGGCCATGGCGCTCAAGGGCGCCAACGACGCCGTCAAGGCTACCTTCTTCGAGAACATGGCCACCCGCACGGGCAGGCTGCTGCGCGACGATATGGAGGCCATGGGCCCGGTCCGCCTCAAGGATGTCGACGAAGCCCAGGGCCGCATGGTCTCCACCGCCAAGGATCTCGCCGCCAAGGGTGAGATCATGATCATGAAGACCAAAGCTGACGATCAGATGGTGGCATAATGGCACAACCCGCTCGTTTCACCTTTGATCTGGATATGGGGCAGAAGACCGTCGCTGCTGCGCCCAAGCCCACCGTACCCGAGGAACTGGTCGCCCAACTGGTTGCCCAGGCGCGCGAGGATGCCTATGCGGAAGGTCTGGCTGCTGGCGAACGCAGTGCTGTCAGCCAGGCGGCTCAGACGCTGGCCTCGGCGGCTGGCACCCTGGCTACGCAGAGCGCCGAAATGGCGGCAGCGCTGGATGACGCCATCAACCAGGCCCAGCACGACGCCATCGAACTTGCCGCTGCGATTGGCCGCAAGCTGGCCCTGCACCTGCTGGCCCGCTACCCCACCGCCGAACTCGATGCCCTGATTGCCGAATGCATGCAGAGTCTTGGTAGCGTTCCCCACCTGGTGGTTCGCTGCCATCCCAAGATTGCCGATGGCATCCGTGACATCGCCACTGCCCATATGCAGACCTCCGGCTTTTCCGGCCGTCTGGTGGTCATGGGCGATCCCGATCAGCGGATGAGTGATGGCAAGCTGGAATGGGTCGATGGCGGTCTGGTCCGCAATATCGGCGCCACGTCCAAGGATATCGACAACAAGATCACCACCTATCTCGCCGCCAAGTCCGGCAAGCCCGTTGCACAGGAGAGTGGCCATTGAGCGATTCTGATAATGACACCGAAGAAGCCATCAACTTCGAAGAGATGCTGGCCAGCGTCCGCGAGGAAACGCCCGAGGCCTATGTTGAACGCAGCGCTGCCGATCTGGAGGCGGTGTTTGACGTTCCTGTGCGGATCTCGGTCGTGCTGGGGCGCACCAAGATGGCCGTTTCCGATCTGCTCAAGCTCGACACCGGCACGGTTATCGAGCTCGACCGCCAGGTTGGTGAGGCCGTTGAGATCTTCATCAATGAACGGTTGGTGGCGCGGGGCGAGATCGTGCTGGTCGAGTCCAAGCTGGGCGTCACCATGACCGAAATCATCAAGCCGCAGTAGGGAGAACTCAAGATGCGTTTGCTCATCGTCGGGGCCCTCGAAGGCCAGCTCAGCACCGCCACCAAGATGGCCATGAATGGCGGCGCCAAAGTCGCCCACGCCCCGTCAGTCGAGATCGCGCTGGCTGCCCTGCGCGCCGGCCGTGGCGCCGACCTGTTGCTGGTCGATGTGGTCATGGACATTGCCGGCCTGATTGCCGGGCTTGAAGCCGAGCGCATTGCCATTCCAGTGGTCGCCTGCGGCGTCGAGGCCAATGCTGCTGCAGCGGTCAATGCCATCCGCGCCGGCGCCAAGGAATATATCCCCCTGCCGCCCGATGCCGAGTTGATCGCCGCCGTCATCGCCGCCGTCGCCCGCGACAGTTCGGAATTCCTGTTCCGCGATCCGGCCATGGAGCGGGTCGTCAAAATGGCCGACCAGATCGCCGGTTCTGATGCCTCAATCCTGATCACCGGCGAAAGCGGCACGGGCAAGGAAGTCCTGGCCAAATATGTTCACGCCCGCTCCAAGCGCGCCAACAAGCCCTTCATCTCGATCAACTGCGCCGCTATTCCCGAAGCGCTGCTGGAATCGGAACTGTTTGGTCACGAAAAGGGTGCCTTTACCGGCGCCATCGCCCGCCGTATCGGCAAGTTCGAGGAAGCCTCGGGGGGCACCCTGCTGCTCGATGAAATCAGCGAGATGGATGTGCGCCTGCAGGCCAAGCTGCTGCGCGCCATTCAGGAACGTCTGATTGACCGCGTCGGCGGCAGCAAGCCCGTTCCCGTCGACATTCGCATTCTTGCCACCTCCAATCGCAATCTCAACGAGGCCGTCCGCGAGGGCAGCTTCCGCGAAGACCTGCTGTTCCGTCTCAACGTCGTCAATCTCAAGCTCCCGCCCCTGCGCGATCGTCCCGGCGATATCGCTGCGCTGTCCGAGCATTTTGTCGGCAAATATGCCAAGGCCAATGGCCTGCCACCGCGCGTCCTTTCCCCTGACGCTCGTGCTGCCCTGCTCAAGGCCCCCTGGCCGGGAAATGTCCGTGAGCTGGAAAACACGTTGCATCGCGCGGTGTTGCTCTCTTCAGGCGATGTCATCGGTTCCGATGCCATTGTCCTGCCCGATGGCATGGGTCTCAACGAAGTGGCTGCCGCCAGCTCGCTCTCCTCTCAGCTGGCCCACACCGCTCAAACCATGTCGGCGGCCCTGGTCGGCCGCACCGTGGCCGATGTCGAACGCGATCTGATTCTCGATACCCTGGATCATACCTTGGGCAACCGCACCCATGCCGCCACTATCCTGGGCATCTCGATCCGCACGCTGCGCAATAAGCTCAACCAATATGCCGATGAAGGCACGCCCGTGCCCGATCCCGGCGAACGCCGCAGCGTGGCGTAGTTGGAACATTTGACCAGCCAATCCTCCTCCCCAACTCTCCCCGCACGGGGGAGGGTTGGCGGTTTGACACAATCTAGGATTGCGGCATGACCGACCTGCCCACCGGCCGCCAGCATTCGCCCTTCAAGATCCCGACCCCCGCATCGGTCGTGGACATGCTGCGTTCAGGCGACATCGCCTTGGCGACCGGCGTCATGGGCCTCATCGTCATCCTGATCGTGCCGATGCCGCCCTTCCTGCTCGATGGGTTGCTGGCCATCTCCATTGTGTTTTCGGTGATGATTCTGATGACGGCGCTGTTCATTCAGAAGCCGCTGGAATTCTCGTCTTTCCCCACAGTTCTGCTGATCGCCACCATGTTGCGCCTCGGTCTGAACCTGGCCACCACCCGCCTGATCCTGTCTGATGGTCACACCGGCACCGCAGCGGCGGGCCACGTCATCGAAGCCTTTGGCAATTTCGTCATGCGGGGCAATTTCGTCATCGGCGTGGTGGTGTTCGCCATCCTGGTGCTGGTCAATTTCATCGTCATCACCAAGGGTTCGGGCCGTATCGCCGAAGTGGCCGCACGCTTCAACCTCGACGCCATGCCCGGCAAGCAGATGGCCATCGACGCCGATCTCAGTGCCGGTCTGATCGACGAAGACGCTGCCAAGAAGCGCCGCGCCGAGCTCGAAGGCGAGAGCGCCTTTTTCGGCAATATGGACGGCGCCTCCAAATTCGTGCGCGGCGACGCCATCGCCGGCTTGATCATCACCTTCATCAACGTCATTGCCGGCATCTTCATCGGCATGATGCAGGAGGGACTGACGATCCAGGAGGCCGGCAATGTCTATACCCTGCTCACCATCGGTGATGGTCTGGTCTCCCAGATCCCGGCGCTGATCGTCTCGACCGCGGCCGGTATCCTCGTGTCAAAATCCGGCGTTACCGGTTCAGCGGACAAGGCCCTGTCGGCCCAGTTCACCGGCTATCCACGGGCCTTGGGCATGTCCGCGGCCGTCATGGGCGTGCTGGCTTTCCTGCCCGGCATGCCCATCGCTCCGTTCCTCTCCATCGCCTGCTTTGTCGGCTATGTCGCCTGGCGTTCGGCCCGCACCAAGGATGAGCACCGCGAGGACGCCAGCCTCGCCGCCGCCGCCAATGCGCCAGCCCTGCCCGGCGGGCCGCACGGGCAATCTGACGAACAGCCCATCACCGACAGCCTCAAGATCGATGAGCTCAAGCTTGAACTCGGCTATGGTCTGCTTAGCCTGGTCAAGGAAGACGAGAACGGCTCTGATCGCCTCACCGAACAGATCAAGGCACTGCGCCGCCAACTGGCGACCGAGCTTGGCTTCATCATGCCGCCGGTGCGTATTCTCGACAACATGCAGCTCGAGCCCAACAGCTACAAGGTGCGGATCAAGGAAGTCGAGGCCGGTGCCGGCGAGATTTTCGCCAGCCAGCTCATGGTCATGGACCCCTACGGCAACCAGATCGACCTGCCGGGCCACCACACCACCGAGCCGACCTTTGGCCTGCCCGCCACCTGGATCGAACCGGCGCTGCGCGACGAGGCCGAACTGCGTGGGCTCTCCATCATCGATCCCTCGACGGTCATCTCCACCCATCTGACCGAAGTACTCAAGACCAATGTGGCCGACCTGCTCAGCTACGCCAATGTCCAGTCCCTGCTTTCGGGTCTGCCCAAGGAACAGCAGAAGCTGGTCGAGGATATCGTGCCCGGCCTGATCACCGTCTCGGGCGTGCAGCGCGTGCTGCAGACCCTGCTCAACGAGCGCATCTCCATCCGCGATCTCTCGACCATTCTCGAAGGCATTGCCGAAATCGCCGGCAATGGCCGCTCGGTGCAGACCATTGCCGAGCATGTCCGCAGCCGCCTGGCGCGCCAGCTCTGCGCCGCCAATCTGGGCCCCGACGGCAATCTGCCGCTGCTGACACTGGGCCCCCAATGGGAGCGCGACTTCGCCGAAGCCATGGTTGGCGAAGGCGACAGCCGCCATCTGGCCATGGCACCGTCACGCCTGCAGCAGTTTATCGGCGCCGTCCAGGTAGCCTATGAGAAGGCCGCCCAGACGGGTGAAATTCCGGTCCTCATCACCTCCCCGGGCATTCGCTCCCACGTCCGCGCCATCATCGAGCGCTTCCGGCCACAAACCGTGGTCATGAGCCAGAATGAAGTGCATCCGCGCATTCGCCTCAAGACAGTCGGCAGCGTCTAGAAGTGGGCAGGGTTCGGCTTGAAGGCTATCTTGAGGTGCCGCCGGAGCGGATTGCTCAGGTCGTTGCCGCCCTGCCCGCCCACATCGCCCTCACCCGTGCAGAACCCGGGTGCCTGGCCTTTGAGGTAAGCCAGAGCGCAACCACGCCCGGACATTTTCTGGTCGCTGAGACCTTTGTCGATCAGGCCGCCTTCGACCTGCACCAGGCCCGCACCAGAGCGTCGGCCTGGGCCGAAGTCACTGCGGGCCTCAACCGGCACTACACCGTGACGGTTGCTGACGGGCCAGACCACTAGGCAGTAGGGCGCCCGCTCGGCTATCGTGGCGCCATGACCATCTCGATCCTTATCGTCCCGCCGTTCTCGACCCTGTGCAATGCCGCATTCGCGCTGCGCCGCGAAGTCTTTGTCTGGGAACAGAAGGTCCCCGAGGCCGAGGAACACGATGCCGATGATCTGACGGCGACTCATTTTGTCGCTATCGCTGCCGGGGAGGTCGTTGGCACGCTGCGCCTGCTCGACCGGCCTGAGCACGTCAAAATTGGCCGCGTCGCCGTGCGCCAGGCCTTTCGCGGTCAGGGCATCGCCAAGGCGATGATCCATGCCGCCATGGCCCACGCCCGCGCCGCTGGGCGTGATCGCTTCTATCTGACAGCACAGTCCGACAAGCTGGATTTTTACCAGCGGCTGGGCTTTGTCGCCTTTGGCCCTGAATTCCAGGATGGCGGCATGCCGCACCGGGCCATGCGCACCTATGATCGCGACAGCGCCCAACTGACCGATTGACCGGCATCCGGGCAGGGCGACCCCACGAGGCGACTTTATTGGGAACGTCTCGGCGAGTCGTCGCGTTGTTGTGACATCATGGGCCGCACGATGCGCCACCTGCAAGTTTTGCATCGCACGGCCCGTTCACCACAAGAATGAACATACGGAGCTTACTATGATCCGCACCCTTTTGGCCACTACGGCCCTTGCTGCCCTGATGTCGACCGGCGCCATTGCCCAGGATGCCACTCCTGCCACCGATCCGGCGGCGCCAGCAACCAGCACTGAAGCCCCGGCCACCGATGCCATGGGCGCCGCCCATAGCGCTGCACCATTCGATATGGCGACTGGTTACACTGCAGTCGACACCGACAATCTGGCTACACGCCTGATCGACCAGCCCGTCTATTCCAGCTCGGGCGATGACGCCGAGGAAATCGGCAACGTTACCGATCTGGTGTTCAGCAATGACGGTCAGATCACCGCAGTGGTGATCGGCGTTGGCGGTTTCCTGGGCATTGGCGAGAAGTCAGTGGCCGTGGATTTCGCGTCGCTTGAATTCACCGTCGCGACCGACAACACCGAGCGCTGGGTCCTGCCCACCTCCGCTGACGCGCTGAATGCCGCTCCAGACTTCGTCTGGCAGGAAGATGAACCGGCTGATGCGATGGCGCCGGTTGACAGCATGGCCCCAGCCGATGCCATGGCCCCGGCTGATGGCATGACCCCAGCCGATCCAGCCGTCGCCCCGGCGGCCCCTGCCACTGACGGTGCAGCAACGACGACGCTGCCCCGTGAAGGCTACGCACCAATCGAGTATGAGGCCCTCACGGCCGAAAACCTGACCGGCGCGACCGTTATCGGCCCCAATGGCGAAGACATCGGCGAAGTCGGTGACATCCTGCTGACCGCCGATGGCGAGATCGATGCCATGGTTGTCGACTTCGGTGGCTTCCTCGGCCTCGGCCAGAAGCGTGTGGCTGTGACACTGGACAATCTCGACTTTGCTGCCAATGAGAGTGGCGACCTGGTGATCTACAGCGACTTCACCCGCGAGCAGCTTGAAACCCAGCCCGACTACGACGAAGCCACTTACGCGAACGATCCGACCCAGCGCGCCACCGACATGTAATCGCGCGCAACGATAACAGGTCCTTCGCGGATCAACCCCGAAGGGCCGGCACCGCCGGCCCTTCTTTTGCGTCTTGTTGGAGGATTGATTTATGCGCCGTCTGCTCACCCTGTCCATGTTTGCCAGCTTGCTGGTCCCTGCCGGTTTTGCCCAGGATGCCCCGGTGATCGCGCCCGGCAGCGAACTCGCCCGCACCGGCCTCGCCACGCCGCTGCTGCTGTCGGATGGCTATTCCATCACCGGCAATGACACGCTGGTCACCAAGCTCCTCAACGCCACCGTTTTCACCGCCACGACCGATGATGCCGACGAAATCGGCACCATCACCGACCTTGTGGTCACCCCCGGCCTGGGCCTGTCCGCCGCCATCATCAGCGTCGGCGGCTTTCTCGGCGTCGGCGCCAAGGATGTCGCTGTCGACTTCGCCCAGCTCGAATGGGCCGAGCGTCCCGATGGCAGCTATCGCTGGGTATTGCCGACCACGGCCGAGGCCCTCTCGTCAGCCCCCGCTTTTATCTGGGCCGATAGCGAAGAGGTTACGGGCACGCCCGCCCTCACCAAATCCGAGGAAGAAGCCCAACTGGTCGACGGCAATCCGAATGCTGTGGCAGTCGATCCCGATCTCACCACCGACCAACCCGAACGCCAGGACGCCGTCAGCCCCGCCGCCGATATCGTTGAGCTGACCGACGAGCAGATGACCGGCGTGGCCGTCTATGGCATGGATGATCAGCAGATCGGCACGATTGGCGATGTACTGCGCCAACCCGATGGCGGAATCGACGCCGTCATCGTCGATGTCGGCGGCTTTCTCGGCCTGGGCGCCAAGCCCGTGGCGGTGGCCGGTGACAGCCTCATCTTTTCCACCGACACCACCGATAGCCGCTACCTCTTCCTCAACACCACGCGTGCTCAGCTTGAAGCTCAGCCGGTTTATGATCCAGCTACCTATTCCCAGGAGCGCGATGCTCAGCGCATGATCGTCAGCCCCTGACCAAAAAATAGGCGGGCCCGGGCCCGCCTATTTCAATACCGATCAGCGCCACTCAGGCGGCGGTTGCTGCTTCGCGCACCGCTTCCTGCACCTTTTCAAAGGCCCGCACTTCGATCTGCCGGATCCGCTCGCGGCTGACGTCATATTGCTGCGCCAGCTCTTCCAGCGTCGATGGGCTTTCCTGCAGGCGACGGGCGTGGAAGATCGCCTTTTCGCGCTCATTGAGCACATCCATGGCGTTGTTCAGCAAGCCCATGCGTTCGGAATATTCTTCGCTTTCGCCCAGCGCGGTTTCCTGGCTCGGCGTGTCATCGACCAGCCAGTCCTGCCATTCCGACGTGCCTTCATCGGCCCGCATCGGTGAGTTGAGCGAGGCATCGCCCGACAGCCGCGCATTCATCGACACCACATCGGCCTCGGTTACCTTGAGCGTTGTGGCGATCTGCTTGATCTGATCGGGATGCAGCCCATTGTCGTCCAGCGCTGCAATCTGCCCCTTCACCTTGCGCAGGTTGAAGAACAACCGCTTCTGGGCGGCCGTGGTGCCAATTTTGACCAGGCTCCAGGAGCGCAGCACATATTCCTGAATCGCCGCGCGAATCCACCACATGGCATAGGTCGCCAGACGGAAGCCCTTGTCGGGCTCGAACCGCTTGACCGCATGCATCAGGCCAACATTGCCCTCCGAAATCACTTCCGAAATCGGCAGGCCGTAGCCGCGATAGCCCATGGCGATCTTGGCAACCAGCCGCAGATGCGAGGTGATCAGCTTCTGCGCTGCCTCGGTATCTTCATGTTCCTTGTAGCGCTTGGCCAGCATGAACTCTTCGTCCGGTTCCAGCATGGGGAACTTGCGGATGTCCTGCAGATAACGGCTCAGGCCGCCTTCGGCCGAGAGCACTGGCAAATTTGTTTGGGCCATTGATGCACCCCTTTCCCTGTTCCCCCGCATGCCGCGGGCGGAATCTCCAAATCCGCCCCTGCCCAACCTGAGCCATCGGCAGATTACGATGAATGATATATATAGTTGGCAATTGGGCGAATGTAAGACGTGCCAACCCCGGCAAACGTTACAAATAGGCAATGGTTGCGTGTCGTACCAGTGCACTGCCCAAATAACATTTCAACGGGCCGGAACGCTCCATCACCATGTGGTGACGCTAACGCGCAAACGCCTTGTTATAGTCGCCCAGCGCCTCTTCGAGCGCTTCGAGATCAGGCGGCAGCGGGGCCTCGAACAGTAATTCTTCCTTGCTGATTGGATGTTCAAACCCCAGTTCGGCCGCATGCAGCGCCTGGCGGCCCAGCGCCTGAATGGGCGCCGCTACTTCGGGTGGCAACCGATTGAGCTTGGTGGCGTATCCCGAAGCATAAACACTGTCAGCCACCAGTGGATGGCCGATATGGGCCATATGCACGCGGATCTGATGGGTCCGGCCAGTCTCGAGCTGACACTGGATACGGGTGATGTCCCAGCCCTCACCGCCGAAGCGCGCCTCGACCAGATAATGGGTAATCGCCTCGCGACCATCCTTGCGCACGGTCTGCTTCAACCGATTGTTCTGGTCGCGTCCCAGCGGCGCATCAATGCTGCCCTTGGCCGTCTCGGTCGAGCCCCAGACATAGGCGATATACGCCCGATGCAGCGGGCCGGTGCGGCCATGATCGGCAAACTGCGCCGACAGGTGCCGGTGGGCCCGCTCGGTCTTGGCCGCCACCATCACCCCCGAAGTGTCGCGGTCGAGCCGATGTACGATGCCGGGACGTTTGACCCCGCCAATCCCCTGCAGGCTTTCCCCGCAATGGTAGATCAGCGCATTGACCAGCGTGCCATTGGGCGATCCTGGTGCCGGATGCACCACCATGCCCACCGGCTTGTTGATGACGATCAGCTGATCGTCCTCATAGAGGATATCGAGCGGGATGTTTTCGGCCTGCGGCTCAGAGTCTTCTGGGGGCGGCGCCAGAAGAATGATTGTTTCGCCGGCGTTAAGCCGGTATTTGGGCTCACTGACGGGTTTGCCGTCGATGCTGACCGCGCCGGTCAGGATCAGATCCTTGATCCGGCTGCGACTGAGCACACTATGTGCCTTGGCCAGCGTGGCATCAAGCCGCCCGCCGGCCATCCCGGCATCGACCACGACTTCAACCTCGTCGCCCTCAAACTCTAGTGCGGTATTTTCGGCCATGGACAATCCTAACGAAACTGGGCCCAGCGAGCCAAAAGCGGATGCGCCGCTGACGCCAGAAGCTCTTGCCATGCTGGGGAAGGCACGCCGCTCGTTCGGTATCTCGATCGGCATCCTATTGCTGGGCTTTATGGCGATTGGCTTCGCCCTTGTCTATCGCGTGATGCGCGATGCCCCGCCGCCGCCCGTGGCCGAGGCCGTAACGCTTCCTGCCGGTGCCGTGATAATCGGCGCTTCCGTCAATGAGGGCGCCATCAACGTAACCTACACCATTGACGGCGTGACCACACTCTCCCTGTTCAATCAGGAGACCGGTGAACTCACCCGCAGCGTCACGATCCGCTAGCTGGCTCGCCCCGCCAGTCCGCAGCTGGCACCCATAGCCAGCGCAGGCCAAAGCGTTTTCAGCAAAAGTGGCGCCACTTTTGCGGCTCGAAAAACGCGGCACATAAAAGTTCTGGAGCTCTAGCGCTGCTGGATTTCCCGGAGCGCCGTCATGCGATCGGTTACCGAGCCGCCCCGCCCTTGCGGCACCGGGTCCATCGGCAGCGCATCACTGCCTTCACCGTCATCGGCAAACCGCTGCACCCGGTCAAACAGGCTTTCGCCGTCAGTTGCTGGCACGGGCGTATCGGTATCAACCGCATAGACCAGTCGGCTGACGCTGGCCGCAATATCGTTCAGCTTCTCGCGCAGATAGGCCTCTTCGACACGCTCGCTGTCCCAGTCCGCCATGATGGTCGATTCTACACTGGTCACCTTCCGGCGCAGTGTCTCGACCTCGGCTTCCAGCGCCAGCTTGTCGGCGAGCAATTGCCCGGCGCGCCCTGCCGCCTTGTCGACGACCTGATTGCTCTCGGCCAGAATGGCATTGAGCCGGTTTTCCGCGCTGGCAATACGCGCTTCGGCCGTCGCCAGATTGTCGGCGGCAGCAACCTTCTGGTCATCCTGCCCGGCCAGGGCGGTGCGCATCTGGGCAATTGCCGTCGTGGTTTCGGCACTGCGCCGGTCAGAAGATTCGAGCCGCGCCAGCAGGCTTCTGGCCTGTTCCTCAAGAAAGCCCGCCCGCTTCTGCTCGATTGCCAGCGCCGTGCTTAACCGCTCCACATCCTGCGCGTCATCGCCGGTCAGCACGACGCCATCGCCTCTGGTGGCTTCAGGCAACCCGCTCCTGACGGCCTTGCGCAGCATCTCCAGTTCGTCGCCGCGGGCGTCCAGATCACGTTCGCGCATCCGCAGCCGCTGCGTCAGATCAGTGGCCTCGCGTTCCAGCTCGGGCACCCGACGGCGCAGTTCGGCCTCGCGAAGTTCCAGCTCCTTGATGATTTCGAGGTTCTTGTCGCGCTCGGCCTGGAGCAGTGCCAGGTCACTGCGTTTCTGGTTGACGTCACCGAGTTGTTCCGCCAGCCGCCCGCGCAGCGTCTCGACATGCGTTTCCAGCCGCCGTGTGGACAAGGCGAACTCGGCGCGCAACTGATCCTTGTCAGCGCGGAACTCAGCCATGGTAATGGGCGTGGCCGCCTGGATGCGGCGCTTGGTCAGGCGCACGGCGCGCTTCCACACCGCCGGCAGGATGATCAGCGCCACCAGGCCAGCAATCAGCAGGCCCAGCGCAAAATACATGATGTTCTCAATGAGCATCGGCCGAACTCCGAAACCACGCGGCCTGAACCGGCATGGACTCCTCCGTTCTGGCAGCTATGGGACGCTACCACCATCTTCGCCAGTGATTAACCCTAACGCGCCGCGGTCGCCCCGTCACGACAATGCCGGGGTTTTTTGGCCCCGGCATGGCAAAATTGATCGAGCACCGTCAGCAGATCAGAACGGATTCCACGTCGGCTCATTGGTGAACTTGAGATACCCCACATTGATGCCCAGCCGCGCGCCGACACCCGAGCGGATCGGCACCATGACCACATTGCCCCGCTTGAGCACCGTCATGCCGAAGCCGCCCAGCACATAGGCCGAGCCGTCAACACCGGCGAAGCGCCCCAGCGTGTCGGAAACCTGGCTCAGATTGTACACCAGCATCATCACCTTGGAGCCGTCGCCACCGACATCAAAGCCAATCGAGGGCCCCTGCCAGAAAATGTTGAATTCGCCGGCATTGCGGGTGTGCAGCACGCCCTCGCCATAGCGGGCACCAGCAAACAGGGCGCCGCCTGCGTCTTCGCCCAGAATATAGCCATTGGGCAACCCGAACTGGCTGACCGCCCGCTCAACCACCGACGCCAGACCCTGCGAGGCGCTGCCAAAGAACTGTTTGCCGCTATCGACCAGATCCTCGCCCGAATAGGTGTCGCTGAGTGAGCCCTGTGCCAGCGCCACAGGCACCGGTGCCCCCACGGCACACAGCATGGCAAATAGAATGACGAGGCGCTTGATCATCGGAATACTCCCGGACGGAAGGCAAATTTGGCAATTGCCGGCTTGTTAGGGCTTGGACCTTAACTTTTGTCGGGCATGTTGACCTTGTCCACATGCCGTTCTTGGTTTGAAGATGAAGCAAACCTGTAAACAAATCTTAACCATTCTTGCCTTTGTTTTGCCTCTATTGGGCGGAGGCTCGCTCACCGTCCAGCCCGCCCAGGGCCAGTCCGTGGTCACATTGATCGTGACCGACCCACTGACCGGGATTGCCATGGCAGGGATGGATCCGGTCAGCTATTTCACTGAGCCTGCGCCGATGTCGGGCGTCTCCGATTATGAATATATCTGGCAGAATGTGCCCTGGCACTTCGCCACGGCGGCGAACCGCGACATTTTCGTCAGCGCGCCGGAAATCTATGCCCCCCAGTTTGGTGGTCACGATGTCACCGGCGTATCGCGCGGCTTTGTCGCCGATTCCGACCCCTATTTTTACGCCGTGTTCAAACAGCGCCTCTATCTGTTCTATTCTGCGGCCAATCGCGAAGCCTTCCTGCTCTCGCCCGACGCCACCGGGCGAACGGCCGAGGAGAAATGGCCCGAGCTATCCAAAAACCTCTCCATCAATTGAACTTCCTGGTGGAGTCACCCGTCATCCCCGCAATTTGGGGTCCACTTTTAACCACCACCCTCTAATGTCTGCAAAAGTGATTCTTTGCCGATATTCCCGCGCTACGGAGACAGCAGCATGGCTGACATCATCGACCTTAAGGCAACCGACCTCGCGGCGATGCTCTGCAGCCGCGTCTGCCATGACCTGATCAACCCCATTGGTGCAATCGGCAATGGCCTTGAAGTACTGGGCGACCCCGCCCAGACCGAGATGGCCGAAGGCGCCCGCGACCTCATCGCCAGCGCTGCCCGCCAGAGCCGCGCCAAGCTCGAATTCGCCCGCCTCGCCTATGGTGCCTCCTCCACCTCGGGCACCGATATCGACACCCGCGAGTGCGAGCGCGTTGCCCGCATCCTGTTCGAGATCGAAAAGGCCGATCTGGAATGGACCGTGCCGCTGATCCTGCTGCCCAAGCACAAGGCCAAGCTGTTCATGAACATGCTGCTGATTGCCGCCATGTCGGTGCCACGCGGCGGTCAGGTGACGGCCTCGATCTCCGGCGACGCCGGCAATGAGAAGTTTGAATTCACGTCCAAAAGCGATCCGGAAAAGCGTCAGAAGACGCTGATCCCCTCTGGTGCTCCCGGCCTGTTGGCCGGCACGCCTGATGAAGGCTTCGTCGATGCGCGTGGCATTCAGCCCTTCTACACCGGCATTCTGGCGCGCATGACCGACATGGAAATCTCCATCGGCATCGAGAACGATATGTTCTATTTCAACGCCATTCCCAAACCGGTCGTCGAAGCGGCGTAACCGTCAGCAATTTGCTAACCAAATGCTAGGAAGTGCTGCGTCACAATGAGACCCGTGCTACTCGCGCTGGAGCGCCTCCGAAATGAAATCCTGCCTGATCGTTGATGACTCCACCGTGGTGCGCAAGGTCGCCCGACGCATCCTCGAAAACATGGACTACATTGTCGATGAGGCCGAAGATGGCCAGGAGGCCTTCGACAAATGTCGGGCCGAAATGCCCGACGCCATTCTGCTCGACTGGAACATGCCCATTCTGACCGGGCTGGATTTCCTGAAGCTTCTCAGGGGTTACGTCGGCGGTGAAAGGCCCTATGTGGTCTATTGCACGGTCGAAAACGATATCGGCGCCATCGCGCTGGCGCTCAAGGCGGGTGCCAGCGACTACATGATGAAGCCCTTCGACCGCGCCATTCTGGAAGCCAAATTCGACCTCGACCAGGCCGCCTAGTGCTGCTCCGCCGCCTCGGCGCGTCCCAATAGATAGGCCCGCTCCCGCCCATTGCGCGTCAACTGCGCCGCCCGCCGAAACGCTGCCGCCGCCTCCTCCTGCCGCCCCAACCGGCTCAACATATCGCCGCGCACGCTGAACAGGAGATGATAGTCCTTGAGCGTCGGATCATCCTTGATGGCCTCGATCAGGACCAGCGCCGGCGCCGGCCCCTCGGCCATGGCGACCGCCACCGCCCGGTTCAGCTCGATAACCGGCGACGGGTTCTGCGCCATGAGCACCCCGTAAAGGGCCGCAATCCTCGGCCAATCGGTATCGGCGGCCCTGCGTGCCCGGGCATGACAGGCCGCTATTGCTGCTTGCAGGGCGTAATGCCCCGTCGCCCCGCCCAGCGCCAATGCCTGGTCCAGTGCCGCCAATCCACGTCCAACCAGCAACCAGTCCCACCGCGACCGATCCTGGTCCAGCAACAATACCGGTTCCCCTGACGGACTGGTTCGCGCGCCCAGGCGCGACGCCTGGATTTCCATCAGCGCCACCAAGGCATGCACCTCGGGCTCCTCAGGCGCCAGCCGGGTCAGCACGCGCCCCAGCCGCATCGCTTCCGCACATAATTGGGGACGCACCCAGTCCTCCCCGGCCGTAGCGGAATAGCCTTCATTGAAGATCAGATAGATCACCCCCAACACCGAGCCGAGCCGGGCCACCCGCTCCGGCCCGCGCGGCACTTCGAACGGGATATTTGCCGCTGCAATGGTCTTCTTGGCCCGCAGGATACGCTGCCCGATCGTGGGCTCGGCAACCAGAAACGCCCGGGCGATCTCTTCTGTGGTCAATCCGCCCAGCAGCCGCAAGGTCAGGGCCACCCGGGCCTCGGCTGACAGAATGGGGTGGCAGGCCGTAAAGATCAGCCGCAGCAGATCATCGCCCACATCATCATCCATGGCCTCATGCAAGGTCTCGGTGACGTCTGGTGTGTCGATCTCGATATTTCGGCCGACTTCTTCCAGCTTCGTCGCCGCCATCGAATTGTGGCGAAAATGATCGATGGCCCGCCGCTTGGCCGTCTGCATCAACCAGGCCGCAGGATTGGTCGGCACGCCAGACGCAGGCCACGCCTTGAGCGCTGCCAACAGGGCGTCCTGGGCCAGTTCTTCGGCAAACGAGATATCGCGCACCATGCGCGTCAGCGCCGCAATCAGTCGCGGACGTTCAATCTTCCAGACCGTGTTGATGGCGCGGTGGGTTTCGGCATTCTGTTCCATGACCCCGATGAAACCAGCAAGTCGCCAATGCCGCAACTGCACAAACGCAGCAATGTGGGGACCGACGCCAGGCCGGCGCCCGTCTCCAGCACCGAGCAAGCAACCAATGAGCTATTCAAACATCCCCTTCGGTATTTCTCCTCGAAGAAACGGTTCAATGAAGCCGTGCAGCAGCTCCACCTGGTTAGTTACCGCGGTGTGCGACGTAGCCGGCAGGATGGCGAGCCGCGACGATGAGAGCGGCGATCCCATATCGCCCATGTCGCCGCCGCCGAGCAGGCGGAAGAGCGCAATATTGTGCTCAAGCGTGGAGACATCGGCGTCACCGGCGATGATCAGGATGGGGGTCTTGAGGGCCTTCACCTCCTCTTCCCAGGCCATCGGCTCGTGCTCGAGGGCGATCAGCTTTTCGACCACCCCGCGGAAGCCGTCCGGGTTCGGTGCGAGCTTTTTCCACTCATCTTCCATCGCTGTACCGACGAAGAGTTCGGGCACCATCTGGGGAATGAACGCGACAAAGGCAGGCTGCCAGCCGGAGCTGTCATAGGCGACTGAAGCGGCGACGAGTTGGTCGACCATTTCAGGATGATCAATGGCCAGACGGAGCCCGGCAGCAGCGCCCATGGAATAGCCGAAGATGTCGGCCTTCTCGATGCCCATGGCATCCATGAACGCTGCGACGTCGCCGGCCAGATTGGGATAGGTAATGGGCCGCTCAATATCGGTGGTGCGACCGTGGCCCTGGAACTCAAGCGCATAGACCTCGTGGGTTTCGGCCAGTTTGGGAATGATCGCACCCATGGCGGGTATGTTCATATAGGCGCCATGCAGCACGATCAGCGGGTCCCCTTTCCCCGACACCTCGTAATACATCTGCATGCCATTGATCTCGATGGTGGCGCCGACAGGTTCGGCTTGGGCAACTATTGCGGTAGCCATCAGCAAGGCTCCTGCGATGATCGCGGTACGGATCATGGATCGTCTCCTCTGGGTGAAGCGGCCACACGACCGCGCCTCTGACCAGACGACGAGTTGGGATTGCCCTGTTCGACAAGACCCGCAGATTTTTGTGGCCGCCGGACAAAGAAAAACCCCGCACGACAGCGTCGCACGGGGGTCTAGTTGAACGTCAGGAGCCTGGGAGGACTAGGCGACGTTCTCGGAGTAGCTGTCGACCTCGTCTGGCTCGCGCAGCACATAGCCGCGACCCCAGACGGTCTCGATGTAATTCTTGCCACCGGTGGCCACGCTCAGCTTCTTGCGCAGCTTGCAGATGAACACGTCGATGATCTTGAGTTCGGGTTCGTCCATGCCGCCATAGAGGTGGTTGAGGAACATTTCCTTGGTGAGCGTGGTGCCCTTGCGGAGGGAGAGCAGCTCAAGCATCTGGTATTCTTTGCCAGTCAGGTGCACGCGCTGGGTCTGCACTTCGACGGTCTTGGTGTCGAGGTTGACCGTAAGCTCGCCGGTGGTGATGACCGACTGGGCGTGGCCCTTGGAGCGCCGGACGATGGCGTGGATGCGGGCCACGAGCTCATCCTTGTGGAACGGCTTGGTCATGTAGTCGTCGGCACCAAAGCCGAGGCCACGCACCTTGTCCTCGATACCGGCAAGACCTGACAGAATGAGAATTGGCGTCTGAACCTTGGCGACACGCAAGGTGCGCAGCACCTCATAGCCGCTCATGTCCGGCAAATTCAGATCGAGAAGGATGATGTCATAGTCGTATAGTTTGCCGAGATCGACGCCTTCTTCACCGAGATCGGTGGTGTAGACGTTGAAGCTCTCCGACTTGAGCATCAGTTCGATGCTCTGCGCTGTCGCGCTGTCGTCCTCTATAAGGAGTACCCGCATTATATTCCCCTTGTCATTCGTTCCTGCTGGAACCGTGGGACCTGGCCTGCCCACGCCAACCCTACTGGATATGACTGAACCCTAAGTCCAAATAGTTAACAAAGTTTAATTCGGTTCCGCAATACGCAAATGTTGTTAGGCACATTTTAGTCTAAGTCATTGAATTTGAACGGTTAAAATTATCAAATTTTCTTAATAAATTGGTTTAAGTAAGAGCCGCAACCGACTCTTTGGACTCACGCAATTGGCACTGTATGGGGTTTGGAGGGGGTCACACGTCAGGATGCAGACGGACCGGTCCATCGCCACCAATAGCGCCTTTTGCTTAACGTTGCGTTACTGTCCGATTCGCAAACCGCGTCGATTCGAGGCGCCTGGAAACCATAATAGCTTCGATGCGACATATGTTGGACCTGTCATGAAAGCGCTGATTTCGGCCATTGATGCAATCGACGACATCGAGGTCTATGGTCGCGTCAAATCCGTTCAGGGCCTGCTGATCGAAATCGTCGGCCCGGTGCGCGAATTGCGCATCGGCGGCCGGGTACAGATCGAGACCACCGAAGGCGAGCAACTGGCCGCCGAGATCATCGGTTTCAAGAATGGACACGCCCTGTGCCTGCCGTTTGGGCAACTGGCCGGCGTGCGGCTCGGCTGCCGGGCCATCTTCCAGCGCAGTGACGGCGCCGCCTTTCCCGCGGAAGGCTGGCTGGGCCGTGTGATCAACGCCAATGGCGACCCCATCGATGGCAAGGGCCCACTCCCCCGTGGCGCCACGGCATATCCCCTGCGGCAGAACCCGCTACTGGCCCATGATCGGGTTCGTGTCGGCGATCCGCTCGATCTGGGCGTGCGCTGCCTCAACACTTTCACCACGGTTTGTGAGGGTCAGCGGCTTGGCATTTTCGCAGGCTCGGGCGTGGGCAAATCGGTATTGATGAGTATGCTGGCGCGCAACACCAATGTTGACGTGGCCGTCATCGGCCTGATCGGCGAGCGTGGCCGCGAGGTACACGAATTCATCCAGGAATATTTGGGCGAAGAGGGGCTGGCGCGCGCCGTTGTGGTGGTCGCCACCTCCGACGAGGCCGCGCTGATGCGGCGGCAGGCCGCCTATATGACCCTGACCTTGTCCGAGTATTTCCGCGATCAGGGCCAGCGGGTGCTGTGCATGATGGACAGTCTGACCCGGTTCGCCATGGCCCAGCGCGAGATCGGCCTGGCCATTGGCGAACCGCCTACTGCCAAGGGATATCCGCCCACCGTGTTCACAGAATTGCCACGATTGTTGGAAAGGGCCGGTCCTGGCACACCAACAACCGGTTCTGTTACCGGACTGTTTACCGTTTTAGTCGAAGGTGATGATCACAACGAGCCCATCGCCGACGCCGTTCGCGGCATTCTCGATGGGCACATTGTGATGGAGCGCGGGATTGCCGAACGGGGACGTTACCCGGCGGTGAACGTGCTCCGGTCCATCTCGCGCACCATGCCAGGGTGTGTACCGGTCGAATATCGACCGGTTCTGGCCAAGGCGCGAGAACTCATGTCGATTTATGCCGACATGGAGGAACTGATCCGGCTTGGGGCTTACCGGAAAGGGTCAGATCCGAAAGTGGACCGCGCTATTGCCATCTATCCGGCGCTGGAAGCTTTTCTAAGCCAGGACCGGGAAGAGACGACAACCGTTGCTGCGGGCTATCAAATGCTCGAAGCCATTGTCGCCGAAGCAGGCGCGGCAGACTGATGGGGCAGTGTATTGACCCCGGAACTGGCTTGATGTGTAAGGAGTACAAGTCTTGAAATCGCGCAGTGAGAGCCTCATCAGGCTCAAGAAGTTTCAAGTAGACGAGAAGCGCCGCCAGGTTGCGCAGATTGAGATGATGGTCAACGATTTCGAGCGCATGGCGTCCGAACTCGACCAGCAGATCGACATCGAGCACACCAAGACCGGCATCTCCGATATTGCCCATTTCGCCTATTCGACCTTTGCAAAGGCGGCGCTGAGCCGGCGCGACAATCTGCTTGCCTCGGCGGCAGATATGCGCGGCAAGCTCGAAGCGGCGCAGGATGCGCTGGCCGAAGCGCTCGAAGACCTCAAAAAAGTTGAGCTGCTGGACCAGCGTGAGCATCAGCGCGAAGCCGCTGAACAGCTCAAGGTCGAACAGTCCGAATATGACGAGATTGGCCGCCTTCGCTATCGCGGCCAGTAGAGTTCTGACAATTTGAAGAAGGTCCGCCATGTCGGGCCTTTTTCTGTGTTGTCAGCTGTCCTGCGCGATCCCAATCATGTCCCATAGCCGTTCCTTGGCCAGGATCAGCAGCCAGGGCGTATGATCGGCCGGCACAATCTCTACCGGCCCGCCAATGCCTTCATTGGATGTGCCGCCCAGCCCGCCTGGCTCCAGCCGCAGCCCATCAAGCGGATAGAGCAGCCCACTCGAACCGGTGAAGCTGACAGGGATCAGCGGATGGATCGACACCCGCTCCCCCGCGCTGGCCGCAAAGCCGATCGGCCCAACCACCGCGAGCGCCACATCAACCTCATCGACCACCACAATCTTGCGCTGCGGCGCATATTTCAGCACGGCGCTCAATGCGGCCAGCGTGTGGTCCAACCGCCTGCCGGTCATGCCCAGCGCCAGCGTCACCGGCGCCTGGGTTGAGTATAGCGCCTTCTGGAAATCGGTGGTGATCTGTTCGGGGATATGGATCACCCGCGTCCGCCGTTCCCAGCCTGCGCGATCACTTAGCGAATCGAGATCCCCGATGATCAATTCGGGGACCAGCCCGGCTGTGCCGATCGCGTCGCCCCCGCCGTCTGCGCCGACCAGTGCCACCCCGCGCCTGGCCAGTTCGCGCAGCAGAGCCGGATCAACAACGCCACCGCCGACTATCGCCAGCGGCTGGTCAAAGCTGAAGATCTGGGCGGCCAGTGGACGCACGGAAGTCTCTTGCACTGTCACTGGGCACTCTCTAAGTGTGGGGCGTCTCGCTGGGGTGTTCCGGATTTATCCGGAGCTGAGAGTTACCCATTGAACCTGAACCAGGTCATGCTGGCGGAGGAAGTTCGAGATGGCAAGGGCATCTCGTTGCGTCCTGCCATTGACACACATCCCCCTTCCATGACCGCAATCGACGAAGGGATGACCCATGGTCAAATCTGCTCGTATCGTTGCTGCGGCCCTTTTTGGCCTGCTTGCGGCCCCCGTCTTTGCCGAAGACACGCCGACCCTGAAAATCTATACCTATGACGGCTTTGCCGCCGATTGGGGCCCCGGCCCGGCGCTCAAGCAAGGCTTCGAAGCCATTTGTGATGGGTGCGCGGTTGAGTGGATTGCCGCCGACAGCTCGATTGGCACGCTGCGCCGTGTCCAGCTTGAGGGTGACACCACAGAGGCCGATCTCATCGTTGGCCTCGACACCGCCATTGCCGGCGAAGCCCGCGCCACGGGATTGTTCGCCGATCATGGTCTGGAACTGACGGACCTCACCTTGCCAGAACCCTGGACCGACGCCCAGTTCGTCCCATTCGACTACGCCCATTTCGCCTTTGTCTACGACACCGACAGTGTCATCACGCCACCCAAATCCTTTGAGGAGCTGATTGCCCTGCCGGCCGATTTCAAGATCGCCATTCAGGATCCGCGCTCGGCCACGCCGGGTCTTGGCCTGGTGCTATGGATCCGCGCCGCCTATGGCGACCGCGCGCCCGAAATCTGGGCCGGCCTCAAACCCCATATCCTGACGGTGACGCGCGACTGGAGCGAGAGCTACAATCTGTTTCTGAACGGCGAGGCCGATATGGCCCTGAGCTATACCACCTCCCCGGCCTACCACATCCTCGCCGAGCAGGATGACACCATCCATGCGGCCATGTTCGACGAAGGCCACCTCGCCCAGACAGAAGTGGCCGGCATTCTCAAGTCATCCGAGAACCAGGACCTGGCGCGTCAGTTCCTGGCCTATCTGGCCTCGGTTGAGGGCCAGAAGGTCATCCCCACCACCAATTGGATGTTCCCCGTCATTGACCTGGGTGATGATCTCGACCCAGCCTTTGCCACACTGCCCCAGCCCGCCGGGACACTGACCTTGACCGACGCCGAAATCGCGGCCAATGCCTCGGCCTGGATCGACGAAATGCTCAAGGCTGTGCAGTAACAAGGGTCACGCCGCATGCTCACCCTGCCCCATCGCCCAACCCGTATCGCCATCGCGATTGGCCTGGCGCTGGCCATTGTGAGCCTGATCGCCCTTGTTCTGTGGGCCATCCTCGCTGCCGCCACCGGCAGCGAGGGGGCCGGCTCGCGCATCGACGTGCCCCACCTGCTGCGCATGACATCGCTGCAGGCCAGCCTCACCACAATTCTCTCCCTCGGTGTCGGCATGGCACTGGCTTGGGCGCTCAATCGGCTGCGCTTTCCCGGCCGCGATCTGCTGGTTGGCCTGTTTGCCTCGGCCATCGTCACCCCGGGCATGGTGGTGGCCTTTGGCCTGCTGGCAGTCTGGGGGCGCAATGGCTGGATCAACCGCGCCAGCGAGGCCCTGTTCGGTTTCCCGCTTGGCAATCCGGCCTTCGGTCTCTCAGGCATTCTGCTGGCCCATGTTGTTCTCGATGGCGCCTTTGCCGCCCGCATCCTGCTGGCACGGCTCGATACCATCCCGCCCAACCTGCTCAAGACCGGCCAGTCGCTGGCGCTGACCACCTGGCAGCGCTTTGCCATTCTCGACTGGCCCGCCATGCGGGGCACCGTCCCGGGCCTGGCCGCGATCATCTTTCTGCTGGCCTTCACCAGCTTTCCCATCGTGCTGCTGCTCGGCGGCGGCCCGGCCAACCAGACCCTGGAAGTCGCCATTTACGCTGCGGTACGACAGGATTTCGATTTGACCGGCGCGGTGCGCCTGGCACTGACGCAAATTGGCGTCTGCTCCGCCGTCATTCTGATTGCCGCCGCGCTGGCCCCCGTTCCGACCAGTTTCGGCTCATCTTCTGCCCAAACCTGGCGCGACCGGCCCGCAGCCCGTACCATCCAGGCGCTGGTGCTCCTAGTCTGCACCATCGGCTTCGTACTGCCCCTGGCTTCGGTTCTGGTGGACGGGCTGACCACCGGCATGGGCCGACTGCTGGGCCAGCCGGCGTTCTGGCGAGCCAGCCTGGCCAGCCTCGTCATCGGCACCGCCTCGGCACTGCTGACCCTGGCGCTGGCACTGGGACTTGGCCTTGGCCGCGCCGCCACCGCCAGCGGCGTCATGCGAACCCTGTTGAGCATGCCCGCCTTTGCCTATCTGGCAGTGCCAGCGGTGGTGCTCTCGCTCGGCTTTTTCCTGCTGGTCCGCTCACTGGGCATCGCGCCGGCCACAGCCGCCCCCTACATCGTGGTCCTCGCGAACAGCCTGCTTGCCCTCCCCTTCGCCATGGCCACTTTAGGCCCGCCGCTTGAGGCAATTGCCCAGACCCGTGGCAAGCTGATCCGCACACTGGGCCTATCTGGCTGGCGCCAGTTCATGGCCGTCGAATACCCCCTGCTGGGCAGAGATATCGGCGTCATGCTGGCTCTTGCCTTCTGCTTCTCATTGGGTGATCTGGGCGTTATTGCCTTGTTTGGCACCCAGGATTTTCAGACCCTGCCATTGATGATGTTCCGGGCCCTTGGCAGCTATCGCAGCAATGATGCCGCAGCCATTGCCACGATCCTGCTGCTCAGCACGGTCACGGCCTTTATCGGCCTGCCCCGCCTGTTCCAAAGGATTGCCAATGCTGCGCATTGAAGAATTGACCTTCGCCTATCCCGGGCAAACCACGCCCTATGTCTTCAGCTTTGAAGCAGCGCCCGGCGAAATCACCGCCATTTCCGGCACCAGCGGGTCGGGCAAATCCACCCTGCTGGACCTGATCGCAGGCTTTCTGCAACCCACGGCCGGCAGCATCAATCTTGACGGCGCCGATATTCTGCCGCTCGCCCCCGAACAGCGACCGGTATCGCTGCTGCTGCAATCTGAAAGCCTGTTCGAGCACTTGCGCACCGACCGCAATGTTCGACTTGGCCTGCCCCCGTGCACCCGCCAGGCCGAGGCCAGCCGCCGTGTCGACCAGGCGCTCGATGAGGTAGGGTTGCAAGGTCTCCAGAGCCAGATCGCCGGCACGCTTTCAGGCGGCCAGAAGCAACGCGTGGCTCTCGCACGCACACTATTGCGCGACCGGCCGGTACTCCTGCTGGACGAGCCCTTCTCGGCACTGGACGACGACACCCGAGCCACCATTCGCGATCTGGTACAAACCCTGACGCTGCGCCACAACTGGCACACCATTCTGGTCAGCCACCATGCCGACGATGTCGATGCACTGGCCAATCGTCGCTATCTGCTGGTCGACCGTCGGCTACAGCCAGCTTAGCGCGGGGCTATTGGGCCCAGGCGCCGAACACCTTCTCGAACAGCGCCTGGGCAGCCTCATCCTTTTCCAGGGTGATGATCGCGTTGCGGCCGGTCCCGTATATCACCGCCAGATCCATCCATTTGCGGTTCTCAAGCAGATCAATATTGGCCGTGGTATCTGTGGGCGACGCGCTGAGCGCAAACAGGAACGAATTGCCGACCACGCGGGCCGATGCACCAACCAGCGGCGTGCCCGGCACCAGTTCTTCATCCTTGAGCAGCACGCCCGGCAAATTGGCCACCGTTCCACCGATGAAGGTGTCCGAGACCTGGAAGTCCACTTCCATCAAATGGCTGGCCGGCAGGCTGGGGTCCGAGTTCTTGCGGATCGTCAGATCCACGCCCAGATTGCGGGCCGGGATACTGGCATGGCCAATCAATGTTGGCAGCCCAAGCTCATCAACGCCCTCACGCCACTCCACGGTGCCCGAGAACGGGACCGCTCCGGTGGTGCCGGTGGCGCTGGCTTCCAGCAGCAGCGACTGGCTGCCCGCCAGTACGGCCGGATCAACCGATGCACCCGGATCGTCGATGGCCGGTGTGTTCGCGGCCTGTCCTGGAAGGCGTTCTTCGCTCTTGCCATCAGCACCACCCAGCGGCGGCAGCACGGTTTCTGTTCCGGTCGACGCGCTCGGCTGCGGCGTGGGTTCAAGGCGATCCTCGACCTCCAGCCCCTCCAGTGTGGTGGCGGGTTCGACGGCCGGCGCCGTCGCCGTATTACCGGGAACTGCTACGGGATCGGTCGCTGTTTCAGGGCTCTGCACAGGGTCCAGCGTTGGCGTTGATGGCGCAGCGGCGCTGGTATTCTGCTCCTCAGCAGGCTGTGCCTGACCAAACATCTGCTCGAGGTCGACATAGCCTTCGCGCCATGCCCAGAAGCCGGCGCCGCCAACCCCCACCAGCAGGATAGCGAACACTACAAGAAAAATAGTAAGGCCGGATCCGGCGCGCGGGACAGCAGGAGGCGACACGAAACCGCTGTCATCGCTGTCATCCCCGCCGTGGTCCGGCGCCGCGAACATGCGCTCGGCAACGGCCTGGGCTGTCTCGGGCGTGTCGGCAGTCGATTCGCCGCGCGCTTCACGATCCAGTGTTTCGATCGCACGCTCAATCGCGCCCTCAGCTTCGCTGGCATCGGGCTCAAGCTCGACTTCCCGCACCGTTGACAGCGCCGGCTCGACTGCAGCGGACGCCAATGGTTCGGCCGGTCGCCGCAGCGCTGATTGCGATCCGCCCAGCAAGGGCTCGACGCGCCCGCCGCGCGCAATTTCGGCTGTCGAATTGACAGCCAGCGCCGCATTCTCGTGGCGCGAGCCATAACTTGCCGGCCTTGGCGTCGTTTCAATGGGGCGGATGTTTGACACCGGCTGCATCGGCGCGCTGCGGGGCAATTCCGGCCGCGACGGCAATTCCGCTGATTCGCTTTTTGGCGTGGGTTTGCTGACCACCGGCACCTGAATTACCGAAACGCTACCGGTAGCGGCCGCCTCGGCAATGATCTCCTCGATCGACATGGCATCGGTTGATTTCGCCGCTACCGCGACCGGCTTTGGCGGCCCCACAGGCGGGTCTTCTGCCGCAGCGTGGTCGGTTGATTCACTCTCGGACGACTTGGGTTCATCGGGCCTGGTTTCGGTCGGCGGCACGGCAACCGGCTTTGGCTCGGGGGCACGGGGCGCCAGCGTTCCCTCACGTCCCAGCGTGATAACAGCCTCGCTGGCTTCCTGCTCGACCCGGCGGATACAATCTTCGAGCTGCAGACGGTGCTGGGTGATGTCCCGTGCCGGCAATGGCGGAGAAATAGCCCGCAACTGACCCACGAGAGCCGAACGCGCCTTCTCATAGACCGCACGCCGTGCGGCCCCGTTATTCTCCGGCAACGCCGAGATAGCCCGGCGCAACAGCTCTTTGTAGTCCGCCATTGGTTACTTGATACTCACGATTTCTGCGCCGAGTTGTAGCAAAAAAAATCAGTCTTGAAACGGGTCAACGACAAGGATGGTATCGAGCCGTTCCGGGCTCGTCGACAGCATTGCTACCGAAGTACCAATTTGTTCCTCGATAAAACGGACATACTTGATGGCCTGCGCCGGCAATTGCGCCCAGCTGCGTGCCCCGGCTGTCGTTTCCGACCAACCTTCAAGCGTCTCGTAGATTGGCTTAACCCGCGCTTGTGCTCCCATTGAGGCAGGCAGGTAATCAATCCGCACCCCATCCAGCTCGTAGCCGACACAGACCTTGATCTCTTTGAGGCCGTCGAGCACGTCGAGCTTGGTCAGCGCAATGCCGGTGATGCCCGAGGTCTTGACGGTCTGCCGCACCAGCACCGCATCGAACCAGCCGCAGCGGCGCGGACGACCGGTATTGACGCCCACTTCACGACCCACCACGGCCAGATGCTTGCCGATATCGCCATCAAGCTCGCACGGGAATGGGCCTTCGCCGACGCGGGTCGTATAGGCCTTGGTGATGCCCAGCACGTAGCCGATGGCCGTTGGGCCAAGCCCAGAGCCGGCAGCTGCCTGTCCCGCCACGGTATTGGAAGAGGTCACGAACGGATAGGTGCCGTGATCATTGTCCAGCAGGGCGCCCTGGGCGCCTTCGAACAGGATCCGGGCGCCGGCCTTGCGCTTGTCGTCGAGCACCCGCCAGACCTGATCCATAAAGGGCAGGATATCGGCGGCAACGGCGATCAGTTCGTCATAGATCGTCTGGGCGTCGATCTCGGCCAGCCCCATGCCACGACGCAGCGCGTTGTGGTGGGTCAGCAGGCGCTCGATCTTGACCATCAGCGTATCGGGTTCGCTCAGATCGACCAGACGGATGGCACGGCGGCCAACCTTGTCTTCATAGGCCGGGCCAATGCCGCGCTTGGTGGTGCCAATCTTCAGACCCGAATTGGAATCCTCGCGAATGGCGTCCAGTTCACGATGCAGCGACAGGATCAGCGGTGCATTGTCGGCGATGCGCAGCAGTTCAGGGGTGATCGTCACTCCCTGCGCGCGCAGTCGCTCCAGCTCACTGACGAAATGGTGCGGATCCACCACCACGCCATTGCCAATCACCGACAGCTTGCCTTGCACCAGACCGGACGGCAGCAGCGCGAGCTTGAAGCTCACCCCGTCAATAACCAGCGTATGGCCGGCATTGTGACCGCCCTGATAGCGGACCACGACGTCGGCGCGCTCGCTGAGCCAGTCCACGATCTTGCCCTTGCCCTCGTCGCCCCACTGCGAGCCGACGACAACCACATTAGCCATGAAATTCCATCTCCAGGATAGGCGCGACACGAAGGGTCCGACAAAGTCGTCGCCCCTTCCCCAATTTGGACGTCTGTCCCCCGACCAACTTTGGTTGACGTTTCAACCGGGTCGAATAACTGCTAAGTCCGACTGTCCTTACATCACCCGGGCTACGATGACAAAGCCGCTAGTGCACCAAAATCGCGGCATTTCCGCCCGCGTCCTCGACCAACCCTATCTCATGTTGATTCTGGCCCCCATGTTCTGGGGTGGAAATGTCGTGGCCGCCAAGATGGTGGTGGGAGAGATCGATCCCTTTCTGCTGCTTTCGGCCCGTTGCGTGGGCGCCACGCTGTTCATCCTGCCGTTTTCCTGGCGCTTCCTGTCCGCCGACTGGCCGGTGATCCGCCGCACCTGGCCCCTGCTGATGGCCTATGGCGCCCTGGGCTATGCCCTTTACAATGTGCTGCTCTATCTGGGGCTGACGACCACCACGGCCGTCAATTCCTCGATCGAGACGGGCGCCCTGCCCATGATGATTCTCGCTGCCAACTTCATCGTCTTCCGCGTTCGTGCCAGAGTGCTGCAGGTGCTGGGTGTGCTGATCGCCATATCTGGCGTCATGCTCACCGCCACCCATGGCGACCTGCGCCGCATTCTCACACTCGATATCAATATCGGCGACGGTTTCGTCCTGCTGGCCTGCCTGACCTATACCGCCTATACGCTGGCCCTGCGGTTCCGCCCGCAAGTGCATATGATGAGTTTCATGGCCGTCGCCTTCACGGGGGCAGCGATCACCGGCCTGGTCATGCTGCAGCTGTTCGGCCCCGGCATCACCGCCTTTGCCACCATCCCCACCATGTCGCCCACCGTCTGGGCCGTGCTGGTCTATGTGATGATCTTTCCCTCCATGTTCAGCCAGATCTTTTACGCCCGCGGCGTCGAACTGGTGGGCGCCAACCGGGCGGCCCCCAGCCATAATCTGATCCCGGTCTTTGGCACGCTGGGGTCGGTGATCATTCTGGGCGAACGGCTCGAACTCTATCATTACCTCGCCGCCGCCATCATCATCGCCGGCATCGCCATGGCCGAATGGGCCGCCCGCCGCATGCGCTAGAGCATCGCCCGACGGCGCTGCAATGCCGGCGCGCGCCGAAACGCCGCCCGGCTTGCGCTTGCGGTTTTCACGGGTAATGGGCGGCCTTTGGCTCGATCCAGTTTACTACTCGGGGAGCCAAGGGCCGCCCATCACGGATCTGGAGTTTCCTCACCGGGTCCGGTTCAAGCGGGACTAGTATTGCAAGCCCGGTTGCCGACTGTCTGCCCGGCCAAACGGGCGCCCCCGTCTTCAGCCTTCCCGCCCGGCCCTGCGTCGGGGCCGCGTGTTGGCGGGAACGGGAGCAAGTATGCGCGCGGTTTTCGCGACGGGGACAAGAAGGACAAGTTGGCCCGCGGGGGGCCGGCAACAAAAAGGCCGGCGCCAGAGCGCCGACCCATTCATAGTTCAAGCGCGGTCAAAGCCTAGAAGCGCAGCGCCTTGGCCTGCTTGACGCCCTCGAGCGAAGCGATCTCGGCGAGCTGCGCCTCGGTCAGCTGCCCGTCAATCGACACCAGCGCGATCGCGTCCGCACCCTGTTCGGCGCGGCCCAGATTGAAGTTGGCGATATTGATGCCAAGCGTCCCCAGCAGCGTGCCCAGCCGGCCAATATGGCCGGGCTTGTCCTCATTGGTCACATACAGCATGGATGGCGTCAGTTCGGCCTCCATATTGATGTTCTTGACCTGGATAATCCGCGGCTTGCCGCTGGCAAACACCGTCCCCGCCACCGCGCGTTCCTGACGCTCGGTGACAACCGTCAGGCGGATGTAGTTTTCATAGGCGCCCTGCTGCTCACGCGTCACCACTTCCACGCCAATGCCCCGATCCTTGGCGATCTGCGGCGCCGAAACCATGTTCACATCAGGCATCATCGGCCGCATCACGCCATAGACTGCCGAGGCCACCATGGGGCGGGTATTCATGCTGGCGACATCGCCCTCGAACTCGATCTTGATGCCCTTGATCGCCGTTTCCGTCATCTGGCCGGCAAACGAGCCGAGCATTTCGGCCAGCTTGATGAACGGGGTCAGGCGTGGTGCTTCTTCGGCCGAGATCGATGGGAAGTTCAGCGCATTGCTGATTTCGCCGGCATTGAGATAGGCCGAGATCTGCTCGGCCACCTGCAGCGCCACATTCTCCTGGGCTTCGCCGGTGGAGGCACCCAGATGCGGGGTGCAGATCACGTTGGGCATTTCAAACAACGGGTTGGCCGTGGCGGGTTCCTCGAGGAACACGTCCAGCGCCGCACCCGCCACCTGCCCCGACTTGAGGGCTTCGTAGAGCGCGGCTTCATCGATCAGGCCGCCACGGGCACAATTGATGATCCGCACGCCCTTCTTGGTCTTGGCCAGCGCAGCAGCGTCAATGATGTTGCGCGTCGCGTCGATCAGCGGCGTGTGCAGCGTGATGAAGTCGGCGCGCGCCAGCAGCTCATCAAGCGTCACCTTCTCGACGCCGATCTCCAGCGCGCGATCAGGCGTCAGGAAGGGATCAAAGGCGACAACCTTCATCTTGAGGCCCTGCGCGCGGTCGGCCACGATTGAGCCGATATTGCCCGCGCCGATCAGGCCAAGCGTCTTGTTGGTGACTTCAACACCCATGAAGCGGTTCTTCTCCCACTTGCCGGCACGGGTCGATGCATCGGCCTCGGGCAGCTGGCGCGCCAGCGCCATCATCATGGCGATGGCGTGTTCGGCGGTGGTGATGGAATTGCCGAAGGGCGTGTTCATCACGATGATGCCCTTCTTGGTCGCAGCAGGGATATCGACATTGTCGACACCGATGCCGGCGCGGCCGATGACCTTGAGCCTGGTCGCCGCGGCAATGACCTTCTCGGTCATCTTGGTGGCCGACCGGATCGCCAGACCATCATACTGGCCGATGACTTCGAGCAGCTTTTCCTTGTCCTTGCCCAGATCGGGCAAATAGTCGACCTCGACGCCATTGTCCTTGAAGATCTGGACGGCGGCCATGCTGAGCTTGTCGGAAACGAGAACCTTGGGCATTGGGTAATCCCTGAATTTGATGTGAAACCGTCCCCCACCCTCATTCCCTCCCCACAAGGGGGAGGGATGCACAGGAGCTGCGCCGGCAGAGGCTTCGGCTCCATCGTCTCCCTCCCCCTTGTGGGGAGGGATCAAGGGTGGGGGTCTATTGAGTTAGGCAGCGGCCTTGTCGAGCGCGGCCTTTTCTTCGGCGAAGGCGAAATCGAGCCACGGCACCAGCGCGGCCAGATCGGCCGTTTCGATGGTGCAGCCGGCCCAGATGCGCAGACCCGACGGCGCGTCCTTGTAGGCGCCGATGTCATAGGCCACGCCGGCCTTGTCGAGCCGCGCCACGATGGCCTTGGCAAACGCGGCCTGCGCCGCGTCATCGAGCGCCGTGATCGCCGGATCGACGATCGAGAAGCACACCGAGGTGTTGGAGCGGTTAGCCTCATCCTTGGCCAGGAACTCGACCCACCCGGTCTTGGCGACCCAGTCGGCCAGCACCTTGAAATTGGCGTCGGCGCGCGCCTGCATGGCACTGAGGCCACCCAGCGACAGACCCCATTCCATCGCATCAATGGCGTCTTCGATGCAGATCATCGAGGGCGTATTGATGGTGGCGGCCTGGAACACTTCTTCCAGCAGCTTGCCGCCCTTGGTCAGGCGGAAGATCTTGGGCAGCGGACGATCGGGCTTGAAGGTCTCCAGCCGCTCGACCGCACGGGGCGACAGGATCAGCACACCATGGGCGGCTTCACCGCCCAGCGCCTTCTGCCAGGAGAAGGTCACCACATCGAGCTTGGCGAAATCAAGGTTCTGCGCGAAGGCGGCCGAGGTCGCATCGCAAATGGTCAGGCCCTGACGATCGGCCGCGATCCAGTCGCCATTGGCAACCCGCACGCCCGAGGTCGTGCCGTTCCAGGTGAACACCACGTCACGGTCAAAATCCACCTGACCGAGATCGGGCAGTTCGCCATAGGGCGCCTTGATGATGCGGACATCGTCCAGCTTGAGCTGCTTGGACACGTCGGTGACCCAGCCTTCGCCAAAGCTTTCCCAGGCCAGCATGTCGACGCCCCGCGCGCCGAGCATCGACCACAAGGCCATTTCCACAGCGCCGGTATCGGAGGCGGGGACAATGCCGATGCGGTAATCGGCGGGAACTTCCAGCAATTGCCGGGTCAGGTCGATGGCGCGCTGAATACGCGCCTTGCCCGGCTTGGAGCGGTGCGACCGACCGACCAGCGCATTGGCCAGCGCTTCAACCGTCCACCCGGGACGCTTGGCACAGGGGCCCGACGAGAAATTTGGATTGGCCGGTTTTACCGCCGGCGCGGTCAGGGGCATTGGAGCCATCTTCAGCGACCCTCCCAGGTCTATGCGTCTCGCGTTAGGGCGAGATGTCCTGAGACGGCGAATACGCCCGAACCCACGGCGGCGTCAATACGTCTTTTTGGCGCAGCGTTTGCTCCGGAACTCATAAGCTTGTTTCGGGGAACACAAAAGGTCCTGCCATCTTGTAGCTTCGGCAGTAGGTGAAAATCCGTTGAACTGCCGCCGTCATTGACGCAGCGGGAGTTACCCTTTCTTAGGGTGCGGCTTGTACGCTTTGAAGCATTCCATTGATTAAGGGCAATTTCGATGCGGGTTTCTACAGTATCGCTGCTATTTTACTTGGCACTTCACTCTCCTGCGTTCGCCTATCTGGATCCGGGTACCGGCAGCATGATCCTGCAGGGGATTATCGGCGGCGTGGCGGTTGGAGCGGCAACAATCTCGGTCTATTGGAAGAAGCTCACCTCGATCTTTGCTGGTCGCGCCCGCAGCAAGTGACATCACAGAGAGCGTTGCGGCGCGTCGCAGGGTCTTTTCGAGATCCCGCCGGCGGCGTCTTTGAATCAGGCGATCTGATCTACCGCAGCGTGAGCGCGGCTGGCTCCTCGAATTATGAGGCCGCAGTGACCGCCGGTGTGCTGGACGGCCTCGTATCCGATGGCATGCTGGTGCCCTATGAGAGGATCGCGCCTTCGTCCGTTGAAGCCGATGCCGGCATGGTGCATCTGCTTCAGCATCCTCGGCTTGAAGTCATTTCGCATCCCTATGAGTGGTCGTTCTCTCTGCTAAAGGACGCTGCGATTTTCCAGCTGGAGCTCTTGATCCGGCTGCTGGACCAAGGCTTTACGCTCACGGACGCGTCCGCCTACAATATACAATATGATGGACATCGCCCGGTCTTTCTCGACCACTTATCTATCCGCCCCTATCGCGAAGGCGAATTCTGGCTGGCGCATCGCCAGTTCTGCGAGCAGTTCCTGAACCCACTGGTGCTGCGGTCTGCACTCGGCGTGGCGCACAACGCCTGGTATCGAGGAACATTAGAAGGCATTCCGGTTGCCGACCTCGCCCGGCTCCTGCCCCTGAAACGGCGGTTGTCGTGGAATGTCCTGGTTCACATCCTGCTGCAAGACCGGTTCCAACAATCCGCCGTGTCGCGTGTCGACCTGGGTCAGACGCTGCGGCAGCGGCAACTCCCGAAGGCCCAGTTCAGGGCCATGCTGCAGCAATTGCTCAGGTGGATCGGCCGGATGACGCCCGCCGGCACACGCCCGACCACTTGGGCAAGTTACGCAGCCAACAATACATATTCAGAACTAGACGGCGGAGCAAAGCGACAGTTCGTGGCCGACTTCGTCGCTTCGAGCGGCGCGAGGTCGGTCATTGATCTGGGCTGCAACACCGGCGACTATGCCAGGATCTGCCTCGATAATGGCGTGGGCCGCGTCGTTGGATTCGATTTTGATCAACAGGCCCTCGATGGTGCCCATTCCCGTGCCAAGGCCGAGAACCTGAATTTTCTCCCGCTCTTTCTCGATGCGCGCAATCCGAGCCCGGATCAGGGCTGGCTGCAATCGGAACGCATGGGGTTTGCAAAACGCTTCGAGGCGGATGCGGTACTGGCGCTGGCCTTCGAGCACCATCTGGCGATCGCGCACAATGTGCCACTTGATCAGACCCTCGACTTCATAATGTCCACCGCTCCCCAGGGCGTCGTGGAGTTCGTCCCCAAAGACGACCCCACGATCAAGACGATGCTGGCGCTGCGCGAGGACATCTTCCCCGATTATAGCGAAGGCAACTTCCGGCATTTGCTCGCAGCGCGCGCCAGGATCGTGCGCGAGGAACAGATATCGGCGTCGGGGCGCCGCATGTTTGTGTTTCAGAAGTAGCAATACGGTGGGCGACGAGACAGCGAACCGCATCGATCAGGGACGAACCGCCGGCACAGACCGGGTGCTTCTCTTCGTCCTGCCGCTACTTGCCTTCCTGCCCCCGATGGTACACGCCTACACAACATTAAAGCTGCCCCTGGGCATCCACTTTTGGCTGCTGAGCGGTGGTATTGCCGCGTTGGCCCTGCTGCTGGGCTCCGCCATGGCTTGGTTAGGCACCAAAGCGGAGGACCGTCCGTGGCAGATCCTGCAAGCCGTTCTGCTAGGTTCGGTAGTCCTGCTTCTGATTGACCTATCGACCTATCGGTTCGATGCATCCCTTCTGCTGGCTCACCTCCCCTGGGCATTGGGGCTCTGGGCCTGCCTTGCCGCCACCTTCTGGCTTCTTCGCCAGCAGCTTCCGAAAATTTTGTTTGCCGGCGCTCTGGCGCTCCTGCTGTCGACTGTCGCGCCACAGGTCCACCTGTCGTTCTTGGCCCCTGCAGCGCAAGCCGGCGCGTCGGGCGGAACGCAGAAAGAAGCACCGCCATTCATTTACATCGTGCTCGACGAAATGATCGGCCCAGAGGGTATTCCGAAGGATATCGAGGGCGGTGAGAAGGCCTATCAGGCGGTGCGCCAACTGTTCGACAAGCACGGTTTCCGCTTGTTCGGCAGCGCCTTCAGTCGCCATTCGCTCACGGTTCGCTCGATACCCAATACGCTGAACTACGACGTTGACGACAATAGCTGGGGGATGGTTCTTCGACACAGCAACAATGGCGTCGTTCAGTCGGTGCTGTTTGAAGAGCTGGCGCTTTCAAAGCCACTCGTTGTCTACCAGACCAAGCACATCAATTTTTGCAGTTCCGTGCCCACGCGATGCGAAACTCTGCAGTCCTATGACGCTCAGGGGGAATGGGTCACACAGCTTGGTCTCGGTCCTGCCGAGACCCTCTTCACGCTCAGGGAGGCCCTGTCTGGCAGTCTGTTGGCACGTGGCGGAATACAACTCCTGGCGGCTACCTTACGTTTGGACCTCAACAAGGCGGTCCCCGAGTATTTCGACGTCCACGCATTCCCGGCCTGGTTTGACCACTTTTCCGACGATGTGGTTCGGTCAGAAGGCAACAGCAACTATTTCGCTCATTTGCTCAGTCCACATGCGCCCTACATTCTCGATGCTTCCTGCGCACCGCAACAAGGGTGGGAACTTCCATACAATCTCGATGACGAACACCTTTCAGACGTGGAGCTGGATGACGCCCGCGCCAGACACTACCGCACCTATTTCAAGCAGATGACCTGCTTGCTGGGAAAGCTGGATGCCTTTCTCATGCGCTTGGCCGATAGTCCCGCATTTTTCGACGCTACGATTGTCCTGCACGGCGACCACGGTTCCCGTATCTCTGGAGGTCGCTTCGCTGAAACCATCACCGAACGCGATCTCGTCGACAATCACTCGACCCTGTACGCTATCCGCGCCCCAGAGATCGAAGCTGCCTATGATCTTCGCCGTGTCTCGGTACAGCAGCTCACTGCCGAGTATTTCGGCAACGTGAGCCGGCCAGCTTCCGATGGCGATCTCAGCGTTGTCATTGACTCGATACGGGAGGGTCACGCTGTGGTTCTGCAGATGCCGAAAACTCAAGGCGAGACGCAGCTCACCGGTGAAGTGGCAGAGTGGTAGCCATGTGGAAAACATCTAATTTTGGGCATCTGCCATCATTGTAGCATCAGGCTTTCTACTGTCGGCTCGGAACTGGCCCCTGCTTTTGTTGGTTCTATTGCCCGGCACCGTATGACTCATGGGGCTCTGGATTTACTTTTGGTCAACTTTGAATTGCGCCGACGCATGCCCGTCTGGACGCGATATTGGAAATGGACCAATCATCGGGATCGTTGCGGCGGCTACCCTGTTCTTTGTTCTGGTTGCTGGCATCAAAGCCTTGATGATCAGGCGGCGACCGCGACGCAATCGGCCTTAGCGCGGACGAACGGCTATCCGACAATCGGCAACGCGCCCCATTCCGGCCGTCGCCAGGTTCACATGCCAAGCCTGAAAGCCCACATCCTAGGGGCAAGACTTTCCTTGCGATTAGCGCCCGCCGACCAAGTCCAACATGGCGCGTACGGCAGTGGCATAGCCCTTTGCGCCCAGGCCGGCCATGACAACATCGGCGCGCATTGACACGTAGGAGCGATGGTAGATCGGCTCGCGCTTGTGGATGTTGGAAATGTGAAACTCGATCACCGGTCCTTCGAACATCTTGAGCGCATCGAGCAGTGCCAGCGAGGTGAAGGTGAAAGCGGCCGGATTGATGATGATCCCTGCGCCCTCGTCAATCGCCTCATGTACCAGATCAATCAGCTTTTCCTCGCTGTTGGTCTGATGAAACTCGATGGGCGTGTCGCCGCTGCTCGCGCGGCAGAGGTCTTCGACCTCTGCCAAGGTCGTGGTGCCGTAGATGGCGGGCTCGCGCTTGCCCAGGCGGTTGAGATTGGGACCGTTGAGCACATAGATTGGTTTCATGGCACTAGCCTCCATAGCCAAAGGTGCGGGGCAGCCAAAGCACGGTCTCGGGGACGAAGGTGAACAGCAGCAGGGCGCCGATCAGGGCGAGGAGGAAGGGAAATACGTCGGTGACCAGTTCGCGCATCGAGGCGCCCGAGATACGCGTCATGATGAACAGCAGTAGCCCGAAGGGCGGGGTGATCAGGCCGAGCATGATGTTGACCACCACCACCACGCCGAAATGCACCATGTCGATGCCCAGAGCCTGCGCCGTGGGGATGAAAATTGGCACGATGACCAAAAGTATGGTGGTACCTTCCAGCAGGCAGCCCAGCACGATCAGCAGGATGTTGACGGCGATCAGGAAGGTGATCGGGTCAAGGTCCCAGGCGATTAGCATGGTGCTGAGACTGCGCGGGATATTTTCCACCGTCACGACATAGTTGAACACCAGGGCCCCGGCGATCAGCATGCCAATCGAGGCGGTGGTCTTGGCGCTGGTCAGCAGTGACGCATAGAAGTCCCGGGCGCTGACGCTGCGATAGATGACGACCGAAATGATCAGGGCGTAGAAAGCGGCAATGGCAGCGGCTTCGGTGGGCGTGGTGATGCCGCCATAGATGCCGAACATCAGCACGGCCGGCATCAGCAGGACCGGCAGCGCCTCCCAGGTCATGCGCGGCAACTGGCGCAGGGGCGTGGGTGGCTCGACGGGGAAATTCTTCAGCCGGGCAGTAATGGCGATCAGCACCATCATGGCGCCGGCCATCAGCAGGCCGGGAATGATGCCGGCCAGAAACAGGTAGCCGATCGAGGCGTCCGAGATCAGCGCGTAGAGCACCATGGGGATCGAGGGGGGAATGATCGGGCCGATCACGGCTGTCACCGCCGTCAGCGCCGCCGCATAGCTGGGGGTATACTTGCCATCCTTGGTCATCATGAATTGCATCATCTTGCCGCTGCCGGCGGCGTCGGCGACGGCCGAGCCGGACATGCCGGCAAAGACGATGGATTGCAGCACATTGACCTGGGCCAGACCGCCGCGGAACCGCCCGACAATGGCGTCGCACCACTTCAGCAGTCGTTCCGACAGTGAACCGGAATTCATGATCTCGGCGGCGAGGATGAACAGCGGCACGGCCAGCATGATGTAATTGGAATACATGCCGTTGAGCAGTTGCTCGGCGACGATGCCCATGTCCTGGCCGCGGATCAGCAGATAAAGAATCGAGCCGCAGATCATCGACAGCCCCATGGGCAGGCCCAGCACAGCGGTCACGATGATGACGATCAACGCGGCATTAAAAGCTAGCGACAGGGTCATACGCCCGAACTCACTTTGGTCGGATCGACATCCCGCGCTTGCTTGCCCCAGATGGCGCGGCACCCGGCCCAAAATTGCTTGACGATGACGGCAACCGCAAAGATGGGGTAGATGGCGTAGAGGTAGTCGAACCGGATATCGAGATAGGCCGTCGATTGCACCTTCATGAAGGTGACGTAGTCGATGACCGCGGGCAGGGAAATCAGGAACAGGGCGATGACGGTGATCGCCGTCAGCACGACCATGACGCGAAAGACGCGGGGGCTGGCCGTTCCGTAGATCAGGTCGAAGCGGATTTCCTCGTGGTCGCGCACCACGAAGGCCGTGCCGAACAGCACCAGCCACACCCACAGCACCACGCTGACTTCATGGGTCCAGCCGATCGGCAGGTTCAGCGCGTAGCGGAAGACGATCTGCAGGATGAAGACCGCGAACATCACGGCAAGCATGGCGGCGAGGATGTTCTCGGCCCGGGCATGCAGCCATGCGCCGATACCGGCCAGTCGGGAATTCATGGATCAGTCTCCGCAGCGGCGGTTTCGAGGCTGGCGGCGCTAAGGGGCGCGCCACCAGCTTTTAGAGAAGGGCCCTAGAGCGCGTTGATGCGCTCGATTACGCCTTCGGGCCAATCCTTGGCCAGGTCCGATTCAAGATACCTCTGCTGGGCATGGGCACGGAACGCCGCGATATCGGGCTCATAGACGTTGAGGCCGGCGCTCTTGAAGCGCTCTGCCAACTCGGCTTCACGGTCAAGGTGCTCCTGCTGGCTGAAGTCAATAGCCACAGTGGCGGCAGCCTCGACGGCCGTCTGCTGCTCGGGTGTCATGGCATCCCAGGAGGCCTTGGAGATCACCAGCAAGTCATAGCCCACCAGGTGCGAGGTCAAAACGATCTGCTTCATCACTTCGTAGAACTTCATATTCTCGACATTGGGGAGCGGGTTGTCCTGGCCGTCGATGGCCCCGGTCTGCAGGCCCGTATAGACTTCGGCATAGGCCATCGGCGTCGGATTGGCGCCGAGCGCCTCGCCCAGGAACTGCCAGGCGTCGCCGCCGGGCATGCGCAGCTTGATGCCGGCCATGTCGGCCGGGCTCTTGATTTCCTTGTCAATGCGCAGCCCAACCTGACGGGCGCCGAAATAGGTCGGCCCGAGAATGTGGATACCCAGCTGTTCTTCGGCCATCGCCTTGAATTCGGCGCCGACATCGCTGTCAAAGAAGGTGCGCAGGTGCGCCGCGTCGCGGAACAGATAGGCCGAGGTCAGCACGGACCAGGCCGGGATCTGGTTCGAAATGTCCTGTGGCGCGATGTTGCCCATTTCGAGATTGCCACGCTGCAGCGCCACCAGTTCGGTGCCCTGCTTGAACAGGTTGCCGCCGTAGTAGGGCTCGAACGTGAAATCGTCAGCGATCTGGCTGGAAAACAGACCTACCATTTCGGCGCGAATATCCTGCTCCGAGAACACCGCCGAGAACCGCAGCACGGGCTTGTCCTGGGCCATGGCGGGCATCGCTGCCGCTAGCATCAGACCACCAAGCAGCACTGCACGGCGCGTCAATCCAAAACGCATTTTCATCCTCCCAATTGTCGCCCGCCTCTAGCGGGCATGCTCTGCGGACGTGCGGCCTGAAGCCGTCGTTTTTCGTCCTACGGCACAATGTACGAAATAGTTCGTTCAAGTCAATGCCCTGCTTTTGCTTGGCGGCAATTTAACGGGGTAAAGCAGTTTCGTCATGCATTTCTTTTATTATATGATATTTTATGCCGACTTGTCCGTGCGTCGGGCGGCATGACGAATGCTTGGAGGCCAGGGTGCAGGAAGATCGGCAGGACATTGAAGAGGGCGTGGCGGACGTCACGTTCAAGCGCATCCGCGGCGACATCATTGCCGGGATTTTACCGCCATCAAGAAAACTCAAGCTCGACCAGCTCAAGGCCCGTTACGGGGCCAGCGTCAGCACCCTCCGCGAAATCCTCAACCGGCTGGCCAGCGAAAGCCTGGTGGTTGCGGAGGGCCAGCGCGGATTCGAGGTCGCACCGGCGACCCCGGCCAATCTGCGCGAAGTGGCCGATCTGCGGCTGCTGCTGGAGAGTCACGCGCTGCGGCTATCGCTGAGCGCGGGCGATCTGGATTGGGAGGGGCGCGTGGTGGCAGCCCAGCACAAGCTGTCGGTGGTGGAAACGCAGTTGCTCAATGGCGATATGGACCGGACCCTGCAATGGGTGCGCTACGACTTCGCCTTTCACAATGCGCTGATTTCGGCCTGTGGTTCGCAAACGCTGCTGGCGCTGCACGCGGCGGTATTCGACCGCTTCATCCGCTACCACCTGCTGGCCGCTTCCTTTCGCGGTGCCGCGGTCATGGACGATCACCGGGCGCTGTTCGAGCTGGCAATGCGGCGCGATGTCGAGCCCTGCGTCATCATGCTCAGCAGCCACATCAAGGCCGGTGTGGATCATGTGCTGGCTTCGGGTCGAATCTAGCGATCAGCCGCAACGGCTGCGCTGAACGTGGCGGCCATGGCTTCGGCCTCAGGCTTGATGCCGGCGAACAGCTCGAAGGCGCGGACCGCCTGGTAGACCGCCATGCCACCGCCGGGCAGAACCCGGCACCCCTTGGCCCGCGACAGCGCCACCAGCTCGGTTTCGAGCGGGAAATAGACCACGTCGGCAACCCAGTGGCGGGCCGCGATGAGGTTGGCCGCCAAGGGCAGGCCCGGCATCTTGGTCATACCCACCGGGGTGGTGTTGACGATGCCGTCGGCCCTTGCTGCCGCTGCCGCCACGTCATTCACCGCCTCGGCATCGGCGCCGAGCCGATCCCGCAGACGCGCCGCCAGCGCGTGCGCCCGGGCAGGATCGGTGTCATAGATGGCAAGGCCAACGGCGCCGGCCTGCAGTAGCGCCCAGGCAACGGCGGCGCCTGCCCCACCCGAACCGAGTTGGAGCACCTGATGGAGCGGGGCGCCCCGCAGACCCTGGCGGAAGCTTTCACCAAAGCCCCAGCTATCGGTATTGTGGCCAATGGTGCGGTTGCCCATCACAACGGTATTGACCGCCCCGATGGCCGCGGCATCCGGCGCCAGATCGTCAAGCAGCGGCAGCATTGCCTGCTTGAACGGGTAGGTCACGTTGAGCCCGGAAAAGCCAAGCGCGCGCGCCTCCGCCAGGACTACCGGCAAGGCGGCATCCTCAAGGCCCAGCAGATCGAAATCGATCAGGTGATAGTGGTAATCGAGGCCCAGGCGCTCGCCCTCGCGCTCATGCATCAGTGGGGAGAGCGACGCGGCAATGCCCCGACCAATCAGCCCGACCGTTATGGCGCCAGGACGCGGCCGACGGCCCTGCAGAATGGCGCTGAACAGCGGCGATTCCCGCGGCGTGCTGGCAGTATGCAAGTCCCGTCTCCCTGCCGCCCTGTTGCGCGATACGCAGCGGCGGACTTGTGTTTGGCACGCCGCACCCGATAAATGGCTGACAGACGATTTGAGCAAAATGTACGAACTGGTTAGTTTAGTCAATTGCCGCCCAGGAAGGCTCTGAACGAATGAATGTTCCGGTTTCATCATCCCGATCCAAGGCCCGCGACGGGGCAACGCGCATTCAGGATCCGGAGGGCACCCGGCAGAATATCATCGAGGTCGCAGCGCAGGAATTTGCCCTCAATGGCCTGTCTGGCGCGCGGATCGATGAAATCGCTGCCAAGACGCGTTCGTCCAAGCGGATGATATACTACTATTTCGGCAACAAGGAGGGCCTCTATCTCAGCGCCCTTGAGAATGCCTATCGCCAGGTCCGCGACGGCGAAGCCAAGCTTGATATTGCGGGTCTGCCGCCGATCGAGGCGCTGCAGCGGCTGGTCGAATTTACCTTCGACCACCATCACCAGCATGAAGAATTCATCCGCATGGTGATGATCGAGAATATCCATCATGCCGAATTCCTGGCGCGTTCCGACGTCATTGCCGACCTCAATGTCACGGCCATCGGCAATATCGAGGCAATCTATGCCAAGGGTTTGGCCGAAGGGGTGTTTCGCCCGGGGCTTGAGCCGCTGGAAATCCACTGGCAGATCAGTGCCCTGTGCTTTTTCAATGTCGCCAACCGGGCAACCTTTTCCAAGATTTTTGGCAAGGACGTCGGCAGCCCGGCTTTTCAGGAATCGTTGCGCAGGCAGACGGTCGAGATGGTACTGAGATTTGTCGTCCTAGCGGAGAAGCTGACGGGGCCATAGGTCGCAGGCCACAAGACCCATCCACCTCGTCCAAGAGCAATTGGGACGACTGCAGGCGACGCCACACTGACACTGAAATGGCGCTTGCTGTCAGGCTCCCACTGCGGGCCGATGCCTCCTTGCAAATGTACTAACTAGTTCGTACTCTCGTCTGAAAAGGGAGCGCGACCTTGAAAACCTCGATTGCGACAGTGTCGATCAGCGGCGATCTGCCGGAAAAACTAGAGGCCATCGCTGCGGCGGGTTTTGACGGGGTCGAGATCTTCGAGAACGACTTTCTCGCCTATGACCAGTCGCCGCGCGAGGTTGCCAAAAGGGTGGCGGACCTGGGACTGACGATTACGCTGTTTCAGCCATTCCGAGATTTCGAGGGCTTGCCGGAGCCCCAGCGTGGCCAAGCCTTCGAGCGTGCGGAGCGCAAGTTCGACCTGATGGGCGAGCTGGGGACGGATCTGATCCTGATCTGCTCCAATGTCTCGCCCCTGGCGCTGGGCGGTATCGACCGGGCAGCCGCGGATTTGCGGGCGCTGGGCGAACGCGCTGCAAAGCGGGGACTGCGGGTGGGCTACGAGGCCCTGGCTTGGGGAAGGCACGTCAATGACCATCGCGACGCGTGGGAAATCGTGCGGCGGGCCGACCACGCCAATGTCGGACTGATCCTCGACAGCTTCCACACACTGTCGCGCGGCATCGACCCCGATTCCATCCGGGCCATTCCGGGCGACAAGATCTTCATCGTGCAGCTCGCCGATGCACCGCGCATCGACATGGACCTGCTCTATTGGAGCCGCCATTTTCGCAACATGCCCGGGGAAGGCGACCTGCCGGTGACCGACTTCATGCGCGCCGTGGCAGCCACCGGCTACAACGGTCCGGTGTCGCTGGAGATCTTCAACGACCAGTTCCGCAGCGGCTCGCCGCGGGCCATTGCCGCCGACGGACATCGCTCGCTGGTCTATCTGATGGATCAGGTGCGCCAGGCCGAGCCCGGCATTGCTCTGGATGTGCCGGTGCTCCCGCCGCGCGTCGCCGTCCAGGGCGTCGCCTTTGTCGAATTCGCGGCCGACGAGGACGAGGCCAGCGCGCTATCCGGCCACCTGCGCCAGCTCGGCTTTCGCCTTACCGGAAGGCACCGGCGCAAGGCCGTCGAACGCTTCAGCACGGGCGATATCAACATCGTCGTCAATACCGAGCGCGAGGGCATGGCGCACGCCGCCTATCTCACGCACGGCACGTCGGCCTATGCGCTGGGGCTGCTGGTCGAGGACGCGGCAGCAACCGTCGCGCGCGCCCAGGCCATGGGTGCTCCGCTGTTCAGCCAGCGCGTCGGCCCCGACCAACTCAGCATACCGGCCATCCGTGGCATTGGCGGTGGCGTGATCTATTTCCTGGACGAAAAAAGCCCGCTCGGCCGGGTCTGGGACATAGAGTTCGAGACCGTCGAGGACCCGCTGGCCGGGATGGATGCGGGCCTCAAAAGCATCGACCATGTTGCGCAGACCATGAACTACGAGGAAATGCTGACCTGGATCCTGTTCTATCGCTCGATCTTCGTGGCCGAGAAAAGCCCGATGGTCGATGTCGTCGATCCGGCCGGTCTCATCCGCAGCCAGGTCATTGAGAACGAAGAAGGCTCGCTGCGCCTCACTCTCAACGGGGCCGAAAGCCACCGCACGCTGGCTGGGCGTTTCATCGCCGAAACCTTCGGCTCGAGCATCCAGCACCTGGCCTTTGCCAGCAATGACATCCTTGCCACCGCCGCCGCCCTAGCCGCCAATGGCATGCAGACGCTGGAAATCTCGCCCAACTATTACCAGGACCTGCAGGCCCGGCTGGCGCTGCCGCAGAAAACGGTCGACGCGCTCAAACGCGCCAATGTGCTATATGACCGCGACGCCAATGGCGAGTTCTTCCAGCTTTATTCGACCAATATCGGGGAGGGTTTCTTCTTTGAAGTCGTCCAGCGCTCGGCCGGGTATCGGGGATATGGCGCTGTCAATGCGCCGTTCCGGATTGCCGCGCAAAAGCGGGAGCGCCCATCGGCTGCGATGCCGCGGAAATGACATTCTGGCAGAAACGCGCCCCATGCACGAACCCGCTTCGCGGGAGGGCGGGTGCGGCGTGGTCTCGGTT
>NZ_JBDUUI010000014.1:0-59494 GCF_039938915.1 Devosia alba | reverse complement strand
CTGGCGGGTCACTTCTCAATGACAACCCCGGGTCAGTTCCAAGCGACAATCAACACCCCCGCCCGATCGAGGGCGTCCGCGCCGCCGGCGGCAACTGGCCCATGCTGATGCGGTTGGGCGTGGTGCCCCAGGCACTGCCCAATTATGCCAGCTATCTGCTGCTGCGCTTCGAGATCAATGTGCGCGCCGCCTCTGCCCTGGGCATTGTCGGCGCCGGTGGCATCGGGCAGGAGCTCTATGTGGCCATTCGGCAGTTCGAATATACCGACATTTCGGCCATCATGCTTTTGCTGATCGCCACCACTTCCATCATCGACATCACCTGCGAAACGATCCGCCACCGGCTGATCGGGCAGGACATGCAGGCGGGGCACTGACATGAACATCATCACCCATGGCGAAGTTGCGCGCCTGCGCCGCACCAATCCGGAACTGTTCTCCACCCCGCTGATCGTGCGACTGAGGACCGGGGCGCTCTGGCTCGGTTTTGTGGTGGCTTTTGCATTCGGGCTCTGGTGGGTCGATGCCAATCCCATGCGGATCATCAACGGTCTCAACAAATTGGGGCTGCTGGTGGGCCTGATGATCCCGCCCCATCCCGGCGATGGCTTCTGGGACTATGTCCATGCCATGCTCGAGACGCTTGGCATGGCATTCCTGGGCACGGTCATTGCCGCCGTGCTGGCCGTTCCGCTGGGTTTTCTGGGCGCCAAGAACATCATGCCCAACGCGCTGTTCCACTTCGGCCTGCGCCGCATCTATGACGGTTTCCGCGGCATAGACGGGCTGGTATGGGCGCTGATCTTCGTTTCGGCCGTCGGGCTGGGGCCGTTCGCCGGCGTGCTGGCCATTGCCGTGGGTGACCTGATGATCTTCGCCAAGCTGTTTGCCGAAGCCATCGAGAATGTCGAAACCAAGCAGGTGGAGGGCGTTCGCGCCGCCGGCGGCAGCGATACCCATGTCATGCGGCTGGGCGTGTTTCCGCAGGTGCTGCCGGTGATGATGAGCCATGTGCTCTATTTCTTTGAATCCAATGTCCGATCCGCCACCATTCTGGGCATTGTCGGCGCAGGCGGCATCGGGCTGCAATTGTCCGATCGCATGCGCATCAACAACTGGCAGGAAGCGGCCTTTATCGTCCTGATGATCCTGGTCACCGTTGCCGTCATCGACAACATCTCCCGCCGCATCCGGGCCAGGTTGATCGACGCAGCCCCGCAGACCTGACCGGCAGGAGTTCAGGCCGGACCCCTGCGGCTGTAGCGGTGCCAGATCAATCCGAAACACAGCGCGCTCAATGCGCCAGCGCCCGCCACCATCCACAGCGTGGCCGGCGTCGTTATGGCGCCGGCCACCACGGCGAAGACCACCGGTGCGAAGGAGGACACGATCAGCCGCGCCGAACTGATCGACCCCATGCGGCGGCCGTAGCCGACGCGCCCGAACAGGGCCAGCGGCAAGGTGCCGCTGACGATGCTCGATAGTCCCGACCCCAGGCCGAACAGCAGCGCAAAGGCCGCCGCTCCGGGCAGCAGGGGCGCGGTCGTCACCAGCACGATCAGGGCCAGCGGCATCAGGCTGGCCGCGACAACGCCCAGAGCGGGCTGCGACAGGCCCTTGCCGAACTGCATGTTGATGAGCCGGCTCAGCACCTGGGCCGGGCCGAACAGCGTGGTAACGAAGACGCCGGCGGCGCCCAGACTCAGAGAGGCAAGCATGGGGATCATGTGGACCAGCACCGCCGAGGACATAAAGCCAAGCAGGGCAAAGCCGAGCAGCATGACGATCTGGGCCCATTGTTCCTGACCGGGCGGGACCAGCGGCGCGTCCTCGATTGTCTCGCTCAGCCGCGCCGCGCCGGTGCCTTTGCCCTGGGCGGCCAGCCAGGCATGGACCGGCAGGCAGACGGCAAGGGTCAGGGCGGCAAAGGCCAGGTAGACTTCGCGCCAGCTCAGAAATTCATGCAGCATCGCGGTGAGTGGCCAGAAGATGGTCGAGGCGAAGCCGGCAATCAGGGTAAGATGGGTGATGCTGCGCTGGGCACCCTGCCCGGCGATCTGCGCCAGGGCGGCAAAGGCGGTGGTATAGAGCACGAAGCCCGAGGACACTTCCATCGCCACCAGCCCGGCGACGAACGTCGCCCCATTGGGGGCCAGGGCGCAGGCCACCAGGGACAGGGCGGCCGCTATGGAGCCCCAGACCATGACCCGAGCGGCGCCGAAGCGGTCGGCCCAGCTCCCTGAAATGGGGGCCACGAGGCCGCTCATCAGCAGCGATGCCGACAGCGCGCCATAGACCCATTCCTCGGACCAGCCAAAATCCAGCGCCATGGACGGTGCCAGAGCACTGAAGCTGTAATAGAGCGTGCCATAGCCAATGATCTGGGTCAGCCCGAGCGCCCAGATCACCAGGGCCGGAGCGCGCGCCTGCAAAGGTTTGGTCATGGAGTTTCCGCTCAGCCGCGTTCAAGTCAGGGTGTGGTAGTGGTCGACGGGCCAAAGCGGCAGCCGGTCGCCAACGCTCGGGCCGCCTTCGAAGACGATGGGCAGGTCAGGTCCGATCATGACTTCGATTTCTCTGGAATATTCGAACGATAGGTCAAATGGCGTCGGTTCGGGCGGCAACGTCGCTGGCTTGGCCGGCTGCCCCATCGGCACAGCATTCATCGGCCAGATAGCCGATTAGGCCGTTCATGCTGGCATAATTGGCGCGGCAGATCAGCGTGGTGGCCTGCCGCTCCTGGCTGACCAGGTCGACCTCCACCAGTTTGCGGATGTGGTGGGAGAGGGTGGAGCCGGCAATGTCCAGCTTGCGCTGCAGCTTGCCGACCGCAAGCCCGCTTTCGCCCGCACGGACCAGCGTGCGATAGATGGTAAGCCTTGTGGTGTTGCCCAGAGCTTCCAGTTGGGCCGCAGCTGTTTCGATCTTCATGGAAATAGCCTATAGCCTGGCAAGACCCTGTCAAGAGTATTTCGATGATTGTCGAATGAAGTTCTGAACGTGCAGGCATGGCTCCGACGGAACGCTTGCCCAGCGTTCAAACCCCGTCAGTCCGCATCGTCCAGCGGCTTGGGGCGGGTCACGATGAAGCTACCAGCCAGCGTCAGAATGACCGCTGTGCCAATCAATAGCGGCAGGCCCGGCTGCGTGCCGAACAGCAGCAGGGCATAGCTCGCTGCCATCATGCCGATGGCCAGCACCTTGCTGCGATTGGACAAGGCCCGTTCCCGGAGCCAATTGCGCAGCGGCCGGCCCAATACGGGGTGTTGCAGCAGCCACTGCTCGGCTCGTGGCGAACCGCGCGAGAAGAACCAGGCCGCAGCCAGCAGGAAAGGCGTGGACGGGAGCAGCGGCAGTATGGCCCCCAAGACGCCCACTGCCAACATGACAGCGCCGAGGATGAGATTGATGGCGCGAAGACCAGTCATGGCCCCGAGTTCCAATCGGCTATCCCGCTACCCTGATCGTGCTCCATGGCGCCATGCTTATCAGGCTGCGGGACGCCGTCATTGAGCCGGATCAATTGCCGCCCTGATTTGTTTGACCATGGCGTCCCGTTCGACACCGCTGCTTCCGGGCGAGAGGCCCGTGTGACGTAGTATCGGGGTAACACTCGCCGCCCCGGTGGCGCGCCTATCGTGCGCTCTCAACCATCAAAATGGAGGATAATGATGGCGAAGATCCTGATGATTACCGGCGACTTCACGGAAGACTACGAGACCATGGTGCCGTTCCAGACGCTGCTGGCGACCGGCCACAGCGTCGATGCTGTCTGTCCCGGCAAAAAGGCCGGTGACACAGTCAAGACGGCGATCCATGATTTTGAGGGCGACCAGACCTATTCGGAAAAGCCCGGTCACAATTTCGCGCTCAATGCCGATTTCGACACGGCCGACCCCGCCAGCTACGACGCCCTTGTCGTTCCCGGCGGCCGCGCGCCGGAATATCTGCGCCTCGACCCCGAAGTGATCAGGAAGGTGCAGCACTTTTTCGAGGCTGGAAAGCCGGTTGCGGCCATCTGCCATGGCGCACAATTGCTGGCCGCTGCCGGCGTGCTCAAGGGGCGCACCTGTTCGGCCTATCCGGCCTGCGCCTATGAGGTCACCGCATCGGGCGGCACTTTTGCCGATATTGCGGTGACAGAGGCGGTGACTGATGGCAATCTGGTCAGTGCGCCGGCGTGGCCCGCCCACCCGGCATGGCTGAAACAGTTCCTCGCCATCCTCTGACTGCAACGCCAAGGGAGCCCCTCAATGTGTGAACTCTTCATCAAGGCTGACGCCAGCCAATGGCAGAGCCGCGCCCATAGTCTGCGCATTGACGGGGTTGCGACTTCGATCCGGATCGAGAACCACTTCTGGGATACGCTCGGCGAAATCGGCCAGCGCGACGGCATGACCGTCGCGCAGCTCATCACGCGCCTGTGGCACGAGGCTATGGACGCCGACCATGATCTGGGCAATTTCACCTCGTTTTTGCGGGTATGTTGCGCCCGTTACCATGCGCTGATCGCAGCGGGCGAGGTCTCCCCCGATCTCGGCATTCCGATCGCCGACCATGCCGCCCGCGCGATCCTTGCGCGCGAAAGCGCCCGGCGCGGTGCCGCAATGAACTGAGGGCCGCCGGAGCGAAGCGGATCGGGTGTGCGGCATCGAACTGCCCCACCAAATTAAACCGACCAATCAACCCTCAGAACATGTATGATGATGTGCAACACTGATCCCGCATGTGGTGACCACAGCCAGGGGTGGTCGATGCCGCGCCCCATCGTGGACCCACATTGCTGAACCGGAGGAGGCCCCCAATTTTGCTGCGGTGCAGCTCGCCAATATCCTGCGCCAATTGACTGTTATCCGCGTCCTGACCGGCGCGGCTTCTCGCGGTTGTTGCGAGACAATCTGCAAGGAAAATTCTCATGCCCTCGATTCCGCGCCGCGCCTGGAGAATACGCTCGTCATCGCCGGTTTGGGACGATAAGGCACCGGTACGGGGAGAATTGTTTGGCATAGAGCGGCTTGAGCAGCACGCTGAAACGCTGGCGGCAGAACAGCCCGTTACCCGCACCCCGCCGCGCGTGCTGTCGCTGAGTGCACGGTTGAACGAGAACGCTGCCGTGTTGCTGGCAGCCTACCGCGCCAGTGCCACCGAGGTGGAGCAGGGCCACGAGGTGGAGCCCGCCGCTGAATGGGTGCTCGACAATTATCACCTGATCGAAGAGCAGATTCGCGAGATCAGGGACGATTTGCCACCCGGCTTCTATCGCCAATTGCCCAAGCTCGCCCAAGGGCCGTTTGCCGGCTATCCGCGTGTCTTCGGCATTGCCTGGGCTTTCGTTGCCCACACTGACAGCCATATCGACCCCGAAACGCTGGTCCGCTTCATCACCGCCTACCAGCGCGTGCAACCGCTGACCATTGGTGAACTCTGGGCCGTCGCCATTACCCTGCGCATCGTCCTGATCGAGAACCTCAGAAGGTTGGCCGACCAGATGAGCGTGGGGCAGCTTAAGCGGGCGGACGCCGATGAACTGGCCAATCGGCTGCTGGTCTCGGGCAATGCACGTTCGGCGCTCGACGCCGACATTGGCCTGCGCTCCTCGGCGCCGCTATCGACGGCGTTCGCTGCCCAGCTTTCCAAGCGGCTGCGCGACCGCGACCCGCGGACGACCCCTGCCCTGGGCTGGCTGGAAGAGCGGCTGGGCCTGCAGGGCACCTCGGTTGAGGCCGTGGTCCAGCTGGCCCAGCAGCAGCAGGGCGCCTCCAATGTCAGCGTGCGCAACATCATCACCAGCATGCGGCTGATCTCCGATATCGACTGGGCGGAGCTGTTCGAGAGCGTCAGCCTCGTCGACGCCAGACTGCGCGCCAAAAGCGCCTTCGGCGACATGGATTTCGCCACCCGCGATCTTTACCGCAACGCCATCGAGGAACTGGCGCGCGGGTCCGGCTTCACCGAACTCGACATCGTCGACAAGGCGCTGGCTGCGGTGCAGTCGTCGATCGGTACCGCTGAAGCGGAGCGAAAGTCGGATCCTGGATATTTTCTGATTGCCGAAGGACGCGCCGCGCTCGAACAGACCATTGGTTTCCGCGCCCCGCCGCGCCTGCTGATCAGCCGCTTCAATGTCCGGCTCGGCATTGCCGGCTATGTTGGGAGCATTCTCGCCGTCACCGCTTTGCTGCTAGCCTCTTCGCTGTGGGCCTTGGCCACTTGTGGCGCAACAGGGGGGTGGCTGGCGGCCTTTGCTGCCATCGCCTTCCTGCCAATGACCGACGTGGCGACCGCTCTGGTCAACCGGGCCATCACCTGGAGCTTTGGCGCAACCTCCCTGCCGGGAATGGACCTCCTTCGCGGCGTCCCGCAATCCATGCGCACGCTGATTGTCGTGCCGACGCTGCTCACCAACGAAGCCGACCTGCTCGAGCAGATCGAGCGGCTGGAAGTGCACCATCTGTCTGGCGCCAGCGGCGATCTAGTGTTCGCGCTGATGCCGGATGGACGCGATGCCGATCAGGAGGAAATCGAGGGTGATGCGGCCCTGCTGGCGACGGCTGCGGCGGCCATCGACAAGCTGAACCAGCGCTACGGCCCCGCCCCGGCCGGGGATCGCTTTATCCTGCTGCATCGCCGACGCCTGTTCAACGCCAGTGAAAACAAATGGATGGCCTGGGAGCGCAAGCGCGGCAAGCTGCACGAGCTCAACCGGCTGTTGCGCGGAGCGACCGATACCACTTTCGTCCCGGTCGCCGGTGTCGCGCCGCGGGTTCCGACCGATGTGCGCTATGTCATCACCCTGGATAGCGATACCCGTCTGCCCCGTGAGGCCGCGTCGCGGCTGATCGGCAAGATGGCCCATCCCCTCAATCGCCCGCGGTTCGACGCCACCAGCAATCGCGTGGTCAAGGGCTACGGCATTCTGCAGCCGCGCGTCACCGCATCGCTGCCGCAGGGCAGTGACGGCTCGCTTTATCAGCTGGCCTTTTCAGGGCCAGGCGGCATGGATCCCTATGCGGCGGCGGTTTCCGATATCTATCAGGACCTGTTTGGCGAAGGCTCCTATACCGGCAAGGGCATCTATGACGTCGACGCCTTCGAGGCGGCGCTGGATGGCCGGGTGCCCGAAAACGCCCTGCTCAGCCACGATCTGTTCGAGGGGATTTTTGCCCGGGCGGGTCTCGCCTCCGATATCGAAGTGGTCGAGGGTGTGCCCGCGCGCTATGACGTTGCCAGCATGCGCCAGCATCGCTGGACACGCGGCGACTGGCAATTGCTGCCCTGGTTGTTCGCGCGCCGCGCCGCCGCTGCCGTTCCAGCCGTCGGACGCGGCAAGATGCTGGATAATCTGCGCCGCTCCCTGGTCGCGCCATTCGCCCTGCTGAGCCTGGGCATGAGTTTTCTGCTGCCGGTATGGCCGGGCGCGCTCGCCGCCATCATCGTGCTCGGCACCCTGGCGCTGCCGGCGTTCCTGCCTTCCCTGCTGTCGGTGCTGCACCGGCGCACCGGGGTGCAGTTGCGCAACCATTTCAAGGCCGTGGCGGCTGATCTGCGGATCGCGGCCATGCAGATTTTTCTGGTCATCGCCTTCCTCCCCGATCAGGCCTGGCGCATGGGGGACGCGATTGTCCGCACGCTGAACCGGCTGTTCATTACCCGCCGGAACCTGCTGGAATGGACCACAGCCGCTCAATCAATGAACCGTCCCGAGCTGGATCTGCCGGGGTTTTACCGGTTCATGGCCGGTGGCACGGCGTTCGGCCTGATCATCTGTGCCGGCGCCGTGATATTGGCGCCGGGGTCCTGGCCCCTGGTCTTGCCGTTTGCCCTGCTCTGGTTTTGTGCGCCGGCGCTGGCGCGCTGGGCCAGCCGGCCGCCCGCCCTGCCCAGGCGCCTGGTGCTGTCCGAGACCGATGCCGATGCGCTGCGGCTGATCGCGCGCCGAACCTGGCGGTTTTTCGAGACCTTCGTCACGCCGGCCGATCACATGCTGCCACCGGACAATTTCCAGGAGAACCCGCAGCCCGCCCTCGCCCACCGAACCTCGCCGACCAATATCGGGCTCTATCTGCTCTCGACCGTGGCGGCCCGGGATTTCGGCTGGGCCGGGACAATCGAAACCACCGAGCGGCTTGAGACGACATTTGCCTCGATCCGCCGGCTGACCAAATTCCGCGGCCATCTGTTCAACTGGTACGACACCCAGGATCTGCGATCGCTCGACCCGATTTATGTCTCATCGGTGGATAGCGGCAATCTGGCCGGGCACCTGATCGCCCTGGCCAATGCCTGCGAAGAGTGGACCTTGGCGCCCCTGGCACTGGATGGCCGCGCCGGTCTGACCGATACACTGCAACTGGCGCGCGCGGCGCTTGCCGACTTGCCCGCAGCCCAGGGCGAGGCCGGGCTGCAGCTGGCGACGGCATTGGACGCGATTGAGGCCGAGCTCACCGCCCCCCGCCCCACCGAGTCCCTGACGCCCACGCTCCGGCGGCTGGCCGAAAAAGCCGCCAGGGTGGCGCAGGATATTATCCCGGTGGTGGGCCATACCAGCGCACTTGACCTGGTGTTCTGGTGCGAAGCGCTGCGCAAGACCGCTTTCGAGCATGAGCGCGACCTGCTGCAGGCCAACGCCCCGGCGATCGATCTGACAGCCCGCCTGCAGGCCCTGGCCGATGGCGCGCGCGAGATGGCGATGGCCATGGACTTTGCCTGGCTGCTCGAACCCGACCGCAAACTGCTGTCGATCGGCTATTCGCTGGTCGATAACACGCTTGATCCCAGCTGCTACGATTTGCTGGCCTCCGAGGCCCGTTTGGCGAGCCTGTTCGCGGTGGCCAAGGGCGATGTTTCCACCCAGCATTGGTTCCGGCTGAGCCGGGCAGCCACCCCGCTGGGCAATGGATCGGCGTTGATCTCCTGGTCCGGCTCGATGTTCGAATACCTGATGCCGTCACTGGTGATGGAAGAGCCGGTGGGGAGCCTGCTCGAAGAAACGAGCCGGCTGGTGGTGGAACGCCAGCAGGCCTATGGCCGCTCGCTTGGGGTGCCGTGGGGCATCTCGGAATCCGCCTATAATGCGCGCGACATGGAATTTACTTATCAGTATTCCAATTTTGGCGTGCCCGGGCTCGGTCTCAAACGCGGCCTGTCCGACAATGTGGTGATTTCGCCCTATGCGACCGGCCTGGCCGCCATGATCGATCCGCATGGTGCGCTGCGCAACTATGGCCGTCTCGCCGAATTGGGCGCCAGTGGCCGCTATGGCTTTTTTGAAGCGCTGGACTTCACCCGCTCTCGCGTGCCGGAAAATCAGGACGTCGCCATTGTCCGCAACTTCATGGCCCACCACCAGGGCATGACCATTGTCTCCATCGCCAATACGCTGCTGGACGGCCGGATGCGTGATCGATTCCATCGCGAGCCGATGATCCGGGCCAGCGAATTGCTGCTGCAGGAGCGGGTGCCGCGCGACATCGTCACCACCCATCCGCGCGCCGAGGAAGTCAAAGCCTCCCCGGCCCAAGCCATCGGGGAAGCGCCCGCTGTCCGCAGCACGCGCTTGCCTTCCGGGCGCCAGCCCATGACCCATCTGCTCTCGAACGGGCGTTATGCGGTGATGCTCACGGCGGCGGGCGCCGGCTATAGCCGCTGGCGCGATATCGCCATCACGCGGTGGCGCGAGGATGCGACCCGTGACAATTGGGGCTCCTTCATAATGCTGCGCGACATCCAGAGCGGCCATGTGTGGTCCGCTTGCGCGCAGCCGGTCAAGAACGAGGCCGACCATGACGAGGTGATTTTCGGGGAGGATCATGCCGAGTTCACCCGCCGCTACGGTTCGCTGACCACGGCAATGGATGTGCTGGTGTCGAGCGAGGACGATGGCGAGGTGCGCCGCGTCACGCTGACCAATACCGGCCGGCGCGCCCGCGAGATCGAGCTGACATCCTATGCCGAGATCGTGCTCACCACGCCGGCGACAGACAATGCCCATCCCGCCTTCGCCAAGATGTTCGTGCAGACCGAGCATCTTGCCGAGTTCGACGCCATTGTCGCGACCCGCCGCCCCCGCTCGGCGGCCGATCCGGCAGTGTGGGCCGCCCATTTCGCGGTGGTGGAAGGCGAACTTGCCGCCGATCCGCAATATGAGACCGACCGGGCGCGCTTCATCGGCGCGGCCCGTACGCTGGGCGATGCGGCCGTGCTGCAGGCCGGTGAGCCGCTGTCGAACACGGTGGGCACGGTTCTCGATCCGATCTTTTCCCTGCGCCGGCGCCTGCGCGTCGTGCCCGGCAAGGTCTCGCGCGTCGCCTTCTGGACCATTGTTGCCGCCTCGCGCGCTGAGCTGCTGGATCTGCTCGACAAGCACCATGACCGCAGCGCCTTCGAGCGCGCCCAGACTCTGGCCTGGACCCAGGCCCAGGTGCAGCTGCGCCATCTCGACGTCGAAGCGCAGGAGGCTGCCGACTTCCAGCGCCTGGCCGCGCCGCTGCTTTACGCCGACCGCCGCTTCCGCCCCGCCTCCGAACTGATCATCCGCGGCGCCGGTTCGCAGCCGGGACTATGGCCGCTGGCCATCTCTGGCGACCTCCCCATCGTGCTGCTGCGCATCGAGGATATCGAGGATATCGCCCAGGTTCGCCAATTGCTGCGCGCCCAGGAATATTGGCAGATGAAGCGGCTTGCCGTCGATCTCGTCATCATCAACGATCGCGGCTCATCCTATGTGCAGGACCTGCAGATCGCCATTGAGACCGCGGTCCGGAGCAGCCAGCTGCGCGCAAGCCATGGCGAGCCGCTCGAGCAGGGCACTGTCCATATATTGCGCGCCGACCTGATGAGCCTTGAGGCACGCGCCCTGCTCCGCTCGGTGGCGCGGGTGGTTCTCAACGCCCATCACGGCTCCATCGGCCAGCAACTCGATCTGATGCCGACGCTGCCAGTGCCGCCCTTGCCAATGCGTGAACCGCGGATTGCGCGACCAGTCATCCTGCCCACGCCGGCGCTGGAATTCTTCAATGGCCTGGGGGGCTTTGAGAAGGATGGCACCGAGTATGTGACGGTCCTCAATGCCGGCCAGAGCACCCCGGCCCCCTGGATCAACGTCATTGCCAATCCCGATTTCGGCTTCCAGGTTTCCACCGAAGGCAGCGGCTATAGCTGGGCCGAAAACAGCCGTGAAAACCAGCTGACGCAGTGGTCCAACGATCCGGTCACCGATCCGACCGGCGAAGCGTTCTATCTGCGCGACGAGGATAGTGGCGAGCTCTGGAGCCCGACGGCGCAGCCGATCCGCGATGGCGGGACCTATCTCGCGCGGCACGGCTTCGGCTATAGCCGCTTCACCCACACAGCCAATGGCATCGCCAGCGACCTGCTGCAATATGTGCCCCTGGGCGACCCGATCAAGATCTCGCGCCTCACCCTCACCAATCAGTCGAGCAAGTCACGGCGTCTCTCCGTCACCTACTATGCCGAATGGGTGCTCGGCACCGCACGCGGGGCCTCGGCGCCGTTCATCATCACCGAAGCAGATGCCGATACCGGCGCCATCTTTGCCCATAACCCTTGGAGTTCGGCGTTTTGTGGCCGGATCGCTTTTGCTGACCTGGCTGGGCAGCAGACGAGCTGGACGGCCGACCGCACCGAATTCCTCGGGCGCCATAGCGGTCCGGCCACGCCAGCCGCCTTGCTGGGGAAAACCCCGCTGGCCGGCGCGAGCGGCGCCGGGCTGGATCCCTGCGCGGCGCTGCAACAGGTCATCGAATTGAAGCCCGGAGAGTCGGTGGAAGTGACATCACTGCTGGGCCAATGCACTTCAGCTGAGGCGAACCGGGAACTGATAGCGCGCTATCGGGAGGCCGATCTCGATGCCGTGCTGGCCGAGGTTACCGACCACTGGCAGGCTTTGCTTGGCACCGTTCAGGTCAGGACGCCCGACCGCGCCATGGACATCATGCTCAATGGCTGGTTGCTCTATCAGACGCTGGCCTGCCGCGTCTGGGCCCGCTCGGCCTTCTACCAGGCCAGCGGCGCCTATGGCTTCCGCGACCAGTTGCAGGATGGCATGGCGCTCACCTTTGCCCGCCCCGAAGAAACGCGGCATCACCTGCTGCGCGCGGCGGGCCGTCAGTTTCCCGAAGGCGATGTCCAGCATTGGTGGCTGCCCCAATCGGGTCAGGGCGTTCGGACCCGCATCTCCGATGACCGGGTCTGGTTGGCCTTTGCGGCGGCCACCTATGTCGCCGCGACCGACGATGCGGCGGTTCTCGAAGAAATCGTGCCCTTCCTTGAAGGGCCCAGGCTGCTCCCCGAAGAGCATGATGCCTTCTTCCAGCCCATGATTGCCGAAGAGTCCGCCACGCTGTTCGAGCATTGTGCACGCGGACTGGACCAATGCCTTGATCTGACGGGCAAACATGGCCTGCCCTTGATGGGCACCGGCGACTGGAACGACGGCATGAGCCGTGTCGGCGAGGGCGGCAAGGGCGAGAGCGTCTGGCTCGCCTGGTTGTTGATCCGCACCCTCACGCTGTTCCTGCCCCTGGCGGAGGCCCGGGCGCCCGAGCGCGCGCAGCGCTGGCGTACCCATCTGGCCCGCACCAAGACAGCCCTCGGGCGCCATGCCTGGGACGGCGAATGGTATCGGCGCGCTACCTTTGACGATGGCACCTGGCTCGGCTCCAAGCAGAGCGACGAGTGCCAGATCGACTCCATCGCGCAATCCTGGGCCGTGCTGTCTGGTGGCGCAGATCCCATCCGGGCAGCGGCTGGCATGGCCGCCATGCAACGCCATCTGATTCGTCCAGACGATGGGATTGCCCTGCTGTTTACCCCGCCTTTCGACCAGACCCCGCGCGATCCCGGCTATATCAAGGGCTATCCGCCGGGGCTGCGCGAAAATGGCGGGCAATACAGCCACGCTGCCATGTGGGGAATCATGGCCTTTGCCAGGCTCGGCCAGGGCAACAAGGCCCACGACCTCTTCGCCCTGCTCAATCCGATCAACCACGCCACGACGCCAGCGCAGGTGGATCGCTACAAGGTCGAACCCTATGTGGTTGCCGCCGACGTCTATTCGGTCGCTCCCCATGTCGGCCGTGGCGGCTGGACCTGGTACACCGGATCGGCCGGCTGGATGCATCGCGCGGGAATAGAAGCCATTTTGGGCATTACGCGCGTCGGGGACCGTCTCCTTGTCGCGCCATGCCTGCCCGACTCCTGGCCAGGATTTTCTGCAACCATCACCATGGGCGCGACCCGCTACAGCATTGAGGTCATCGCTTCGCAGGGCGCGGAAGGCGCAACGCGCAGTCTGGTCGTGGACGGTAACGTCATGCCGACCGACGATGGGCCGTTCACGCTGCCGCTGGACGGGCGCGCGCATCAGGTCACCATTCAACTGGCTGGATAATGGCGGCGCCAGTGCCTCGATTGAACAAGGGTCCCGGGCACAATGGTTTGCCGCGTGCCGGACAGGCTTCCCTCTCCCTTCAGGGGAGGGAGACGACCGCAAGATTGTGGTTCGAACTCGTCACACCCACCAGCCCGTCCCTCCCCCTGCCAGGGGAGGCTAGGTGGGGGTCTCGGACCAACAAAACCTTATCCATCTAATCCCCGTCCCCAATATCGTGTGCCATCATGGCCCCGTTCCCGCCAAGTCACTGGCCCCGACGCAGGGCCAGGCGGGGAGACCGGGGGACGGGGGCGCCTGTCCAGTGGGGAGCATGGCAGCCGCGCCTGCAATACTGGTGTCGCCTGAACCATCCCCCGCGCAAAACCGGCTCGTGACGGGCGGCCCTTGGTCCGTTCCACTACCCTTTTGGCCCAATGGCCGCCCGTTACCCGTGACACCGCGACGCCAGCTGGCCGGGCGGGGTTTCGGCACGCCCATCACGCCAGCCGTCGCCATCGCCCGTCCGGCGCAACTGCTTGGCAATTATCCATCATCCAAGGTTAGATCGACGTCGTTTAGTCTGCTAGGGGTAGCGTCACCCGACCCGCACGAGATCACTCCATGACCTATGAGCAAGGCTTCCTCTTCGCGCTGCTGGGCGTGGTATTCGGCTTCCTGATCTGGGGGCGCATCCGCTACGATCTGGTGGCCTTTGTGGCGCTGATCATTGCGGTAATCGGCGGCGTGGTACCGGTGGGTCAGGCCTTTGCAGGCTTTGGCCAGGAAGCGGTGATCATCATCGCGCTGGTGCTGATTGTCTCGCGCGCGCTGACCAATGCCGGCGCCGTCGAAATTGTCGCGCGGCTGGTGATATCGGCGGATCGCTCGCTGTCGACCCATATAGGGATCATGGCAATGGTGGGCGCGGCGCTGTCGGCCGTCATCAACAATGTGGCTGCCCTGGTCATGCTGATGTCGCTCGATATCGAGGCGGCCAAAAAGGGCAAGCGCTCGGTTTACAGCTCGCTGATGCCGCTATCCTTCGCCACCATATTGGGGGGCATGATCACCCTGATCGGCACGCCGCCCAATATCGTGGTCTCCCAATTCCGCGAGCGGGCGCTGGGCGCGCCATTTGAAATGTTCGACTACACCCCTGTCGGCCTGGTCTGCGCCGTGGTGGGCATCGCCTTCGTTACCCTGATTGGCTGGCGCCTGCTGCCAACTCCGTCGGCCGAAGCCACTGCTGGCGCCGAGGAGGATGACGGCCATTTCGTTGCCGAAGCCATAGTCAGCGAAGACTCCAAGAGCATCGGCAAGACCCAGCATGATCTGATGGCCGTGGCCGACGAACACGACACCACCCTGCTCGGCCTGATCCGCAATGGCCGCCGCCTGCCCGGCTTTGCGGCCAATACCGAACTGCGCGCCGGCGACATGCTGGTGCTCGAAGGCGACCCCGAATCCATCGAGGGCTTCATCGGTGCAGCGAGCCTGGAAACCTCGGCCACCCAGGAAGATGTCGGCTTGCGCAGCAAGTCACTGACCCTGATGGAGGCCATCGTTCCCGACAATGCCCGCCTGGTTGGTCGCACGGCCACCGATCTGCGCCTGCGTAACCGGCGCGGCGTGGCCCTGCTCGGCGTGTCGCGGCAAGGCCAGCGCTTTCGCGATCAGGTGCGCAATCTGGTGATCAAGGCGGGCGACGTGGTGCTGCTCATCGGTCCGGAAAGCCGCGTCAATGACGTTGCCGAATGGCTCGGCGTCCTGCCGCTTGCGGAAAAGACTCATGCCGTGGTGCAGCGCAGCAAGGCGCTGTTCGCCATCGGCGTGTTCGCCGCTGCAATTGCCGCCTCGGTCATCGGGCTGTTTCCGCTCGCCATCGCGCTGGCGCTGGTGGTCAGCGTCTATGCCATGTTCAACATTGTCGGGCCGCAGGAGGTCTACGAATCGGTGGAATGGCCGATCATCGTGCTGCTTGGCTCGCTGATCCCGCTCGGGCTGGCGCTGGAGAGTTCGGGCGGCACGCTGTTGATTGCCGAAGCGATCCTGTCGCTGACCGGCTCGTTTCCGGCCTGGGCTACCCTGACCCTGCTGATGATCGTAACCATGACGCTGTCGGACTTCCTCAATAATGTGGCTACCGCCCTGATCGCGGCCCCCGTCGGCCTGTCGATTGCCCAGTCGCTGGATGTCTCGCCCGACCCGTTCCTGATGGCGGTGGCCGTGGCCGCCTCCTGCGCCTTCCTCACCCCGATCGGGCACAAGAACAACACCATCATCATGGGACCGGGCGGCTACCGCTTCGGCGATTACTGGCGCATGGGCCTGCCGCTCGAAGCCATCATCATCGCCGTGGGCGTCCCGTCCATCCTGTTCTTCTGGCCGCTCTGACGGCCCCGCAACAACTCAAAGGCCCAGCAGATCGGCCACTTCAGGCGCAATCATGGCTGGTGACCACGGGGGATCATAGGCCAGGGTCACATTCACCAGTTCGACCCCGTCGACGTGCCAGGCGCATTCCTCGATGCCCTGGCGGATATAGTCGGTCGCCGGGCAGCCGCGGGTCGTGGTGGTCATGGTGATGTTGACGATGCAGCCATCGCTGACGGTGATGGCGTAGACCATGCCCAGATCAACGACATTCTGGCCCAGCTCGGGGTCAATCACCATTTTGAGTGCCGTGCGGACCGCCTCGATCAACCCGGCATCATCCGGCGCGGTCAAGACTTGGCACCCGCGCGAATCATCAGCCGATAGGCTTCGCCCGCCTCGTCAAAGTCGCCGGCCCAGGCGTGGCCGCGCGCCTGCAGTTCGGGAAACAGGAACAGCGGCTCGCGTCCCAGCAGGGCGAACAGCACCTCGCCCTCGCTCATGGTCTCGAGCATGGCCAGAATGCGTACCATGGGCTCGGGCGGATCGAGTTCGGAGCAGTCAAGATAATGGGCCGGATCGGGCCAGGTCTCGGGCGCATCGGCCTTGGACACCACCGCCGGACTACCCCCGTCACCGGGCGTAAAAATCACCATCCAGTCGCCATTTTCGAGCGGCGTGGCCTCATGGGTATAGCCCTTGGCCGCCATCACATTGAACAGCGGCTCGGGCTTGAAGGTGACCAGCAGTTTGAGGCGCTGGCCGGCCTGTAGTTGGTTTACCGCCGCCATTATCGCGCCGAATGGCTCTCCGCCATTGAGCAGCAGCGGGCGAACATCGAGTTCATGATCAGTCATGATGGACTCCTGATAATGGATTTGGGTCGGAAAAGATGGGGCAGCGCCGTGCTGCCGCGCAACTTGAGGGGAACATTGAGCAGCCCGCGCGTACGGTAGAAGTGGCGGACTATGGCGAGGGTGGCAAACAATTGCACCCCCACAAACAGCTGAAAGGCGATTGGCAGATCAACGAGCAGCGTCAAGGTGCCAAAGCCAACGGCGGCGTAATAGGCGCCGAACCAGGGCGCGGCGTGCGGTTCATCGACCAGATCCTGCACCCGCGGCGTCTGCCGCTTGCCCATCACCGGCGCAAAACACTCCAGCCAGGTCATGAAGGCAATGATCTTGTAGAGCTTGGACAGGCCCAGCCCCGTCAGCCAGCCAAAGACAAACAGATAGGTCAGCGCACCAATATGGCTCGACAACTGTCCAGCCACGAGCAGGCCGACCAATAACAGGACCGTCGCACCCAGCGCGGCAAAGCCACCGATGGCGGCCTGGGCATTGAGCTCGATGACGCGCCGCTTGCGCTGCCGATACAGCGCCACGATATCGCGGCCATAAAGCGCCAGGGCGACCAGCCCGCTCACGCCAGCGACCAGCAGCATGGCCGGCAGTCCTGCCGTCGCCACCATGGCGAAGGGCGTCGCTGCGGCCACAACCAGCAGCGCCGCGATGCCGGCATACAGCACCAGACGGGTAGAAAAGCCCTCGGCATCCGGCGCCAGCATGAACATGGCGAACAGCCGGTAACTCACGCCCATGGCGCTCAGTGTCATCCAGCCGCCCAGGCCCAGCAGGGCATGCAGCGGGACGCCATGGGTCCACAGTGACAGCACCTCCTCGCCACCCGCCAGGCCTGAAATGGTCAATGCAAACGTCTCGCCCAGCGCCACCGTCCCGGTCAGGGCCGCGAGCCCGGCCACGACGAATTTGGTCGGCAGCGTCAGCGGCCTTGCTTGCCACATGGTGCGCCCCAGGGTGGCGATGACGGCGCCGAAGCCCAGCATCAGCAGCAGACCACCAACCGGTAGTACTTCGAGGGGCGCACTGATAATGCCGGCCATGCTGGCGAAGCCGCTCAACAGGGCGGCGAGCCCGGCCAGAATCAGCAGCAGCGCCGGCGCCGACAGGTCCGGCCATTGCAGCGGTCGGGCCACCAGCACAGGAACAAATTGCAGCAGGGCGCCAGTCATCAACAGGCTCAACCAGCCTATGGTGGTCAGGTGCACCAGCAGCAGGGTTTCGGGCGCCGCCAGGGCAACAGTTGGATAGCCAAATCCAGCCGCCATCAACGCCTCGGCGCCAATCAGGCAGACGAGCGCCGCAGCGAAATAGCTCATTGTCCAGCGTGACAGACTTGCGCCCAGCATGGCTTATCTCCCGGTTGCGGGTGGCGCCGCAATGCGGCACCACCCCAAGCAAAGCCGCTAGGCGGCTGCCTGGCGACCAAGTTCCACACGCCAGACTTCAGGACCACTCTCGAGATAGGTCCAGGAGAACTGCCCGGGATACTCAGCCTGCAATTGGTAGTGCAGCGGCATCGGATCGTGATCATTGATGATCACAAAGGCGTCGCCAATTTCCAGCGCATTGGCCATTCCGAAGATTCGCGGATGCCGTTCGCGCGGCGGTACAGTGCGCACATCAATAAAGGCTGCGGCAGACTCGGTATCTGGCATGGTGTTTCAATCTCCAATGGCCGCGAGCGAAAAGGCACACCGGGCGTCGGCCAAAAAGCCCAGCTGATCCGCTCTTAGGCGCATTATCACCGCGCCACTTTGTCGCCCGTCAAACAACAGGCAGACTGCAGACGGCCGCGCAGTGCAGTCGCCAGATAATGGCGCCAGCTTGATCCGGGTCAAACACACCCCCCTCGACAGTGATAGGGTCCCATCGGCTGACGGAAAGCCACCGGGCCCCTGTTGGCGACATCGCCCATTACCAGTGGACAAGTGATCCGGGCCTCCCCGCCGAGTGAAGGGAATGGAGTAAAATTGACGCAATTCCTGTTGGCGCTCTTGCTGTTTTTGGCCATGCACATCATCCCGGCGGTCCCCCCCATACGGGCGGGTCTGATCGCGATGATGGGGCGGCGCGCCTATTTGCTGGTCTATTCACTGGTGTCGCTGGTGCTGCTGGGCTGGGTATTCCATGCCGCCATGCGGCTCGATTTCATACCCCTGTGGGACCCCGCCGCCTGGCAGGCCTGGGTGCCAATGGTGCTGACGCCACTGGCCATGGCCCTGCTGGTTGCCGGCCTGCTCAGTCCCAATCCCGCTTCGGTCACCCTGCGCGGGCCAGCGGCCGAGCCAGGCGCCGTCACGACCATCACCCGTCACCCGGTGCTGTGGGGCTTTGCCCTGTGGGCCGGCAGCCATCTGGTGCCCAATGGCGATGTGCGCAGCCTGCTGCTGTTCGGCTCATTCCTCGCCTTTGCGCTGCTGGGGATCTGGATGACGGAGCGCCGGGCCCGCCGGCGTCTGGGCGAGCAATGGAATGCCATCACCCTCAGCACCTCGGTCATACCCTTCGCTGCCCTGCTGACTGGACGGGCCCGCCTGCGGGTCGATGGCCCGCTCGTCAGCGGCGTCCTTGGCAGCGCCGCCCTCACCGTCTGGCTGCTGCTGGGCGGCCACGTCGTCCTGTTCAACGCCGACCCGCTGGTCCTGACGACCCTGTAACTGGAATTTTGAGCGATGCAAGCAGACCTTATCGAGCGCTACAGCGCCCCCGTCCCGCGTTATACCAGCTACCCGACGGCGCCACACTTTCATGCAGGCATCACGCCAGAGATTTACGCCTCATGGCTGGCCGCGTTGGCCCAGGACGCCACCATCTCGCTCTATCTGCATATCCCCTATTGTGACCGCCTGTGCTGGTTTTGCGGCTGCCACACCAAGCACACGCTGCGCTACGAGCCGATTGCCAGCTATCTCGAGGCGCTGTTTGCCGAAATCGACTGGGTTGCCGACCAGCTCGATGGCAAGGGCGTGGTAACGGCCATCCATCTGGGCGGGGGCTCGCCCACCATGCTGAGCGCCGAAGATATGGCGCGGCTCAAGCTTCGGCTGTCCACCCGGTTCACCATATCGCCAACTGCCGAAATCAGTATCGAAATCGATCCCAACGACCTGGGCGAGGATCGGTTCGACGCCATGGCCGCGTTCGGACTCACCCGCGCCAGCGTCGGCGTGCAGGATTTTGACCCCAAGGTGCAGCGGGCCATCAATCGCCTGCAGAGCTTCGAGCAAACCCAGCATGTCATCGACTCCGTGCGCGCCCGCGGCGTGCATTCGGTCAATGTGGATGTGCTTTACGGCCTGCCCTACCAGACGCTGACCAGTATCGAACAGACGATTGCCAAGACACTGCTGCTGGCTGCGGACCGCACCGCGCTGTTTGGCTACGCGCATGTGCCCTGGATGAAAAAGCACCAGCAGATGATTCCCGACGAGGCCCTGCCCGATATCCAGGAACGCTTCGCCCAATCCCAGCTGGCGGCTCGCCTGCTGACCGAGGGCGGATTGCACCCGATTGGCTTTGACCATTTCGCCCGCGACAGTGACAGCCTGTCCATTGCTGCCAGAAACAACAAGCTGCGCCGCAATTTCCAGGGCTATACCGATGATGGGGCTGACGCCCTGATCGGGCTTGGCGCCTCGGCCATTGGCCAATTACCGCAGGGCTATGTGCAGAATATTACCCCGACCGGCGACTATCAGAAGGCAGTGCTCTCCGGTACCGGCGCCACCGCCCGCGGCTTTTCCCTCGCACCAACCGATCGCCTGCATGCCCGCGCCATCGAATCCCTTCTATGTCGTTTCGATATCGAAAGGCGTGACCTTGAGGCTTTTGGCCCGGAGGGCGCGGCGCTGTTCGACTATGCCCTTGACCTCGCCGCAACCGATCCGGACGGACTGACCCAGGCGGACGCCGACCGCTTCGCCATGACGGACCTGGGGCGCCCCTTTGTCCGGGCCATTGCCGCGCGCTTCGACAGCTATCTCACAGAGGGCAAGGCCCGGCACTCGCTGGCAGTCTAGCTGGCCTCGCCAGTCCATTCCGGGGCCAGTTGATCAGGCCACAGGCGCAGCAGATCAATGGCTTTGGCCGCCAGATGATCGACAATCTCGTCGACGCTGGCGGGCTTGTTGTAGAAGGCCGGCACCGGCGGCATGACGATGCCCCCCATCTCGGTCACCGCCACCATATTGCGCAGATGACCCAGATGCAGTGGCGTCTCGCGGGCCAGCAGCAGCAGCGGGCGACGCTCCTTGAGATGGACGTCTGCTGCCCGCACGATCAGATTATCAGCAAGGCCATTGGCGATCGCTGCCAGCGTGTGCATCGAGCACGGCACCACCAGCATGCCTGCCGATGCGAACGATCCGCTGGCGATACCGGCGCCGACGTCATCAATGGCGTGGACGCTATGCGCCAGCGCACGCAGGCGAGATGCTGCCGTTGCGCCCACTTCGTGGGCCAGCGTACGCTCGGCCGCGCCAGACAGGACCAGGTGCACGGCGATCTGTGTTGCGGCCAGGCGCTCGACTACCCGCACGCCAATGGCCGCGCCTGATGCGCCAGTAATGGCGACAACCACCCGTCTCATGGGGCCACCGCGGAAAGACCGAGTTCATCCCAGATCGCGTCGACGCGCGATACAACCTCGTCCGACATGGTCAACACCCGGCCCCATTCGCGGCTGGTCTCGGCGCCCAGCTTGTTGGTCGCATCAAGCCCCAGCTTGCCACCCAGTCCGGGCTGGGCTGAGGCGAAATCGAGATAGTCGATTGGCGTATCGGGAACGATGACAACGTCGCGTGGTGCGTCAAACCGGGTGGCCAGCGCCCACATCACATCGTGCCAGTCGCGCACATTGATATCGCCATCCACCATGATGATCAGCTTGGTGTAACTGAACTGCGGCAACATCGACCACAGCCCCATCATCACGCGGCGCGCCTGTCCTGGATAGCGCTTGTCGATGGCCACCACCATGGCGCGATAGGAACAGGCCTCCGGCGGCATCCACAAATCGATGATTTCGGGGAACTGTCGCTTGGCCAGCGGCACAAATAGCGGCGTCATGGCTGCGCCTAATTGCGACGGCTCATCAGGCGGCCGACCGGTATAGGTCGAGAGATAGATTGGCTTGTCACGCATGGTGATGGCGCTCAGCGTCAGCACCGGAAACGGCTCGACGCTGTTGTAGTAGCCGGTGTGGTCGCCATAGGGCCCCTCAGGTGCCGTCTCGGTCACCGACACATGCCCTTCCAGGATGATCTCGGTATGGGCTGGCACCGGTAGCGGCACCGTCTTGCCCTGCACCACCTTGGTCCGGCTGCGCCGCAACAGCCCGGCAAAACCCAGCTCGCTCATGCCCTCGGGCAGTGGCATGACAGCCGCCAGAATTGTTGCGGGATCCGCGCCGATGGCGATGGCCACCGGCATGTCGCGCCCCAATTGCTGCCACTGCCGATGATGCCGCGCCCCGCCCCGATGCGCCAACCAGCGCATGATGACCCGGTCCTTGCCCAGCACCTGCATGCGATAGATGCCCACATTGATATCGTCGGGGTCATCGGGGGAGCAGGTGATGACCAAGGGCCAGGTGATCAGTGGGGCTGGTTCACCCGGCCAGCACCACTGGATCGGCAGGCGGCCCAGATCGATATCCTCGCCGGTCCAGACTTGCGACTGACACGGCGCCCGCTGCACCCGCCGCGTGCGCATGCTGAGCGCCGCCGCCAGCAATGAGCGCTGGCCCCAGGCCTGCCTGAGGCCACGTGGTGCCCGCGGGTCGCGCAGCCCGGCCATGGCCTCTCCCAGATCCGGCAAAGCCGCCGGTTCAAGCCCGAGCCCCCAGGCGATCCGCTCGGTCGTGCCGAACAGATTGACCAGCACCGGCACCTCGCCAACACGCCCCGCTGCGTCGACGGGTTGTTCGATCAGCAGGGCGGGCCCGCCAGCCGACAGCACCCGGCGGTGAATTTCGGTCAGTTCATGCACCAGGCTGATCGGCCTGGAGAGACGATGCAGGCGCCCGCGCTGCTCCAGTTCACGCAGAAACCCCCGCAAATCGCGCTGCAGGGGGAAGGTCGTATCGGGGAGCGCCTGACTGGACATCCGCGCCACTCTAGCCACAAACGCTGCCCCGTCTTTGTCCCAGAACAATGTACCGATTGTCCGAAGGGCGCATTCTACCCGCAACCAACGCACAGGGCGCCGCAATGAACCTACCAAGGGCCGTCATATTACCGATCAATGTCACGCCACTGCCGCTGGTGCAGCGGGCGACTGCCATGGTCTTCAACCAGGTGCTCAAACAGCATCCGAACCTGTTCGACCGGCTCGGCAACTACGCCAGCAAATCCTTCCGCTTCACGCCGGTTGATCTCGACCTGTCGTTCCGCATTGTGCCGTCTGAGCGCTCCATTAGTGTCACACGCGCCGACCATCCGATGCGCGCTGATGCAACTGTGACCGGGCCTATGCTGACCCTGCTGGCGCTGCTGGAAGGTCATATCGACGGCGACGCCATCTTTTTTGCCCGTGGCCTGACGGTTACCGGCGACATGGAGGCGCTGCTTGCCCTGCGCAATGCGCTCGACGACAACGGGCTGGACCTGGCCGAGGACATTGGCCGGGCGGCGGGACCGTTTTCACATCTGGTAACGCGCGTGGCGCAAGCCATTCGTCAGCGCGCTCTAACGGGGACTGTCCAACCATGGAATTGATTTGCCCGGCCGGCACGCCGTCGGCCTTTCGCGGTGCTGTCGATGCCGGCGCCGACGCCGTCTATTGCGGCTTTCGCAACGAGACCAATGCCCGCAACTTCCCCGGCCTGAATTTTTCGCCCGAGGAACTGGCCGGATCGATCGCCTATGGCAAGGCTCACGGCGTCCATACCTATGTCGCGCTCAACACCTTCATGCGCGCCGGAGCCGAACAGATCTGGTATGAGGGGGTCGACACCGCCGTCCAACTGGGCGCCGATGCGTTGATCGTCGCCGATATCGCGCTGATGGCCTATGTGGCCGAGCGCCACCCCCAGCAGCGCCTGCACGCTTCGGTGCAGGCGTCCGCCTCCAATGCCGACGCGGTCAATTTCCTGGTCGAAAGCTTCGGCGTCAAGCGCCTGGTGTTGCCGCGCGTGCTCACCGTCACCGATATTGCCACTTTGGCGCCCAAGGTGGCCTGCGAGCTGGAGGTTTTTGCCTTCGGCGGGCTCTGCGTCATGGCCGAAGGGCGATGCTCGCTCTCCTCCTACGCAACGGGACAATCGCCCAACATGCAGGGCGTGTGCTCGCCCGCCAGCCATGTGCACTATCGTGAGGACGGTGCGGACATGGTCTCGGAACTGGGTGGCTACACCATCAACCGGTTTGGTCCGGGCGAAGCGGCCGGCTACCCCACGCTGTGCAAGGGGCGTTTTCACATCGCCGATGATGACGGCTACGCCTTCGAAGATCCCACCAGCCTCGATGTCATGGAACATCTGGACGCCTTGACCGCCGCCGGCGTCGTCGCTCTCAAGATTGAGGGGCGGCAGCGCGGCAAAGCCTATGTCGCCGAGGTGGTTTCGCGGCTGCGGCAAGCGCTTGCGGCAACACCGCAGGACCGTCCGGCCATCCTTAGCCAGTTGCGCCGGCTCAGTGAAGGGCAGCAGACCACGGCCGGCGCCTACGAAAAGAAGTGGCGCTGACCCATGACCGCAACCGCACTAAAGCTCAAGTTCACCCTCGGTCCCGTTCCCTATCTGTGGGACGGTGAAGAATGGCGTGACTTCTATTTTCGCATTGCCGACTCTGCATGGATCGATGCGGTGACTCTGGGTGAGGTCGTGTGTTCAAAGCGCACCCATTTCATCCAACCCTATATTGACGAAGTCGTGGCCCGGCTCGAACAGGCAGGCAAGCAGGTCGCGCTGGCCTCTCTGGCCATGGTCACGCTGGAACGCGAAGCCGAGGCCACCCGCCGTCTCGCCAGATCCGACATCAGGCTGATTGAAGCCAATGATCTGTCGGCGATCGGGCTTCTGGCCGGCAAGCCCCATCTGGTGGGGCCATTCGTCAATGTCTACAATGGCGCGACCGCGCGGATGCTGGCGGCCCGTGGCGCGAGCAGAATTTGTCTGGGCCCGGAACTGTCGGCTGCATCGGTCGCTGCCATCATTGCGGACGCCCCCGGCATAGACTTCGAAGTCTTCGGCTTTGGCCGCCTGCCCCTGGCGATTTCCGCCCGCTGCGCCCACGCCCGCGCCAAAGGACACAGCAAGGACAATTGCCAGTTCGTCTGCCGGGAGGACCCGGACGGCCTGGCAGTCGACACGCTGGACGGACAGTCCTTCCTGTCGCTCAACGGCGTGCAGACCATGTCGCACACCTGTCAGGTACTGCTGGCCGAACTGCCCATGCTGGCCCAGGCCGGGGTCACCCATCTCAGATTGTCGCCGCAACGCTGCGACATGAATGCTGTCGCGACCGTGTTTGCCGATGTGCGGGATGGCCGCACCAGTGCGCTGGAAGGCGAGCAGCAGCTGGCCGCGATCTATCCCGAGGCGCCATTCTCCAATGGATTCTACCACGGTGTCGTCGGCGCAGACTGGATTGCGGCCCCGTCCGCCGATCAATTGGTGACATCATGACGCGCGGCTCTCCGGCACAGCCCGAGCAGCTCGATGAAGATCCCCGGCATCTGGTCGCCCGCATCCGCAATGTAATTGGCACCGTCGCGCTCGACTGCGATTGCCGCCAGCGGGTCAATGATGCGCTGTTCCGCTTTGTCGAACAGGAACAGCAGCGTCATGACCGGCGCAGCCTGCAGGACGCGCGCCAGTCGCGCGCCTCCATTGCCGCACTGGTGGAATTGCTCGGCGAACTGGAGGATGTCTCCTGGCGCGAGGATGATCGCAGCGTGTTTCCCGAACTGGCGTGTATTTTCGAGGACATCAAACGCCTCGCCGAAGCGGGGGCTGCCGCCCTGCGCATGGTGTCCCAGCCATAGGCAACAAACCGGGGGACTACAGCAGTTCCGGCTCGCGCTGCAGGCGGATCCCAAAGCGGTCATGGACGGTGGTGACCACGTGTTCGGCCAGCCCTAGCACGTCGGTACAGCTGGCCCCGCCATGGTTGACCAGCACCAGGGCATGCTGGGCGGACACGCCCACCGGCCCGTCCCGATAGCCCTTCAAACCCGCCTGCTCGATCAACCAGCCCGCCGAGAGCTTGATCGCGCCATCGGCCTGAGCGTAAGCCGGGGCCGTTGGATGGGCGGCCATGAAGGCTGCGCCGATAGCCGCCGGCACCACTGGATTGTGAAAGAAGGAACCGGCATTGCCCAGGCCACGCCAGTCCGGTATTTTTGCGGCCCGCAATTGCAGGACCCTGTCCATGACCACGGATGGATGGTCCGGCGCTGCAAGCGCCGACAGATCGCGATAGGAAAGTTCGGGCTTTGCCGACCGGCTCAAGCGCAGCCGCACGCGCGCCACGACGTAACGCCCCCTGTGCTCCTTGAACAGGCTGTGGCGATAGGCAAAGCGGCAGGCCGGACCGTCCAGCTCAACGAAGGCGCCGGCCACCCGATCATAGGCCCGCAGCGACACAAACCGGTCACTGAGCTCAACGCCATAGGCGCCAATATTCTGCACGGGGGCGGCGCCAACGGTTCCCGGAATACCGGCAAGATTCTCCAGCCCCCACAGCCCTTCCCCAACAGTGTGGGCGACCAGCGCGTGCCAATTCTCGCCGGCCTGCGCATCCAGAATGAGATCGCCATTGTCGCCGACGATCAGCTCCCGCCCCCGCGTCGCTATCAGGGCGGTAATGCCATCAAAGCGCTCGCTCAGGATGACATTGCTGCCCTCGCCCAGCATGCGCACCGGCAGGCCCTGCTGGTCCGCCAGCGCGAACAGCGACGGGATTTCGGCCTCGTCGACAATGGTACGGGCGAATTGCGAGTGCGCAGCAAGCCCGAAGGTATTGTGCGCCGTCAGGTCGTAATCCTGCGACAGGAACTGGTTCATGGCGCGCCCATCGACTCCGTTTTGTCCGGGGCGGACAAGACGACGGGAGCGCACAGCTTGCAAGTACCTATTGTCGAGCGCCGCGGTATCTGTCGCGTCCGTCCGGTCGCTAGGCGGCGCCGCCAGCCGACTTGCTGCGTGCGCCTTCGGCCCATTTGAGAATGTCGCTCGAGGACATGGCCCCGGAAACCCGGGCGACTTCCTTGCCGCCTTCGAACAGCAGCATGGTGGGGATGCCGCGGATGGCCAGACGCGTGGACAGCTCGGGGGCTTCGTCCGAATTGAGCTTGAGAAAACGCATGCCGGGCTCGGCCTTGCTGGCCGCCTCGGCAAATTGCGGGCTCATGACCCGGCACGGTCCGCACCAGGGCGCCCAGACATCGACCAGCACGGGAATGTCGGTCTTGGCGATCTGACGCTCGAGATTGCTGGCGGACATGTCGGCCGGGGTGCCGCTGAACAGCGCGGTTCCGCACTTGCCACACTTGCCGGCAGCGGCGTCCTTGTCGGTTGAAACCCGGTTGATGGCACCACAGGCGGTGCAGACGACGTGATTGGATTGGCTCATCTTATGTCCTGACGCGAGTTGTCGGGGGATGGTCTGAAGCTATCTGACCAATTGCATGCGCACCAGCTTGGCGCCGAGCAGCAGCCAGGGCGCGCCATGGAACACCAGATCGAAAATGTCCATTGGCCGGGTCAGCGTGCCGTTGAACAGCATGCGGATCTTTTCCACCAGATGGGGTTCGGGCAGGAACGGCGCCAGACCCAAAGTGAGCGCCAGCAAGATGAAGGGCGTAAGCGGGAGACTGTCGAACCAATCCATGGTGAACCTCTGCATTCTTCAATATTAGAACTACCTAATATACATTCTGCTTCGGCGCAAGGGATGGGTCATAAAGAATGGCTTGCTCAGGCTGAGGCGGATCGGGGCACGAAAATCCGCTGCGCCCGAGAATTTGGCCAAGCCATCGCCAGACACCGCCCAGGGGGCTGCACTAGAGTGCGCGCAATGTGAAATATGGAGTTTGAGCATGCGTTTTGCACTGTTTGCCGCCGCCGCGGTCATGAGCGTCGCCAGCATGGCCACTGCCGTCCAGGCCGAGCGCCTGACCGACGCGCCGCTGGTTGATGCAGGCTGGCTGGAACAGCATTTGGGCAATGAAGGCCTGGTGGTCCTCGACGTGCGCGATCCCGTCGACAATGTTGCCGCCTATGACAGCGCACACATTCCCGGCGCCATTTCGGCCCCCTATGGTTCGTCCGGCTGGCGCCTGGAAATCGACGGCGTACCCGGCCAGTTCCCCGGTGTCGAAGCCACCTCCGCGCTGATTGGCAAGCTGGGCATTGGCAATGACGACCATGTCGTCATCGTGCCGCAGGGCACCAATTCCTCCGAATTCGGCGCCGCAACCCGCGTCTACTGGACCTTCAAGGTGCTCGGCCATGACGCCGTGTCGATTCTCGATGGTGGCGCTCGGGCCTGGGAAGCCGCTGGCGGCGAGGTGAGCGCCGCTGCCACCGTGCTCGAGCCGACCAGCTTCAACGCCAATTTCCAGCAGCACCTACTGGCAACCACGGCTGATGTCCAGGCTGCCCTGGCTGACGGCACCACATTGGTCGACGGTCGTCCGGTCGCCCAGTATCGCGGCGAAAGCAAGAGCCCGGTGGCGCGCGTTGCCGGCACCATTCCCGGCGCCGTCAATATCGACAATGGCCTGCTCTACAATGCCGACAGCGCCTCCCATATCAGCGCCGATCAGGTGGCACAGCTGGCATCCGGCGTTGGCCTGGGCGCCGACGAAGCCAATATTGCCTTCTGCAATACCGGCCACTGGGCATCGGTGGTCTGGTTCGGCCTGTCCGAAGTGCAGGGCAACAAGAATACCCGCATGTATGACGGCTCGCTGGCCGAATGGACCGCTGACGAAGCGCGTCCGGTTGCCAACGGCATCTAGCTGCTACGCCGGCTCAACAATCAACAATGTCCAGAGCCCCGGTTCTGGACATTGCGCGTTCGGGCCTCCAATAGTCGACCAGGTTTTCCAAGGGGGCGTGCGCGCCATGAGTGAGATTTCTGCCACCAGTTCGGGGCCCGCGCCGGCGTCAGGCGCCCTTAATGTCGACAAGGGCGTTGTGCTGGTCGTTGCGCTGCTGATGGTGCTTGCTGCGCAGGTCATCGGACAAGTGATTTCGCCCCGCCAGTCGCTGCTATTCCTGATCGGCGGCCTGTTGGGCGCAACGCTGTATCACGCTTCCTTCGGTTTCACCGGTGGCTGGCGGCGAATGGTGGTCGAGCGCCGTGGCCGGGCCATGCGCGCCCAGATGCTGATGATCGCCGTGGCCGCCATCGCCTTCATGCCGCTGTTGGCCATGGGCAATGTGTTCGGTCAGCCGCTGGTTGGCGCCATGGCCCCAGTGGGTGTCTCAGTGCTGGTCGGCGCGGCCCTGTTTGGCCTCGGCATGCAATTGGGTGGCGGCTGCGGTTCGGGGACACTGTTCACCGTTGGCGGCGGTAGCGCCCGCATGCTGGTCACCTTGCTATTCTTCATCATCGGCGCGGTCGCGGGTACCGCCCACCTGCCCTATTGGCTCACTTTACCAGCTTTGCCGCCAACCAGTCTGGGAACATTGTTCGGTGTTCCCGGTGGTGTGGCTGTGACCCTGCTGGGTCTGGCAGCCATTGCCGGCGTTACGGCGCTGATCGAGCGCTCGCGGCATGGCAGTCTTGAAGCTGCTCCCCGCCCGACCCGAAAGGGTCTCGAGCGGCTGCTGCATGGCCCTTGGCCGCTGGTGGGTGCCGGATTGGCGCTGGCGGCGCTGAACCTGGCGACACTGCTGGTGGCGGGCCATCCCTGGTCGATCACTTATGGCTTTGGGCTCTGGGGCGCCAAGCTTGCCCAGGCTGTCGGCGTCCCCGTCGCCAGCTGGGAGTTCTGGACCTGGCCGGCCCAGGCCAGCGCCCTCAATGACAGCGTATTGGCTGACACCACCTCGGTGATGAATTTCGGGATCATCCTGGGCGCCGCACTGACCGCCGGTCTGGCCGGCAAGTTCGCCCCCAAGGTCGCGGTACCGCTGCTGTCGCTGCTCGCAGCCGCGCTGGGTGGCCTGCTGATGGGATATGGCGCGCGACTGTCGTTTGGCTGCAATATCGGGGCGCTGTTTTCGGGCATTGCGTCGGGCAGCCTGCATGGCTGGCTGTGGTTTGCCGCTGCCTTTGTCGGTAGCCTCGCTGGCGTCTATGCGCGCCCCCTCTTTGGTATGGACGGTTTCAAACGCTCATGAGCAATCGCAATACTCTCCTGTTCGGCGCTGCGCTGATCGCCGCAACCGGCGCCGTGGCGGCAGATCATGTCGCCCATCGGGTTGCTGCCCCTCCAGCCGTCGCGGCGGCTTCGCCCAGCGCTGCGCCGTGTTCCGCCGCGCCCTGCGCGGCTGCTCCCTGCGCGGCAGCTCCGGCGGCATCGCCATGCTCCGCTGCACCTACTGCCGCGCCATGCTCAGCTGCACCTGCTGCCGCGCCATGTGCGGCGGCACCGGCGGCATCGCCCTGTTCAGCGGCGAGCCCCTGCGCAGCCGTCGCCCCGTGCTCTGCAGCCCCTGCACCCACTGCCGCACCATTCGCCCCCGCAGCGCCCTGCGCGGCGGCCGGTCAGTAGGCGGTCCGGTGATGGAGGCGATGCGCCGCGCGGCGCAAGAGGCAGTGTTCTGCGAGACGATTCTCGCCAAGTCCGGCGACAATATTCTGCTGGAGACACTGCGTGGCGCCACACCCGTCACCTGGGATCATTATCCACCCGGCGATGTGTTTGATCGCGATAGCGGCGCACAATGGTATTATCACTGCCACAATGCCGGGCCGGAGGCAGCCGAACACGGCCATTTTCACTGCTTCATCCGTCCGCAGGGCAAGGATGGGCCGATCCATCATCTGGTGGCGGTCGGGGTGGATGCCTATGGCAAGGCGATCCGGCTTTTTACCGTCAACCAGTGGGTGGTCGACGATGTCTGGGCCGATGCCGACACCACCATCGCCCTTCTGGACGCGTTCGACGTGCAGATGGCGCGCCCTTCCTACCTGGTCAACCGTTGGCTGACCGCCATTATTGGCTTGTATCACAACGAGATTGCGGCGCTGATCACCCAGCGCGATGCGGTGCTTGCAACCCATGTGCCGCCCCATGGCACCGAAACCCGCCAGGACCGAGCGCTTGAGGTAGTCTCGCAATGCAGCATCGAGCTGCAGGCGCGCGCCGCCGAGCTCGGCATCTGAGCCGGCAGCCTCGGCCCGACCGCGTTGCCCAGGCTACGCTCAGGCTACAGGGAACGCCTGAGCTGCCGAGGGCGTTGATCACGAGGACCTGCACACAAGGATAATGGACCATGGATCATTCCCAGCATACGCCTCTCAGCAGCGGTGAACTCACGCCGGAAAATCTCCAGGGCGCGACCATTTACGGCGCTGACGACGCAGCAGTGGGCCAGGTCTCGCATCTGCATGGCAGTGGCGCCGCCTGTCAGGTCGTTGTCGATGTTGGTCGCTTCCTGGGTCTGGCCTCCAAGCCGGTCGTGCTGGGGTTGGGGCAATTGGAGTTCATGCGCGACCCAAAGGGCGAGGTGCATGCCGTGACGAGCTGGACCAGGCAACAGCTTGAGGACATGCCCGAGCATAGTGACTAGGCGCTGCCGGTGCTTACTTTTGAGCCCAACGCCCTGCTTGTCGGCTGCAGAAACCCAGCACACACAAATCGCCGCCGATTTGATCGGGATCAAGCTAACCGCCTGACTTCTGGATAAACTGTGGCAATGTAGTCCATGGGAGATCTGAGATGGAAATACGCAATATTGTCGTCGGCTTGACCATCGATTTGGTCGACCCGGACCTGGTCGCATTGGCAGTGGATCTGGCGCAGCAGCACAAGGCCAGCCTGACGGGGTTCACCGCCGCGCAGCCGCCAGTTGTGGCCAGCGTTGGCGCGGGTGACGTCGCTGCGACGCTCTACACTGAGCAGCTCAATGAAATTGAGGCCTCCGTTGCGGCGGCACGCGAGAAATTTACAGCGCTGGTGCCGGCCAGTCTCGAGCACAAATGGTCCGGTCGCGTGCAGCAGCCTTCCCTGGGCCTGATCGACATTGCGCGCACCGCCGATCTGATCGTCATCGGCTCGCAAGGGGAAACCCGCGATGCCGGTTATCGCACCATCGATATTGGCGAAGTGCTGCTGGGCGCCGGTCGGCCCGTACTGCTCGCCGCTGCCGGATCGACGCAGCTCAAGGGCGACAAGATCATCATCGCCTGGAAAGACACCAAGGAGGCGCGCCGCGCCATCGTGGATGCCTTGCCCCTGCTCAAGGCGGCCAGTGACGTTCAGGTGGTTGTGATCGACGAAGGCAATCTGGCAGCCGAACGGGCCAGCATGCTGGACGCGGTGGCCTGGCTGCAAAGTCACGATGTGGAAGCGCGCGGTGAAGTCTTGCCCGATGAAGGCGGGGCCGCCCAGTCCATCACCAGTGCAGCGCAAACCATGGGTGCTGACTTGATCGTCAGCGGCGCTTATGGCCACAGCCGGCTGCGCCAATGGCTGATCGGCGGTATGACCCGCGATCTGCTGGCGACGCCGGGCATCCACCGCTTCCTGTCCAACTAGCGACGCCATTTCTGGTGGCGCTGCTGATTATGCAGGGCCACCAGCACTAGGTGTTGTCTCGCGCGCGCCTCAGCGCTCCCAAAAACGCGGCCAGTAGATGTCGCTGTCAAAATCCTGCGGGATGGTCGAGAGGCGGGAAATTGCCTTGGCGGCATATTCGACCTGCAAGGCATAGTGGCGGACATCCTCAGGCATGGGCTGCCCGGTGAGAAATTCACGCGTACGCCAGTCATTGAGCCGGATTGCGCGTAGTCGTCGATGGGCTTCGGCCTCGACATCCTCGATCCGTATCGCCACCAGCCCGGATAGTGGATCATGCCGGGAAGGCTCGGTCCACTCTCTGCTACCCTCGATTACCGCGAAACGCACCTGGTCCCCTGCTCTCTGGCAGTCTGCCCGCGCGGCCCTGCCTCTGTCATGACAATGACACGGACCCCTTACCGAACCGGTAACGTGGCGGCTTGGCAAGTTGGCTGGTCATGCTAGAACGGCCAGCATGTCCATCCTTTACGTCATGGCCGCACAGGCCGAGTACGGCCCGCACCTGCAGACCAGGATCAAGCCCCTGATGACCGGCGTGGGGCCGGTGGAAGCAGCTGTCGCTGTGACGCGCGCTTTGGCAGAAGCCCGACCCTTGCCGCGCCTGGTGGTGTCGCTGGGATCGGCCGGGTCACGCACGCTGGCCCAATGCGGGATTTATCAGGCCGTTTCGGTCAGCTATCGCGACATGGATGCCTCGGCGCTGGGCTTTCCCAAGGGCCAGACGCCATTCCTGGAGCTGACTCCCGTACAGGCGCTTAGCCCGAGCATTCCCGGACTACCAGGCGCAAGCCTGTCGACGGGCGCCAATGTCGTTTCGGGCCCCGCCTATGACGGGATCAATGCCGACATGGTGGATATGGAAACCTATGCGGTGTTGCGGGCCTGTCAGGCCTTCGGTGTACGCTTGGTCGCGCTGCGCGGAATTTCAGACGGCGCCGCCGCGCTCGGGCATATCGATGACTGGACGCAGTATCTGCATATCATCGATGAAAAGCTGGCCGCCGCAGTCGACCTGGTCGAGGTGGCGATGGCCACCGGTCGTCTCTAGCGCTTGGAGCGCTTCTTGTCGCGACGGGCCCGGCTCCAGGTACTCCACTTGCGCATGCCACGCACAATGGCGGTGTTGACCGGGCCTTGCAGGAAGGCCAGATCCAGCGCCAGCAGCAACAGACCCAGGGGCAGCATCCAGATGCCGAGCACTGGCAGAAAGCTGAAGACGCCGCCAAAGATCAGCACGATGCCCAGCGGAATGCGGAACCAGCGGGCACCGGGGCGGCGCAAATGCGCCAGAATACCAGCTGTTTGCGGTATGTGGCGCGCAATGCGGTCGAATTGGCGGTTCAGGCGAGCGCGGCTTTTTAACATTGGTGTCCCACGGATCGCGGATGCAGAGCCTATGATGTAGTGCGGCATAGCCCCTACGCCAAGGGACATTGATGCGTTGGCCAGCACCATTGGCGACAATCCGCCTTATGCGCGCCCGATTTGGGGGAACTTCCGGGTCTGGCCAGAGTTGAGTCAGTATCATCTTTCAAGGAGCGTCCAATGGCAACGACAACGCAACGTGCACTCAAGCGCGCAGAACACAGCGGCGAAGCGATATCTGACAACCTGGCGCAGCAGGTCGCGGCATTGCGCAAACAGGTCGACCAGATTTCGCATTCGGTGCTGTCCTACAGCGATCACACTTTCGATGACGTGCAGGAGAATGCGGTGGCCATTGCCCGTGAGGTCGGCCATCAGGGGCGCGTTGTGGCGCGTCAGGTCGGTCATCAGGCCAATATCGCCGGTAAGGCAGTGCGCGACAATCCGGTGCCGGTCATTGTTGCGCTGGGCACGATCGCACTGATTTCGGCCCTTATTTTCACCCGCGACTGAGCAATCTCAGCGCGTTAACGTTTCGCTAACCGTCCGGGTCAGGCCTTCCTTAAGGCTGCTGGGTCATTTCTGGTCGCAAATATTAAGTTGCGACTGGCGGAGACTGACCCATGCGGACGATCACCAGAGTGGCCTTGCGCGCAGCGGCCGTTGCCATTGTCGGGACCGGTCTGGGCGGGTGTAGCCTGCTCGGCATCAGCTTTGGCACGGCCCAGCTGAGCGCAAAGGAATGCATGATGCGGGCGATGTACTTCGAATCCAACCGCTCCAGTCCCGATGGCATGCTGGCGGTGGGCACGGTGGTGATGAACCGTTTCAACGATCCGCGCTATCCCAAGTCGATTTGTGGCGTGGTGGGGCAGAAGAACCAGTTCGCGCAGGGCGTTCTTACCCGCAAGATGACCGATAGTGGGGCGGTGCTGGCCTCTCAGATGGCCGATCAGGTCATCAATGGCGCGCGCCATTCGGGCGTCCGTGGCGCCAAGCACTTCCACACCGCCGGACTGCGCTTTCCCTACAACAACATGCACTATGTACTCGAGGCGGGCGGCAACGAGTTCTACGAAAAATACTAGGCGGCGCGTCGAATCGGCGACGCCGATGGCTCGCTAGAGTTTGGTGCCGGTGCGCAGCACATAGCCAATGACAATGGCGACTGCTTCATAGAGTTCGATCGGAATGGTGTCGTCGATCTCGATGCCGCTCAGCGCCTGGGCGAGCACCGGATTGGCCTCGATGATCACATCATTTTCCCGGGCCAGCGCGACGATCCGTTCCGCCACGATGCCCTGCCCTTTGGCCACCACGCGCGGGGCATCGCGGCTGCCCTTATCGTATTGCAGCGCGACAGCCAGCGAGCGCTCTTTGGGTTCATCGCTCATCGGCTGGAATCCACCAGATGGCCCGGATCTGACGGCTGTTGCGGCGCTGGCGGCGCGCCGTGCCGCACAATGACCGCGCCGGGCGCCAGGCCCGCGCCTTCCAGAGCACCGCGCAGCCCCTCAATGTCGGCCTCCAATGCCTCGGAGGTCGCCCGCTCGCTGGCCCACAGCATGACGCCGGTGGCGCTGCCGCGCAACGACACCTGCGCCCCCACCTCACCCAGACCCGGCAGATTGATGGCAAAGCGCATTTGCCAGCCGCGTTGTTCGGGATCTTCGGCGGCACCGTGTTGATCACGATGGATCTGGAGTTGCAGCAAGGCCAGGTGCCCGCCAATGACCACGGGCAGTTCTGTGCTCCAGTCGGCGGTTTTGACATGGGCTTCGGGCAGGGAGGCGTGCTGATGCAACCGCATCCGCGCCAGCGCGGATTCCGTGCGCTCAAGCAAATGCTTGCCGATCTCCTCGGCCCCGGCTGCCGGGTCAATGGGTGGGATATCGAGGGCGCGGGCCCGCGGGATCTTGCCGCGCAATGGTGGCGCGATCTGGGATACCGGCAGCACAGGGGTCTGTTGCCCGAGCCAGCTCGTCAGGGTCTGGCGCAAGGCCAGCATGGCCGCTTTCATATCGGCCTGAGGTGAGGTGAGTGGCGTTCCGGGCCGCATCAGCGCGGCCTCCTGAAACACGCCTGAGTTAAGCACGGCCTTCTGCAACGTGCCACCATCCAGCCTGCCGCCACCAATATTGATCTGATTGTTCAGGATCTGCTGGGCGGCCCGGGCGACCGGCTCGGGCAACGCCACCCTACTCGCGATGGTGTTCAAAGCGGTCGCCAGGCCGGCAAGGCTGTTTTGCTGCGGCAGCGCAGTCTGCACCATCTGAGCCAGCGCCGCCTGTGGCGTGCTGGGCATAAGCGGGGCCAGTGGCGCGGTGCCGGCGACCTGAACCGCCGCAACTATCGTCGCGGGGTTTACCGCGAAATTGGCTGGTACTGAGGCGGTGGCGGGATTGCCTGTCGCGGCGACATAGGGCGCAGCCTGACGCGGCACTGCAGTTGCAGGCTGCGCCACTGCGGTAGCCTGCGCCACTGCGTTAGCCTGTGCCACAGCAGTAGCCTGTGCCAAAGCGGCCGACGGGACTGCAGCAGCAGCCTGCGGCACAGCGGCCGGCGGTGTGGCTGGGCCAAGCGGCGCCGCTGACACGGGTGCACTGGGCGCTGCAGCGCTGGTAGTGGCGATCACCGGCGGCGATCCAGGGCCGGTCGCGGCTGGCAGAACGCTGGCAGACTGTCCGGCTGCCGGAACGCCGGCTGCCTGGGCCTTCGGTGCGCTGGTGGCTGAGCCCGGCGGCGGTGGGGCGGTTGGCGCGGGCTGGGCGGCACGCGTCGGTGCTGCCATCACAGCGGCGGGCGCTGCTGGGTTGGCCGGAGTCTGGACCACTGCGGAAGTCGTTATTTGGGTGGCCGGGGCGCCGGGCAGCAAAGGGGCCAGCGGCGAGGTCGGACTGGCCTGCAGCGCCAGCCTGAGTTGGGCGCCATTACCCTGCACCTCAAGCCTGAGCGTTTCGCCGGGTTTGGCCGCCTGCGGCAGAATCAGGTTCAACAACTGACCCGAAATCTGCACTTGCGTTGCACCATTGAGCCCGGGGCCGACAACCCTGGCGTCGACGATCTGTCCCGCCTGCAGCGCAAGCGCCTGCAGGGCTCCGCTGCGGGCAGCCGTAGCAATCTGGGGTAGCTGCTTGGGGATAATCATGGTGGACCTGCCCCGCCGCGCCATGCGGCAGCGCTAGTGTAGCGCAGCGCCAGCATCCAATGATTCTGCCTCGCTTGGGAAACTTAACGATGTGTGAGCGATGTTAACGAAGGGGACAGTATCACTGCCACCTAGTCCGGGCGGACGTCGGTATAGGTCTTGGTCGCCGGTTTGCCACGGAAAGTCACCCAGAAGAAGTTCAGCGTATAGGTACCCGCGGTCCGGAAAACGCCCTCCTTCTCAAGGCGCCGGCCGGAAGTCTTCATCTTCAGCGCAAAGGTCCACTTGACGGCGCCAACCTTGGATAGACGCACCGCCACATCGGTATCTTCGCCAAAAAAATCGATCGAGCGATCATAGCCCCCGACCTGCTGCCAGGCTGCCCGCTTGAACACAAAATTGCCGCCCTGCACCACTGAGCCAACCCGCAGGATGTAGCGGTTGAGCACGTAGATCAGATAGGTCAGGCCGTAAAACATGTTGACCAGCAGGCGGTTCCAGAAACTCATGTCGTAATAGACATAGGGGCCACTGAGGCAGACGAGCTTGGGATCGCGAGCAAACTGCTCGAAAACGGTGTCCAGCCAACCAGCCGGAACAATCGTGTCACTATCGATATTGGCAACCAGGTCAAAGCCCTCGGTTGCCGCAAAGCCGGCATCACGTGCATTCACCAGGCCCTTTTTTGGCTCATCCACAACGCGAACGCTGGGGTAGCTGCGGGCAATTTCACCCGTGCGGTCAGTGGAGGCATTATTGACCACGATGATCTGCGCATCGACGCCGGCACGGGCAATTTCGGCCACCACGGAGTCGAGGCACTTGCCGATCAGCGCCTCTTCATTATAGGCGGGTATGACAAATGCCAGTTTCATTGCTGCCTCGCATCAGGCCGGAACAGGCCCCGGTCGGTGCAAATAGCGCCTGTGGGCAGATTGGGCAACACAAAGCGCCGTTTTTCCATGGGCGCTGCCCTCAGGATGCCAATTGCGCGCCCTGCCTGGTCGACCGGAGGGAAAATGCCCAAAGGACAATTGGCCTCCGGCTGACGGCAGCGTGGTAGTGGCTAGCCGATATAATCGCGCTTGCCGATGGGCGCGCCATTGGCCCGCAGGATGGCGTAGGCGGTGGTGATGTGGAAGTAGAAATTCGGCAACACCCGCTGGGTCAGGTAGACCAACCCGTTCTCCTGCAAGTCCTTGCCGCCCAGCCTCAGCGTCACCTCACGGGTCTCGCTGCCCGCCAGATCGGCCGGCTTGATGGTGGCCAGCAGGTCGAGCGCCTTGCCGATGCGGGTGCGCAACTGGTCGAACGTCTCTTCGGTATCGGGCCAGGAGGGAACATCGCGCTCGGCCAAGCGCGACACGCAGCCCTTGACGTGATCGGTGGCAATCATCACCTGTCCGCGAAACGGGATCATGTCGGGCGCCAGCCGCGCATTGGCCAGCACGGCGGGGTCGAATTTGCGCTCGGTGGCGTTGGCCTCGGCTATGTCCATGATAGTCAGTAGATTGGTCAGCATGCGGGTAAAGACCGGCACGGTCAGGTCATAAACAGCGATCGGCATGGGCAGACACCTTGATTGTCGGGACACGAAAGGGAACAGTCCCATGCGCTTGCATGGGCAAGCTGACAAGTGAGTTTGCTATGCGCCCCAATCAAGACCAGTCAACGGCCCGCAAATCTGCCCGGTTAACCGGGTTCGAGCGACTGCGGTCAACGCTGCGCCTGCTCTATCACAGCCAGTCGCCCAAGGCGCAGCGATTCCAGATGTCGGTGCTGGTGGTGGATCTGGCGATCATTGCCTTCTTCATCGCCTCGCCGCTGCTGCGCGAGTACGAGTCTTTCCTGTGGATCGACTATTCGATCGCGCTGCTGCTGGCCGCCGATCTGACGGCGCGGGCCCTGGCCTCGACCGATATGTCGCGCTGGGTGCGGCAACTTCCGGTCATCATGGACATCTTCATTCTGGTGACCCTGCTGGCCCCGACCTGGTTCTTCAACCTGGGCTTCCTGCGGATCTTGCGCCTGTGGACGCTGACCCGCAGCAGCACCTTCTGGCGGCCGCTGCATCGACGGGGGCTGTCAATCTACCGCGAGACCATCCAGGCGGTCATCAACCTGCTGGTGTTCCTGTTCGTCGTCACCGGCTTCGTCTACACCGCTTTTGCCAACCGCGGCACGGACAGTATCGCTGGCTATGTCGACGCGCTCTACTTCACCGTGGCCACGGTCACCACCACCGGCTTCGGCGATATCACGCTGCCCGGTCCCGGCGGCAAGCTGTCCTCCATCGCCATCATGATCGTGGGCATTTCGCTGTTCGTGAAGCTGGCGCAATCCATCTTCCGGCCCAACAAGGTACACTTCCCCTGTCCGCAATGCGGCCTGCAAAAGCACGACCCCGATGCCGTGCACTGCAAGGCCTGCGGCCATATTCTCAACATCCCCGATTCCGGCTACTACTAACGGATAACCGCCAGCCGGACGCGGAAACAGGCGCCGGGCAGCGGTCCTGGCACCAGTTCGAGCGTGCCATTCATCCGGGCCACAATCTGGCGCGAGATGGCCAGTCCCAGCCCCGCGCCCGTCTGATCGCTGGCGCCGTGTTTGCCGCGCGAGAATTTCTCAAAGATCAAGGTGCGTTCGCCCTTGGGAATGCCCGGGCCATTATCGGCGATTTCCACCACGTAATTGCCGGCCTTGACCGATGAGACGACCCGCACCACCGGGTCCTCGGCGTCGTTATATTTGACAGCGTTGGAGACCAGGTTGATGAACACTTGGCAGAGCCTGTCGGCGTCACCTTCGACCATGGTCACGCCAGCACGTTCGCCAAGTTCCACCTGCATGCCACGTTGGCGCAACAGCGCTTCACAAACCCTCAGTGCCCGATTCAGCGCGTCTTCGGCATCAATGGGTGCATTGTCCCAGGCTCTTTCTCCGCGCTCTAGCGCGGAGAGATCAAGGATTTCGTCGAGCAATTTGGTCAGCCGCAGGCTTTCCTGATGAATGGTGGAGACGAAATGATGGCGCTGGGATTCGTCAATCCCCTCGGGCTCGAGCAGAATTTCCGAGAACGAGCGGATCGAGGTCATCGGGGTGCGCACTTCATGGCTGACCTGGCTGAGAAACTCGTCCTTCTGGCTGTCGAGTTCGCGCAATTGCACATTGGCATCCTCGAGCTTTTGCGCGGTGGAGCGCAGTTCGGCCGAGGTCTTTTCCAATTGCTGGGAATATTCGATCACCTGCTGGGTTTCGTCGACCATCTGCATGACTTCTTCGAGCGAAACATCGCTACCCGAGACGACCTTGGACAGCATCACATGGGCGGATGCCGCGCCGATCGAGCCCGCCAGTTCACGCTCCAGCTTGCCGATGAACTCCGAGGACGGTTCCAACTGGTCCGGCGCAACGCCAATCTCGCGCGCCGCCGTCTCGAACAGCGCAGCGGCGCGCCGCTCGCCCAATACCCGTTCGGCGACGAAGAACAGGTCATTGGCCGTGGCAGAGCCGCGTACAAAATTGCCTTGCGCGACATGCCCCCGCCGAAACACGTCGACAAACAGCGTCGCCTGAATGCGCTCGAGCGAGGATTGGCTGGTCAGCAGCGAGACCACGGTCAGCGTCACCACATTGATGCTCAGGCTCCAGAACGCGGCGTGGCTGAGGGGATCGAGCCAATCAAGCCCGAACAGCGCCTCCGGCCGCAGCCACATGATGCCCCAGGGACCGCTGTGCAACAGCATCGCCACCTGGGGCGATACCGACTCGAACGAGGGCAGGAAACTGCACCACACCCAGACGACAAACCCCGCTGCGATGGCGGCAGTCGCGGCCTGCAGAGAAGCGTCCCGCCAGAACAGGGCGGCCAGAACCGCGGGAAAAAACTGGGCAATCGCCGTAAATGAGATCAGCCCGATTGGCGCCAGGGCGTCGGAGTCGCGGGTGAAGAAGAAATAGAAGAAGCCCAGCGACAGGATCAGCACGATGGAGAAGCGCCGGGCCACCAGCAGTGAATGGCTGACCCCCTGCCCGTCGCCACTGCGCCTGCCGGTACTGAAGCGCAGCACCAGCGGCATGACGATGTGGTTGGACACCATGATCGACAGCGCAATGGATTCAAGGATGATCATTGAAGTGGCCGACGAGAACCCGCCAATGAAAGCAAACAAGGCCAGCGCATCCTGTCCAAAGGCCATGGGCAAGGTCAGCGCGAACATGTCCGGGTTCGATCCCGCAGGCATCACGATCAGACCGAACATGGCGATGGGCAGGATAAACAGGCTCATCACCAGCATGTAGCCGGGGAAGGCCCAGCTCGCGACGCGCAGGTGATTTTCGTCAGAGTTTTCGACCACCGTCACCTGAAACTGGCGCGGCAGACAGACAATGGCGGCGATAGACAGACCCAGAGTGGTCAGCCAGCGGCTGTCAAAGGTGTCCTGGGGTTGCTCGCCCACCCCCAGTTCTGCAGCGCCGCTGAAAATGCCTTCAAGACCCCCGCCAGTGTAGACCACGAATATCCCCACAGCCACGAGCGCCGTCAGCTTGACGATGGCTTCAAAGGCGATCGCGGCCACCACCCCGTGATGCTGCTCCTTGGCGTCGACATGACGCGTACCGAACAGAATGGTGAATACCGCCATCGCTGCAGCAACACCAAAAGCCAAGCCAACATCATCAATGCCGGCAAGGCTGCCCTGCCCGAACTCGGAGGCACCGGCCACCGTCTGGATGGATGAGGTGACTGCCTTGAGCTGCAGCGCGATATAGGGCGCGATGCCGATCACGGCGATGCAGGTCACCAGCACCGCCAGCCGGTTGGATTTGCCAAACCGGGATGACAGCAAATCGGCCAGCGACGTGATGCGTTGATTATGGCTGATCCGAACCAGCCGACGCAGCAGAAACCACCAGCCGACAAACACCAGTGTGGGACCGAGATAGATGGTCAGGAACTCAAGCCCGCTGCGGGCGGCGTTGCCTACGGCGCCGTAAAACGTCCAGCTGGTGCAGTACACCGAAATGGACAGGGTATAGACCGCAGGCGAATGCAGAAATGATTTCTTGTTCGACCGGGCCCGCCGATCACCGAAAAACGCCAGCACAAACAGCAGACCAACATAACCAACCGCTGTGGCGATGACGAAATCGGCCGACAGCATTAGTCGGTCTCCCGCTCGGCGGCAGGATCGGCAGGCTCGTCCGGCAGTTGGCGCGCCAGCGCTGCCGTCCCAAGAACCAGCAGCAGCCAGACGCCGAACAGATAGATAACGATCTGGGGGATGCCGGAATGGCTGATCGGCTGGTTGAACACGTAGACCAAGGGCGGCACCAGCAGCACCGTTCCAAACACCGTCAGCACCAGCATGCTGGCAACCAGCTTACGCCGTTCCACCTTGCCCACCCAACAATTGCCGTACCGCGCCAACAACATCGGCATTGGCGTAGGGCTTGGTCACGAAGCCATCAGCGCCCAGTTCATCGGCCGTCCGGCGATCCTGTTGCTGGCCCTTGGCCGTCAATATGAGCACCGGCAAATCGCGCAGTTCCACATCGGCACGGATCTGTTTGAGAATGTCAAAGCCGCTGCGTCTGGGCAGCATGACGTCGAGCAACAACAGGCGTGGCGTCATTCGCCGCACCGCGTCCAGCACTGCATCGCCATCGGTCACCGAACGGATGCTGTAGCCGGCACGGCGCAGTATGAAGTCGAGCGATTCCAGAATGCTCGGTTCATCCTCAGCAATAAGTATGTCGATTGCCAAATTTCCCCCTTGTCAGACGCGGTCTCCCCTCCGCGAATGCCCGATCACTTAACCGCAATCAGTGGTGATCGCCAAGCGTAAATGCCGATGGCAGCAGGGGCGCCCGTGTGGGCGAGGCGGCAATATCGGATGACAGCGTCTCTTCCTGCCGGCTGGCGCAGTCACGACGCGTACAGAGCCGGCAGCTCGGCCCTACCGGAATGTCGGCCGAGTGATCATTCAGATCCAGCCCCGAGGCGTAAATGGTGCGGTCTGCGTGCAGCACATCGCAAGCCAGCATGACGGAGGATGCCACGATTTGCTCGCGAAAGGCCGCCGTGCGGTGCTGCACGGTACGGGCGAGGAACAAATAGCGCGAGCCATCGGAAAAGCGCACCACCTGCCGCAACAGAGCCTCGGGCGTACGAAAGGCACCATAGATCGCCCACAGCGGACAGGCATGGCCACTGTTGGGCAATAACAGGCCCGGCAGGGGAAAGTGCTTGGTGAGACGCCCGGCAGGATCCGAGCGCAGGAAGCCGAATGGCACCCCCTCATGGCCCGGTCGGCGCAGGGTCACCAGGCGATGGGCCACCTGCTCAAAACTGGCACTATAAACCTGCCCGAGGTAATCGATGTCATAGGCGCTGGCCTCGGCGTCCGCCAATACCCGCTCATAGGGAAACACCATCGCACCGGCGAGATAGGAACCGATGGCGCGTGACGCGAACCGGCGCGCAGTTGAGGTCGAAAGCACAGCGCTCTGCATCGTCTGGTTGATGGCATCGGCCGCCGCCAATTCCCCGAACAGACGTGCCAGCTGGAACTTGCGGGTCGCCAAAGTCGTCGCCCCCTGGAACCACATGCGGCGTGTTTGGGAGTCGAACTGGTACTGGCCGGGAAAGCCGGGATCGTCCGCCGGGCCACCAAAGACCACGACCACGCCGAATTTGTCCTCGAGCAGTGCCGCCAGTGTCGCCACATTGAATGGACCGATCCTGGCGACCTCCAGCCGCAGGCTGTCGGCCACGTCCTCAAGGTCAGGGAAATAGTTTTGCCGCTCGATGATCATGTCGTCGATTTCTCGCGCCGGCGACACATTGCGGCTGATCTCGCTGGAGGTGTCGAACTGACCGATCAAATTGCGGGCCACGTCCGACAGCGTTATTGACCCCCGCCGGATGGCGTTCAGAAAGCGCTGCCGCTCGGCATCGTCCAGATCGGTCACATCCTCCAGAATTTCCGCGCTGGAGCGAATGGCGGTAACGCCAGACAGGATCTGGTGCAGCAACTGGCTCAGCAATGGATCTGAGCGGAGACGATCAGCGTAGGCATCAGCATTGGAGACGGCATCGGTATAGGCCCGGTGCAGCCGCGCCAGGGCAGCCGCGCTGGCTGGGTACTGGGCCACCAGATCACGCCGCTCGTCGGGCCGAAATGGCAGCGATTCGACAATTGGGTCCGCGAATGCTTCTTCGAGGTCCTGCAGCAATTTCTGCTCGGTACGACCGGCCAGTTCATCGACATCGATCTCCAATTGGGTCGCGACACGGTTCAGCAGCGCCCCGCCAATATCGCGTTTGTTGTTTTCGATCAGGTTCAGATAGCTGGGGGAAATGCCCACCAGTCGGGCCAGCCCCGCTTGAGAAATCTTGAGCGATTTCCGCCTGTTGCTGATGCGAAAACCGATTGGTGCGCGCATGATTGTCTCCTCCGCCCCTGACGATCGTGTCAACTAATTTACAGGAAAGCATCCGATTTATAACAATAATTGACAGAATGTCCTTGCAATTACAACGCCCTATTGCCGCCGTTTTCTATAGAGGAAATACTCAAGGGGCGGTGAGCGGCTGGCCAAGTATCAGTTGCCCCGCGCCAAAAGGAGGAAATCGATGACACTTTTGAAGCGTGGCTTGTCGCGCAGGCGTGTGCTGCAGACCGGCATGGCCGGCATTATCGGCACGGGCGTTATGCCCGCAATCTTTACCAAGGGCGCATGGGCGCAGGAATTCTGCAACAATCCAACCGGCGATACCGTAACCTTCGGCCTCAATCTCCCACTTACCGGTGCCTATGCGGAAGAGGGTGCCGACGAGCAGAAGGCTTATGAGCTAGCTGTTCAGCACCTGAATGGCGAAGGCGATGGCGGGCTCATCAACGTGCTGACCCCGACTGCCCTCAAGGGCAATGGCATTCTGGGCAAGAAGGTCGCCTTTGTGACCTCCGACAGCCAGACCAAGTCGGACGTTGCCCGGGCTGGCGCCACTCGCATGATCGAACGCGATGGTGCCATCATGGTCACCGGCGGTTCGTCCTCGGGCGAGGCTATTGCTGTGCAGGGTCTCTGCCAGGAATTGGGCGTCATCTTCATGGCGGGCCTGACCCACTCCAACGACACCACCGGCAAGGATAAGCGTCGCTACGGCTTCCGCCATTTCTTCAACGCCTACCAGTCCGGTATCGGCCTTGGTCCGGTGCTTGGTCAGGAATATGGCACCGACCGCCGCGCCTATCACCTGACGGCGGACTACACCTGGGGCTGGACTCAGGAAGAATCGATGAAGGCTGCCACCGAAGCGCTCGGTTGGGAGACTGTCGAAGCCGTGCGTACGCCACTTGGCGCAGGCGACTTCTCGCAGTTCCTCACGCCAGTGCTCAATTCGGGCGCCGACGTGCTGATCCTGAACCACTATGGCAATGACATGGTGAACTCGCTGACTCAGGCCGTGCAGTTCGGCATGCGTGACCGTCAGGCGAACGGCAAGAACTTCGAAATCGTGGTTCCGCTGTTCTCCGAGTTGATGGCCAAGGGCGCCGGCGCCAATATCAAGGGCATTTTCGGCACCTCGAACTGGCACTGGAACCTGCAGGATCCAGGGACTGTCGCCTTCACCAAGTCGTTTGGCGCTGCCTATGGTGCGCCGCCATCCCAGGCTGCCCACACCGCTTACGTGCAGGCACTACTGTACGCTGATGCCTGCGAACGCGCTGGCACCTTCTATCCGCCTGAAGTTATCAAGGCGCTGGAAGGCCACGAGTTCGACGGCATGGGCAATGGCCCGACGCTGTATCGTGCAGAAGACCATCAGTGCATGAAGAACATTCTGGTGGTGCAGGGTAACGACAACCCGACCAGCGAATACGACGTGCTCAACATCGTGCAGGAAGTCGACCGCGAAGTCGTGACCTACGACCCGGCCATCTTCGGCGGCGATCTCGGCCCGGCAGAGCCCGCGCCGCTCTGCTGATGCAACAGGGGCAGGGAAACCTGCCCCTCCACCACCGTCATTGCCAGGCTGTCCCGGCGATCCATCGCGATGGTCTACATCGTATGGATCACCGGGACAGACCCGGTGGTGACGATGGCACAGGTGGGCACTGGCCTTTTGGCCGCCCGCATCTCTAGGAGCACACGATGTTCGACGTCATCTTTCTTCAGTTTCTCAATGGCCTCGACAAGGGCGCTGCATACGCGCTGATCGCGCTCGGCCTGACCCTTGTGTTCGGCACATTGGGTGTTGTCAATTTTGCCCATGGCGCGCTGTTCATGCTCGGCGCCTTCTGCGCAGTGCTGTTCCGGCAGCTCCTGACGATGGAAACCATCACCATCGATCCCACCCAGCTTTCGCCGTGGGGGGCCCCCCTCGAAGTGCGCGCACCGCTGGTGCAAGCCTGGTTCGGCGATTTCGGCGCCGTGTTGGTCAATTACTCAGTACCGGCATCGATCATCATCACCATTCCGATCATGCTGCTGGTGGGCATCGGGCTTGAGCGCGGTATCATCAAGCACTTCTACAAACGCCCCCACGCCGAACAGATCCTTGTGACTTTCGGTCTGGCCATTGTGGCGCAAGAGCTGATCAAGTCGTTTTTCGGACCCAATCCCATTCCCCAGCCCATGCCGTCGGACCTGCGCGGCGCAGCCGATATCGGCGCGTTCCTGGGCATGCAGGCCAATGTCATCACCTACCCGATCTGGCGCCTGGTGTATTTCCTGTTCTCCTTCATCATCATCGGCGGTGTTTTCGCCTTCCTGCAGTTCACCACCTTTGGCATGGTCGTTCGTGCCGGCATGGCCGACCGGGAGACAGTGGGCCTGCTCGGCATCAATATCGACAAACGCTTCACCATCATGTTCGGACTGGCGGCTGTTGTGGCTGGCCTGGCCGGGGTGATGTACACCCCGCTGCTGCCGCCCAATTACCATATCGGCATGGACTTCCTGGTGCTCAGCTTCGTCGTGGTGGTGGTTGGCGGCATGGGCTCCCTGCCCGGCGCCGTGGCTGCGGGCTTCCTGCTCGGCATCCTGCAGTCCTTTGCGTCAATGACGCAGGTAAAGGCCCTCATCCCCGGCATCGATCAGGTCATCATCTACCTCGTCGCCGTCGTCATTCTACTGGTATTGCCGCGTGGCCTGTTCGGTCGGCGTGGCGTGATGGAGGCCTGAGATGCGCACCATGACCCGCAACGATCTAATGCTCCTGCTCGGCTTCGCCGCCGTGGTGCTCGCCATGCCGATCTGGCTGCAACCCTTCGGGGCCGCCTACCCCGATCTGCTGCAGCGCTTCATGATTTTCGGCATCTTTGCCGTCGGCTTCAACATCCTGTTCGGCCTCACCGGCTATCTCAGCTTCGGCCACGCCGCCTTCTTCGGCGTCGGCTCCTACGCTGCCGTATGGTCGTTCAAGCTGCTCAGCCTCGACGCCATTCCGGCAATGATTTTCGCCATCGTGGTCTCGGGCGTTTTCGCCCTGATCATCGGCTATCTAAGTCTGCGCCGCTCGGGCATCTACTTCTCGATCCTGACGCTCGCCTTCGCGCAAATGAGCTACAACCTCGCCTACTCCGTGCTGACGCCGATCACCAATGGTGAAACCGGGCTGCAACTGACCATCAACGATCCACGCTATCTCGATCGTGTGTTCGGTGACGCTATGCCCGGCCAGCCTGTGCCGACCCTGCTCGGCCAGTCACTTGGTGGCTTTGCCGGGTTCTACTTCTGCGCCGCTTTCCTGATCTTCACCTTCTTCATTGCCCAGCGCATTACCGGCTCGCCCTTCGGCATGATGCTCAAGGGCATCAAATCCAACCAGACCCGGATGAATTACACGGGCGTCAATACGCGCCCCTATACCCTGGCGGCCTTCGTCATCTCGGGCATGTATGCCGGCCTTGCCGGTGCCCTGCTGGCGGTGACCGACCCCTTGGCCGGTGCCGAGCGCATGCAGTGGACCGCGTCGGGCGAAGTGGTGCTGATGACCATTCTGGGCGGCGCTGGCACGCTGGTCGGCCCGGTCCTTGGTGCCTGGATAATCAAGTATTTTGAGAACATCTTCTCGGCCCTCAATGATTCCATCCTCGCCCGGTTCTGGAGCTTCCTGCCTGACGGACTGGACCATACGGCGGTTGTGGTCAGTGGCAAGTTTGTTGGTGAAGGCTGGTTCCTCACGCTCGGACTGGTGTTCGTTCTGATCGTGGTGTTCCTGCCCGGCGGCGTGATGGAGGGTGTGCGACGCATCACCACCCTCGTCTCACCCAAGAGCAAGCCCCCGGCCAGCCCGGAATCCACCTCGCCGCAGCCACAGCCAGCTGAATAGGACGTACGATCATGACCCAACCCAATGTCGTCCTGCATGTTGCTGACGTTCACAAGCGCTTCGGGGGACTGCACGCCCTGGCCGATATCGACCTGCAGGTCGAGGAAGGCCAGACCCACGCCATCATCGGCCCCAACGGTGCCGGCAAGTCGACCCTGCTCAATGTCATTATCGGCAAGTTGGCGCCAACCAGCGGCCAGGTGGTGTTCGACGGAACCGTGTTGACCGGGCGCAAGCCGTTTCAGATCAACCAGCTGGGCATTTCCCGCGTGTTCCAGACGCCCGAGATCTTTGCTGACCTGTCGGTGCTGCACAATGTGATGATCCCGGCGCTGGCCAAACGTGACGGCGCCTTCAAACTGAACATGCTCGGCTCGCTTGAGCATGAAAGCGCGGTCCGGGCGGAAGCCGAACACATGCTCGAAGACGTCGGCATGCTGGGCAGCCAGAAAGACCGCGCCGGCAGCCTCAGCCGGGGCGACAAGCGCCGGATGGAGCTGGCCATGTGCCTGATCCAGCATCCGCGCCTGCTGCTGCTGGACGAGCCCACCGCCGGCATGAGCCGGCATGACACCAACACCACGATTGAACTGCTCAAAAAGATCAAGAGCCGCGGCATGACCAAGGTGATCATCGAGCACGACATGCATGTGGTGTTCTCACTGGCAGACAAGATTTCGGTACTGGCACAAGGCCGGATCATTGCCGATGGCACGCCCGATCAGGTGCGTGGCAACCCAAAAGTGCAGGAAGCCTATCTCGGAGGCGAAGTCGTATGAGCACAATGGTCATGGATACTCAGATTGCCACTGGCAGCCACGCTGCTGCGACTGAAACCACCCGGCCCTTTTTCTCGGTCCGCGATGTGCACGCCTATTATGGCGAAAGCTATATCGTGCAAGGTGTCACGCTCGATGTGCGCAAGGGTGAAATTCTCGCCCTGCTTGGTCGCAACGGCGCCGGCAAGACCTCCACCTTGCGCACCATTGCCCGCACCGACGATCCCCAGATGCGTCGGGGCGAAATCTGGCTCGATGGTCAGCCTATCCACCAGATGAAGAGCTATCAGGCGGCCCAGGCCGGCATTCAGTTGGTGCCCGAGGACCGTCGGATCATTTCGGGTCTGACGGTCGAGGAAAACATCTTCTTGGCCCAGGTGGCCCCCGGCACCGGCTGGGGCATCGATCAGATCTATGAGAGCTTTCCGCGCCTGGCCGAGCGTCGCAAGCAGGAGGGGGTAACCCTGTCGGGCGGCGAGCAGCAGATGCTGGCCATTGCCCGGGCCCTGGCCCGCAATCTCAAGCTGTTGCTGCTCGATGAGCCCTATGAAGGTCTCGCGCCGGTGATCGTGCACGAGATCGAGCGCATCCTGCACTCGATCAAGCCGCTGGGCATCACCACCATCATCGTCGAACAGAATGCCGTGGCCGCGCTCAAGCTGGCCGACCGCGCCGTCATTCTGGACACCGGCGAAGTGGCCTTTGCCGGCACCGCCAAGGAGGTGCTCGACAATACCGAGCTCCGCCACGAATACCTGGCGATCTAGCCGCCAGCACACCAGTTTTCGGTCCCCGGACCGATTCGCTCTACCCTGGGTCTTTTGACTAAAGGCATTCCGCCGATCTCACCTCTCCCCGTCGGGAGGCCCAGGGTAAATTCTAGTTGTCGGGCGCCTCAGGGGCGTTGGCGGCTATCGCAATCCCCTCGCCTTCCAGCGCACTGCGCACTTCGCGCGCCAGATCGACAGCGCCAGGCGTATCGCCGTGCAGGCAGATCGAGCGTGCTGCCGATTGCAGCACGGTGCCATCAATAGCGACCAGTTCACCGGACTTGGCCAGCCGCAGGCAGCGGGCGATCACCGCATCCACATCATCGATTACCGCCCCGGCCTTGCTGCGCGGCACTAACAGGCCGTCGGCGGTATAGGCGCGGTCGGCATAGGCCTCGCGGATCAGCGGCATGCCGACAGCCTTGGCGGCGCGCACCTGCTGGCTGTTGTCGAGCACCAGAACTGCCATTTTGGGGTCCATGGCCTGAATGGTGGCAAAAATTCCCACGGCAAACGCCAGTTCCTCGGCCGTCTGATTGGCCAGCGCACCATGCAGCTTCACATATTCGATGGGGTGCCCGACCTCATCGGCAATGAAGCGCACTAGGAACAGCTGTTCGCGAATCTGACCCAGCAGTTGGGCGAGCGGCATCACCAGCCGGAAGCGACCGAACCGTTTCGGGTCGGCATAGCCAGGATGGGCCCCTGCCCGCACCTGACGGGCCCGGCAGACCTTCAGGATATGGCGGATGGTTGCCGCATCACCGGCATGGCCACCGCAGGCGATCGAGGCGCTCGAGACGATGGCGAGCAAATCGTCATCATGACCGGTGCCTTCGCCCAGATCGGCATTGAGATCGATCGAAATCATGGACTCTGGCTCCGCAGGATCTGTTGGGCATGGACCACGCTGACCGATGAAAAGGCAACATCGGTCCCGGGACGCAATTGGGCAAAGCGATCCAGGTCAGCGCTGATAATGGTGCCGATCCGCGGATAGCCGCCAGTGGGCTGGTGGTCGCGCATCAGCACGATGGGCGTGCCATCGCCCAGAATCTGGATATCGCCGGGGACAATGGCGTCCGACGCCAGCGACAGGATGGTGGCATCGGCAAAGACGCCGCCAGCATCGGTCAGCCGCACGCCCATGCGATCCAGCTGCCGTGAGATCACAAAGGGCGTGGTAACGAAGCGTTGCCGCACCGGGCTGGCGAACAGGTCAGCATGCAGACCCCAGACGAAGCGGATCGGACCGGTCTCGGCCTGCCGCGCCGTTACCGCCTGCGGCGCCGGGCCAGCAGCGTCGGCCAGTTCGAGCACGTCACCCACCTGCAACGGCCGCCCCTCAAGACCGCCGAGTCGCGCCCCGCTGCTGGTGGCCAGGCTGCCCATGATGGTCGGCAGCACTGGCGCGCCATCGAAGCGCAGATAGCCGTAATTGCCCACAGTGCCGGGCATGACGGTCAATTCATCGCCCGCTGCCAGGGAGACGGCTCCCGGCCAGTCCAGCATCACGCCATTGTGCCGGGCATCAAAGCGCCCGCCGGCCAGGCCGACCCGGCATTGCCCGCTCTGCAGTCGCAGCCCGATGCCGGCCATGGTGATTTCAATGCCGCCGTGATCGGCGCCAGCCAGCGCGCCGGCCAGGCGGTAGGCCACACCATCCATGGGTCCCGATGCGCTGATGCCATGACGCAGCTGGCCGAACCGGCCGGCATCCTGCACCGTGGTCAGGGGCCCGGCGCGGGTGATGGTGATGATGGCGCTCATGGCGCAACCGTGAAGCTGACGCGGTCACCTGGCGACAGCTGTGTGGGCGGCTCGGCTGCCGGATCGAAATTCTTGAACTCCGTGCTGCCGATGACATGCCAGCCGGTCGGCAGTTCGGTGGCGGTGATTGCCGTCTGCCCGGCGGCAAACAACACCGTACCAGCGGGCACCATCGGCCGGACCTCGGTGCGGCGCGGCAGCACCAGCGCCTCGGCGTGCAGCCCGCAATAGACAAAGCCCGGCGCGAAGCCGGTGGCCAGAACCCGCAGCGGCGCGCCATTATGCGCGGCGATGAACGCTGCAGGCCGCAGCTTGAGGGCATCGGCAACCGAATCGAAGTCGGGGCCGTCAAAGCGTATGGGGATGGTCCATTCGCGTCCGGGCGGCGGTGCGGCAGCGGCCAGCGCGTAGAGACGCAGCCGCAACTCTGCGGCGATATCGGCTGCCGCTGCCGTCAGCGGATCATAGCGCAGCAGCACCGACACCAGACTGGGTGCCACTTCGACCACGCCGGGCACGGGCGCGCGCTGCAGCAGGGCCACCAGCGCGATTGCCGCCCGGTTGGCAGAATCGGTCAACGCCGTACCGAAGCGCACCAATAAAGCGGCGTCGCCCAGCGGTGCGATGGTCGGCGTGGGGAATGTATCGGTGACAGACGAACCGGTCACGAGGCGGCCTCCTGGGCGCAACATGCGGCTAGTCCTGTCGGACCAGCCCGGAGCAGTCAATCCGGTCGATAAGCCAAGGAACTCTGCCGGGCTCGGAAGACCGTTTGTCAGTGCCGCAATCGCCGCGCGATATTGGCTAGATTAACCTGCCGGGTCGGTGCGTTGTGCGGCGCTTAATTGGGGTCTTTGCCCTCCTGTTCGACGACAGCATCAAACAGCTGCCGTGCCTGCCCGGCGCCAATTGCCTCAATGGCAACGGTGGCGATGGCAGCGAACAATTCTGCAATTTCCTGGGGATCGGTGATTTCGGCGTCGTCGTCTTCTACGTCGGCGTTGATCAGAGTAAACACAATAACGCGCCTCCAAAGGTAGCCAATAGAGGCAGTGTGCCGCGATTCCTGTTACGGAACAAATAATGAAGTTTGGTGCGTTGGCACTGTCAGACGATTGCCATCAAGGTCAGCGACGCTTACTCTTCGTCCGCTTCAAGTTTCTCGACATAGGCTTCGATTTCCTCAAAGGTCGCCGAGAACGGCAGCGGCTTGTCCCCGAAAATCACCTTGAAGCTCTCGTCCTCACGAATGGCGTGGCCGCCCTTGCCCATCTTGGCCGTCAGCTTCTCGGCCGTCAGAATGGTCAGGCCATGGCGACCGGCAATGCGCTTCAGCCGGCGCATTTTTGACGCTTCAAATTCCTTGCGGCTCACGGGCAGTTCCTATCTCGAAATCGGCGTCTGCAGCGTCGCCAGTGATATGGGGCGCGCGCGCGCGGGGCACAGATACATGATCGCACCGGACCGGTCCAGACGGCCCGGCTGGCCCGTCAATCTTCAGCGCAGCGATCAATAGGCCCGCCGGCCGCTTCCTGCTAGACCAATGTCACTGGACGGTGCGCCGTGGTGCGCCGTCCCTGGCAACCGCACATCCATGCGGCCCCTCTCCGCGCGCAGAACAGGTTGCATGATGTGCTTTTCCGCTCCGGTCAGTTTCACCACTGGCCTCGTGATTTCGACGATCGGCATATTGGCCGTCAGGCAGGCCCGACAGCCTGAGATGCGACTACTCGCAGCGGTGCCGTTGCTGTTCGGCATCCAGCAACTGACCGAGGGCTTCATCTGGCTGGCGCTGGCCAAGACAGAGGCCAGTTCCGAACTGTACGGGCTCGCTCAGTTCTACGCTTTTTTCATCGGCGTTCTCTGGCCGATCCTGTTCCCCCTCAGCCTGATGCTGTTGGAACCCAACAAGACACGGCGCCGCCTGATGGGCGGCCTGCTGGTTCCGGGCGTGGGGATCGCCATCTACACCCTGGTGGTGATGGGGCTATATGGCTTCTCGGTCCAGGTGGAGCATCAATGCCTAGTCTATCAAAATCCAGCGGGCACCTGGCCGGGCATGGAGATGGTGTATTTGCTGGTGGTTTGCGGTGCGTTCTTTATCGCCAGCGATCATCGCCTGCATTGGATCGGCGTCGCCAATCTTGCCGGCTTCGGCTTTGCCGCCAGCTTTTTCGCCCTGAACCTACCCTCGGTGTGGTGCTTCTGCGCGGCAGTGCTCAGCAGCCTGATCTACTGGTATGTGCGCAGTATGCCGGCTGGCGCGTCGCAGGTCGTCGCCGAGCACCCATAGTGGCTTGGCGCAGACAGTTTCTACCGATGCAAGATGGCGGAGGGAACGGGACCCCCGTCGAACCTTCTCTGGCCCGAATACATGTCGGGCAGAGTGCTCTATGAAACCCTAAGTAATTCATATTGAAGAGAAAAATACTTTACGCCATCGGACGAGCGTGGGTGTGGCGATTGCCCATGCGTCTGAATCCAACTTCACGAAACCCTCAACTGTACAAAGTAAGCCCGCGACGGCGACAAATAAACGATCTCGCCGCCCCCTTGACCAAGGCGCGGCCCAGAAATGAAAGACATGACCAATAGAAACGGCGATGCGCCGAGCTTTGCCGAACCCTATACACCCAAGATCGTGACAGTCTTGCGAGAGGGCTACGGCCCGTCGCAGTTTCGGGCCGATGCCATTGCCGGGCTGACCGTTGCCATCGTTGCTGCCCTTGTCAAAGGCGATCGCCATCGCCTCTGGCACGACGCCGGCGCAAGCGGTCTATACGGCGATCATCGGCGGATTCCTGGTCTCCCCGCTTGGCGGGTCGCGCTTGCAGTTCGGCGGGCCCCGCCGGTGCCTTCATTGTTCTTGTAACCGCGACCGTGGCCCAGAACGGCATGGACGGGCTAATCTTCGCCACACTGCTGTCCGGACTCATGCTGACGGCCGCAGGTTTCCTGCGGTCAGGGACTTTCATCAAGTTCATTCCGTTTCCGGTTACCATCGTTTTCACGGCCGGCATCGCGACTGATCCCGTCTCCCGCAATTTGCGCTGCCATCGCAAACCGGTGGTCGCCGCAACCTCACCTAAACTCAAACCTGCCGTCTGTGCTTCTCTCTGGTTATCCTGGATATCAAGAGCGCCAAGAACGTGTAGCCAAAAGCAAGCGCGATCTGAAGTTGCACCGCACCGGCAATGTCCTGTGGTGTGGCACCCATCTGATTGACTGCGACGAAGGCCGAAATCGCGCTGGAGGATGGCACCAGAAGCGACAGCATCCGCAGATGCTCGGGAATCGCTTCGATCGGCCATGCGATGCCTGACAGGAAAAACAACGGCACGCCCATCACCACCAGAAAGAACACCACGCCCTCACGCCACGGAATGACCAGCGCGAGGGCAAATCCCATGGCAGTACATGCTGCCAAAAACGGCAGTACGATCAGCATGAGCGTGCCAACTTCGCCGGTTCTGGGGATGCCATAGAGCACCGGTAAAAGTAGCTGGGTAAAGACGGTCCAGCCCAGATAGAGACCGACATAGGCTACGGGTGTCGCCCACATCGCCAATCCCGTTGGCGGTCTACGTCCGGCATGCAGCAGGCCGATCCCCATCAGAAGAGTCTGTTGCAGGATCAAAACAAACGACGCGGGCACCACATAGCTTGCATAGCCGCCCTGCGGGTTGAACACCGGAATACTGGTCACGGTGACGGGTGCCAGCGCCGCGCGTGCCTGAACATCATCCATGCCAGTTGCGCTCAGCCGGGCATGGTTCACCTGCACGCCCATAGTTCGCGCCACCGTCGTGACCGCCCCCATGACGTTGGAATAGATCAACAAATAGCTGCCATCGCTAAAGGCCGCCACCGGCGCGGGAGTTCCGCCCAGAATATCTCTTTCAAACCCGGCCGGAACGATGATCACGCCGTAAACCTCGCGGCGGAAAAACGCATCGCGAGCAGCCTCCATATTCGGCACCGCCGCCACGATGGCGACCTGATCAGTGGCGTCGATCTGGCGCAGAAAGCTGCGGCTTTCGTTGGAATTGTCCTGATCGATCACGACAACCGGCACATCACGCAGCACTTCGCTGACAAAGGGCTGGGGATAAAGTGCGCTATAGATCAGAATTCCGGCAATCATCGTCATACGTGCGCTGCTGTCCGCCAACAGGTTGCGCAGCGCGGAGATGATTTCGGCGAGGAAATTGCGCAGGGCGATCATGCTTTGTCCTCCGCCGAGGTCGTTGGGCGCGCGGCCCGGCGCATCATGATCCACAAAAGCGTCGTGTAGATGACGAGCAGCGCGAAAAGCCACAGCATTGAGGGCAGGGAATATTCCAGCGGAGCGCCGCGCAGGGTCTGGTCGGTGCGCAATTCAAGATAGGGCGTCAGGGGGATGATCGCGCCCCAGGCTTGCGCAAACTCAGACATCCCAAAGCGCGGAAAGCTAACGCCGGCAAACCCGAACGCCGGGGCAACAATCACCGCCATCATCCCCAAAGCCCCGGTCGCATCCTTTGCCAACAGCGCTATCAATGCTCCAAGCACCTGACAGGTCAAAATGAAGATCAGACCGTTAAAGAAAAACACGAAGACGTTGCCGCGGAAATCAGCGCCGAAAAAGGTGAACAACAAAACATCGCCCAGCAGCAGCACCAAGGTTCCCGGAACGGTATAAGGCAGCAATTTGCCGATCATCGCCTGAGTGGTGGTGCCCGACTGGGGCAAAAGCTGCGCCATGCCGCCCGGTGCGTGATGGTCGCGCGAAAATGACAGCACGGCGGCGGCACAGATGAAAATCTGCATGACGGTCGGAATAATTGATGACAGCAGAAACCGGATATACTCGAGCGAGGGGTTGAACAGCGGACTTTGCTGGACGGGGATCGGTGTCAGAAGCTCCATCGCGCGGTCCGGCCCAACGCCCTGCGCCTCAAGCAAACGCAAGGAAACCCCGGCGGAAAAGGTCAGCACCGACGTGGCGATGCTGCGCGCGGCAATACCGCCCGGAGCCATGAATTGATTGTTGGAAAAGATCACAACCTCGGGACTTTGGCCCAGTTGCAAATCCCGCTCCATTTCCGCCGGAATCATCAGGATCGCATAGACCCGCCGTGCAACGAGCGCCTCGCGCGCTTCGCTGAGCGTGGGCACCTGTTCCGTGACCGCCACATCCGACGCGCCATCGACCATCTGCACGATCTGTCGCGAAAGGGTTGAGCCGTCGAGATCCACCGCCGCAACTGGCAAGTCGCGCGGCAGACCCGGCGCAAAGACCGCCGTGAGGACTAGGAAGATCAATAGCGGCATAGGAACCAGCATGAAGGCCAGCGCTGGACGCGCCGCGATCTGGCGCAATTCTCGGCCCAGAATGCGCAGGACGCCGGAAGACTGCCGAAGATCAGCCATATACTACTCCAAGCTGCGGGCAGTTGCGGGCCAATCGACCAGCGCACTCATCCCCGGGCGCAGACCGGTCACAGCGTCGGTCGGCTCGGCCCGCACCGAGAAGGTTCGCAGATCGAAGTCGCCTGTAGCTTTGGTCGCACGCCAATTGGCATAGCTGCCTTCGACATTGATCGCCGTGATCGACGCGTGGATTGATCCATGCTCTGGCCCAAGTGCAGGCACGCGCACCTCCAGCCGCTGCCCGACCTCCAGCCCTTCCAACAGATCTTCGCGCAGGTTGAAGGTGAACCAAGCGTGCTCCACATCCACGATGGAAATCAGCGGCGCGCCCGCGCTGAACAGTTTTCCAACCTCGGCGGTGCGGGTCGTCACTTCGCCGTCGATGGGGGAGGCGACGGTCAGTTCGTCGATATTGGCCTGAATTTGGGTCAGATTCGCCTTGGCTTGCCCCACTTGGGCGACCGCGACCGCCTTCTGTTCCTCGCTGGCGCCGTTGCGGGCCTGATCAAGATTGGCCTGAGCCGCAGCCTGCGCCTGAATTGCCGCGTTAAGTGTGTTGGTTGACTGATCAAGGTTGGCCTGGGACACGACCGAGCTTTCGCGCAGCTGGATGATCCTGTCATAGTTGCTTTGGGCCAGCTTCACATCCGCCACCGCCTTGGCCAGTTGCGCCTCATAGACGGCAATCGTTTCCGGGCGGGTGGAAAACGCGACATTGCGGTTCGCCTCGGCCACGGCGATTCCGGCCAGCGCTGCCTCACGTTGCGCATGCAGTTGCGGGCTTTCCAGTTGCACCACGACATCGCCCGCACTGACCCGGTCGCCGAAGCTGACAGGCGTTTGCGATACCCGCGCGGTAACCATCGCCGAAAGGTCGATGCGGGTTGCCTCGACCTCGCCTTGAACCAGATAGGTCGCAGGCTGGCGCACGGTCCACACCAGATACCCCGCGACCGCGACGACGGCGAGTACAGCCAGAACTGCGGTACTTCTTATTTTCATGTGGTTCGACCTCGCCAGCAATTAGGAGTGATGGTTTAGGAAAATTAAGGATCTCTAAAGCGAAGGCAAGGTCAGGCGAACAAGAAGGGGGTATCAAGAGGGCTTAAACGTCCGCAGCAAAATGCATTGCCTACTTCGCTCCGCTCCGGAAGCAGTGATCGACAGTTTGCCGCCCTTTCTTTGGGGGGCCGTCCGGTTCCAGCGCTGATCGAGCATTAGCGCCGAAAGGCAGAAAGAACCTGCGACATGCCCGACCAGCCGCTTTAGCTGTGCGGGAAGTATACCTGCTCACGCAGCTCTGCAAGCGCCGCGCGCACCTTTGCCGGTTTGAACGGGACTGACCGCAGCCTGATACACGCCGCGTCGAACACCGCGTTTGAAATTGCTGCAGAGACCACCACCGCTGCCGGTTCGCCCACGCCCCAGGGCGCGTCATTTGGCCGGTCAATCAGTTCGACATGCACCTCTGGCACGTCCTTGAATTCGAATTCTTACCGGATTGCAGAATTATGAAACTCTGCACGACTTTATCTTTCTAATGCCGAACGGGTGAATCTTGCGCCGAAGGCTGGGTTTCTCCTTTGCAGTTCGCCCCAGCCGCCGGGGGTTGAGACGTGGTAAATATTCGATAAGATCAGGCCATAGGTCAGGGAGGTCAGCCTATGCCCAGAGCTGGCATGCGAGTATTCGATCGGCTGCCCGTTTTCACAGTGATGCCGCGCACCGCAAGCGCCTTCGTGATGGCTGCAATCTGCGCCATAGTAGCAATGGGCTTGCGCTATGGCCTTGGATTCATCGATCCGTATGCACCTCCATTTGCCACGCTTTTCGTCGCAACAATGCTCGTCGCAATATTAGGAGGCGCTGCAGCGGGATTTGTCTGTGCAAGCCTAGGGTTGTGTTTTGCGTGGATAGGTTTCCAATCTCCACTCGACGATGCTTTCGGATGGGTCAGTTTGGGGCAATATGCCCTGTCATGCGCGCTTATTATCTGGATCGCCGACGAATATCGGGCGCTTCTGAGCCGGATAACAGAGCGTGAGGCTGCTACTCTCCGGCAAAAGCAGCTGATCGAAGCGGAGAACGAAACCTTAAACCTGATAGCCTCGGACCGACCTCTCACTAATACTCTGACCAGTCTAACGAAGACGATCGAGCAATATTCCGAATGTGAGGTTTTGGCCTCAGTTCTTCTGCTCGACGCAGATGGTGAACATCTTCGTCACTGCACAGCGCCCAGTCTGCCCGACGCATACATCCGCGCCATAGATGGCTTGAAAATTGGACCAGTAGTTGGTTCCTGCGGCACTGCCGCATTCCTTGCTAAGCCAGTCTATGTATCCGACATCGAATCCGACGACCTATGGGAAGATTTTCGTGATCTGGCGAAGCAGCATCAATTGGGAGCTTGCTGGTCTACGCCGATAATGTCTCGTACGAACACGGTGCTCGGAACTTTCGCAGTTTACTATCGGAAACCGTCGTCACCGCAACCGCAAGATATCGCCATCGTGGGGTAATCCCCCCACCAATTGACCGGGTTCAAAAGTAGAATTTTCTCGGCATTATG
>NZ_JBDUUI010000013.1:0-63574 GCF_039938915.1 Devosia alba | reverse complement strand
TACACTCCTTAAAGCTCAACCCTGAATCTGTGCCATGGGTGCTGATGGCGAACAGTCCATGTATCGCCATAGGGTAGTGCTAGGTTCAACGCGCTTGTCGGCTTCCCACCACCAATAGACGTGCGTCGCTAGCTCATCGATCTCCCGGAAGCAGCATTCGCCCACATAACGAGCGCCGCCATCAGACGCATAGCCTGCATATGCAGCTACATCCTTTGGCAACTGCGCGCCGCACGATTGGCACCGGTCATAGCTATTTGACCGCAACGCTCTCAATTCCGCATTGAAACGACCAGTACTTTTCAAGCTAAGGCCTCTCGCTTTCTTAGTGACAGGTCGCTAATTCCGCCTAGAACGCGGCGTGAAACTCTATGGCGGCTTTCGGGTGAAGTACAACCAAGTTGCAGTGTCTGAAACGGAGTCGCTTTCTGCCATGGAAATGGTGCGTATTTCTGGAGGCGGGCGATCCCGTCCGAATGGCCAATGTGGCCGGTGAACAAGGGCCTATCGGAGCTTGCAGCAGGGGCGGGGCCCGCCATTATGGCGCGCCCCATCGTGTGGGGGTGCAGCAGAGCCTCAGGCGCGCAGCAGGACCTTGCCGGCGCGGCCGGGGACCAGCGCGGCATCCATGGCCTTGGCCGCATCGGCCAGATCGAAAATGCCGCCGACGGGCAGGGGCAGTTTGCCCTGAGCGGCCAGGGTCACCAGCTCGCCGATCAGCTTGCCCTTCTTCGCATTGTCCATGGCGGCGCCGACCTTGGCGCCCCAGAACCCCTTGATGGTGATGTGCTTGAAGATGATGGCGCCCGAATTGAGCGGCATGGGGTCGCCAGTGGCCGTGCCGAACACCACCAGTTCGCCCTCATTGCCCAGCACCTCGACAAGCCCGGCGCCAACCGCGCCGCCCACCGAATCCACCGCAGCACGCGCGCCGTCAGGGCCGGTAATGGCCTTGACCTGGTCGATCCAGTCGGCGTCCGAAGTCACCACGATATTGGTCATGCCCAGATCGGCCAGTGCCTGCACCGCCTCGTGCCGGCGCACCAGATTGACCAGGTGAATGCCGCGCTCGGCCGCCAGTGCGGCCATTACCTTGCCCACGGCGCCATTGGCGGCGGTCTGGACGATCCAGTCGCCCTTCGTGACGGTCAGGAAATCGAGCAGCGAAATGGCGCTGAATGGCATGGCGATCAGCTGGGCTGCCGCTTCATCCGAAATTGCGTCGGGCAGGGGAACCACGCCATTGGCCGGGGCGATGAAGAACTCTGCCCAGGTGCCATGAATGCCAGCTGCGGTGACGCGCTTGCCAACCAGCGCCGCATCGACGCCTTCACCAACGGCATCGATAGTGCCGACCGCCTCAGTGCCGCCAATGGCCGGCAGGGCAGGCTTGTAGCCATAGCTGCCGCGCGTGGTCCACAGATCGTGATTGTGGATGGACGACAGGATCGTGCGGATGCGCACTTCACCCTTGCCGGGGTCCGGCGGGGCGACATCGCGCAATTGGGTAACGTCAGCGGGATTTCCGAAATGGTCATAGATTGCTGCGCGCATGGTGAAGTCCTTGTGGTGAAGTGCTGGGTCAATGCGCGGCGGGCGCGCGGACGCGGGGGCAACAAACTGAACGGCAGGCAGCAAAAATCCGCCCGCACTGTTCCGATCATTAAAGTGCCTGCCCTGATGTAGGGATCAAGCAACCCATCTTCCAGACGGTGATCATGATTTTGCGGAAGTGGCTGGCGCTACACCCCAGCGGAACGCCCTTCACGCAGCGCGCTGCTCGCCATAGCTGCCCGTGCCCGGCACGTGACCGTGGGGATTGTGAACGACGACGCGGTTGCGCCCCGCAGCCTTGGCCGCATAAAGCGCCGAATCGGCCCGCGCGAACGCCTTGCGGACCGGCTCACTGGCCTTGTGTACCGCAACCCCGAAACTGGCACTCAGACGCTCATCCTCGGGCAGCGTCGCGTGGGTGAGCTGGTGGAAAGCGATGCGGATGCTCTCGGCGATATCGGCCGCCTCCTGGGCCGCGCAGCCGGGCAGCAGCAGCGCGAATTCCTCGCCCCCGATGCGCCCCGCGACATGGCCGCTATGGTTCAGCAACAGGGCAAAGCTGCGGATAACCTGGTCGCCTGCCTCATGCCCGTACAGATCGTTGACCCGCTTGAAATGGTCGATGTCGCAAAAGATCACCGCGCCGGACCGCCCGTATTCGGCAGTCATGGCATCCATCATGCGCCGGTTGAACAGCCCGGTCAGGCTGTCGTGCTCAGACTGGTGCTGGAAGGTCTCGATGGTCGCGGTGATGACGCGCGCCAGCAGCAGGATGATGATGATGGGCGTAAGCAGACTGGCGGCACTCAGAAACAGCGCCTCGCTGCCGGATCTGCTGAAGCTGAGGAAGGTGACGTCCGCCCCGATATGCACCGGCAGCGCTGCCAGACGCAGCACCGTGAACCCGGCCAGCACATAGACCATGATGGTCAGGGCAGTCAGCAAGTGCGATTGACCAAATGCGCGCTGCTGCAACCGCCACGCGGCGTCGAGCATCGCCACGATGCAGGCCAGCTCGAACGCTGCCGCCTGTGCTGCGATGGGGGCGCCAAACCAGCACAGCATGACGGCTGTGGCGGACAGCGTGGCGACGGTGGCAATCACCATGCGTCGACCGGGCAGACCGGGTACCAGCGCCGCGATGGCCTGCCCCGCCAGCAGAAAACCCAGCGGCGCGAGCACCGCAGCGGAAAAGAACTCGATTGCCGTGCCGGCACCAAAGGTGAGGATCAGTGTCTGCACCGTGCCATTGACCAGGGCTCCGGACACCCAGGCCAATGTCGCATTGCGACCCAGCGTGACACTCGCAGCCGCGCATAGCAGCGCCAGCACGCCAAGCACCGCAGCGATCACGATGTTCAAGCCAACAAGTGTTGTCACTAACCTCTATCCCGCTTCTGCTGGCCCCATGGTGCCAGCCGGGCGTTAACAGAAGCGTCCGGTATTGCGTCGTATTGGCTTAATTGCGACCGAATTTGTGGCGTGGCACCAACAAAAAAAGACCGCCGGGGCAAACCGGCGGTCCAAGCGGATCCTGAATGATTGGAGGTCAAAATCAGGCCGACATCAATTCTAGTTTCGCCCGGATACCGATCCGAAGGTTATCGATTGGGGTCGGGCGACCGGATTGTTCGTGGTGCCAGAATGTCCACCCGTTGCATGCCTCTGCCCCCTGAACCAATGCCCCGACCTTGTGGATCGAACCTTGGTGGGAACCTGAGACGAGTGAGCCGTCAGCACGAACCATGGCAGAGTAACGTTTGTTCAGGTCAAAGAGTTGCGCGCCCGGCTCGATTAATCCCTGCTCGATCAGCGAACCGAACGGAATGCGGACTTCCTTGCGTTTGGGTGTCACCGACTGCAGCGCCTCGAAGACGCCCGGCCGGATCGCCGCAATGCGCTTGAGCGCGGCATTGATATAGCTGTCTTCGCGCTCGATACCGATGAAGTGGCGTCCCAGCTTGCGGGCGACAGCGCCAGTGGTGCCGGTGCCGAAGAACGGGTCGAGCACCACATCGCCCGGCTTGGTGGTCGCGTTCAGAATGCGGAACAGCAGGGCTTCCGGCTTCTGGGTCGGATGCACCTTCTCGTCGTCGTCATTCTTGAGCCGTTCGGTGCCGGTGCAGATCGGAAACAGCCAATCGCTGCGCATCTGCGTGTCATCATTGGCCAGTTTCATGGCTTCATAATTGAAGGTGACGCGGCTCTTCTGGCTCTTGGCGGCCCAGATCAGCGTTTCATGCGCATTGGTGAAGCGCGTGCCGCGGAAATTGGGCATCGGATTGGCTTTGCGCCAGATCACGTCATTGAGCATCCAGTAATCCAGATCCTGCAGCGCTGCGCCGACCCGGAAAATATTGTGATAGCTGCCGATCACCCACAGGGCGCCATCGGGCTTGAGTACCCGGCGCGCCGCTTTCAGCCAGGCGCGGGTAAATTTGTCGTAGTGGGCAAAGCTGTCGAACTTGTCCCACTCATCGTCCACCGCATCAACCTTGCTCTGGTCGGGCCGGGTCAGGCCCTGTTCGAGCTGCAGATTGTATGGCGGATCCGCGAACACCAGATCCACCGAGCCAGCCGGCAAAGCGTTCATGTGGTCGATGCAATCACCCACCAGAATGGAATCGATCGGAAGACGCGAAGCCTCTTCCGCAGCGGCTTCTGGAGCCATACGCGCGGTACGCAACATTCACTTAACCCTAACGCAATACTAACACGCCCGTTATAGCGCCGCAGAGTTAATGGAGCGTTTTTGCGTAGGGTTAGCAGGGGGTTAACGGCTGCGCCGCTAGCCCGCCAGACGCCGCAACCGGGCCCGGGTCACCGGGCCAAAGGCCTCGCGATGGTGCCGGCAGGGGCCATGTTCACTCAGTGCCGTCATGTGCCGGGGGGTGCCATAGCCCTTGTGCCCGGCAAAGCCGAAGGCCGGCGCGTCGCAATCCATGATCGCGCACATCCGGTCGCGCGTCACCTTGGCGACAATCGAGGCGGCGGCAATCGACACGCTGCGACCATCGCCGCCAATCAGCGCCAGCCCATCGCAGGGCAGGCCCAGCGGCACGTCACGACCATCAATCAATACCCGGTCCGGCCGCAGGCTGAGCCCGCAGGCGGCCTGGGCCATGCCCCACAGCGTCGCGCCGCGAATATTGCGCGCCAGGATGATCGACGGCGGGGCCACCACCACACTGATCGCCAGGGCCGAAGCGAACACCAGCTCAAACAGGATTTCGCGCTGCTCCTGGCTGAGCTTTTTGGAATCATTGAGCCCGGCGGGAATGGCGGCCGGGTCGAGCACCACTGCCGCCACCACGACCGGACCGGCCAGGGGGCCGCGTCCCGCCTCGTCGACACCGGCAACCACGCGGGCGCCCCGGGCCTGGAGCCAGGCCTCATGGCTGTAGTCGGGAGCGGTCTGGGGCGGCGAATCGATCAGCATGGTCGCAGCATCGTCCTGGCGCTGTTCAAGTCAAGCGAGCCGGGCGAGCAGAACTTCACCATCGGGCACGAACAGGTGGTGGCCGCGGCGGTTGGTCTCGTGGACGAAATCGTGCAGCGCCCTGCTGGACGCAATGGCGGTGGCAATGTCGCCCTGGATCACCAGGCGCCGGCCATATTGTTCCATCTTCTGGAACACCTCGCCGGCAAGGCGCGTTTGCAGATCGAGAAAGCCGGGCGCCAGCCGGGACACCGGCACGACAATGATGTCGGGGTCGGCGGCATAGGTCTCCCCGATGAGGTCGGGGCCGGTCAGGTCTGCCCCCAGCAGGCCGCCCTCGGGCGGGAGTTCGCAGATGACGATACCCTTGTGCGCGGTGACAATCATGTCGATCTCCCTGACTTAACCCTGTGACGAGCCCAGGCTATGGGTATAGTAGCGGCTGCCGGGGGGCACCAGAACAAGAGAAACAGATGATTTTCCGGACCGGCATCGTACTTTTCGCTGCTTTTGCCTGCGCAGTCCCTATCGCCGCCGAGCCCTTCCATCATCCCTTTGGCGAATGGCGCGAATATCATCGCGACTGGCTGGCGGCGTGCCCTGATGTGATCGACGAGGGGGCGGCTGATTATTATGGCTATTCCTGCTTTGCCAGCACCGGCAGCCAACAATTCAACAGCGCCGGCCAGCCAGCCTACAAGCTGACCGTGCTGCGCAATCGCCTGACTGGTGCGCACGATATTGCCGTGACCATTGCTGCTGATGACGCGCAGACCGACACCAGCGGAATGCTGGAGCTGAGCTTTGCCGGGGACACCACCATACGCCTCGATTTTGCCAGCGACCTCGAAACCCGCCACAATACGCTCAATCAGTTCTTTGTGGTCGACCCCGCCCGCACGGCGGAGGTGCTTGAGAAGATGAAACAGCGCAATGCCATGACCCTGACCGTCCCCTTGATAGATGCCGCCAGCGCCGAACGCAGCACCCATACGGTGCGACTGTCGCTGCGGGGCGTGCTCGCCTCGCTCGATTTCATGGCCGCGTTCGCCCGCAAGGTCGCCCAATACTAGCCACGCCCCTTCCAGAAACCCCGGAACCCTTCATGACCCCGACGCCCGGCGCCGCGCTGCTGTTTGATATCGATGGCACGCTGGCCGATACCGATCCGGTGCACCTGGAGGCCTTCAACCGCGCCTTTGCGCCCTTCGGTCACCATTTCGACCGCGCACGCTTTGCCCGCGAACTGCAGGGGCTGGCCAATGTCGACATTGCCCGCACGCTGCTGCCCGGTCTGTCTCCCGCCCAAGGCATGGCCGTGCTCGATGCCAAGGAAGCGCTGTTCCGCGATCTGGCAGCTTCCTCCATCCACGCTGTCCCCGGGCTGTTTGCCCTGCTCGATCTGGCCGATGCCGCCGGTATCGCAATGGCGGCAGTGACCAATGCGCCGCGCGCCAATGCCGAGCTGATCCTTGACGGGCTTGGGATCACCCATCGCTTCAAGGCCCTGGTGATCGGCGCGGAACTGGCGCATGGCAAGCCCCATCCGCTGCCCTATCTCGAAGGGCTGCGGTTGCTCGGCGCCGATGCCGCCGTTTCGGTCGCCTTCGAGGATTCGCGCACCGGCATCGCCTCGGCAACCGCCGCCGGTCTGGCCACTATCGGCATGCGCACCAGCCTCGACGATGCGCAATTGCGCGCCGCCGGCGCGGTGCTCTCCGCTGATGGCTATGACGATCCGGCCGTGCTGGACTTCATCGGCACCTGGCTGCGCAGGCCCGCCACCGCCCAGGGCCGGGCCTAGAACAGGCTCATCTGCGCGCTTTCGAGCTGGGGCGGCGTGAACAGGTCACTGCGCAGGCCGGGCAGCTTGCCATCGAGCCCATAGCGCTCCCGCGCCTTGTCGAAGCGCTGCCGCAGCAGCGTGGCATAGGGGCCTTCGCCCGTCATGCGGGTGCCGAAGCGGCTGTCATAATCCTTGCCGCCGCGCGTATCGCGCACCAGCGACAGCACATGGCGCACCCGATCGGGGAAATGCCGCAGCAGCCATTCGCGGAACACGTCGCGCACTTCGCCGGGCAGGCGCAGCAGGATCATCTGGGCACTGCTCGCCCCCTGTGCCGCGGCGGCATCGAGAATGCGTTCGAGCTCCATATCGTTGATCGCCGGGATCATCGGCGAGGCAAACACCGCCACCGGCACGCCGGCTTCGCTCAGCAGCCGGATGGCTTCCAGCCGGCGGGCCGGGGAGGAGGCGCGCGGCTCCATGCGGCGGCTCAGCTTGTGGTCCATCGAGGTCATCGAAATGGCGACCTTGACCAGGCCCAGCTTGGCCAGTTCGCTCAGCAGGTCGAGATCGCGGATGATCAGCGAGGACTTGGTAGTGATCATCACCGGATGCCTGGTCTCCAGCATCACCTCGAGAATGCCGCGCGTCAGCTTGTGCTTGCGCTCGGCCGGCTGGTAGGGGTCGGTATTGGTGCCCATGGCAATGGGCTTGACCCGATAGCTCTTGGCCGACAGCTCAGCCCGCAGCGCCTCGACGGCATTGGTCTTCACATAGATATCGCGCTCGAACTCGATCCCGGCCGAATGGCCCAGAAAGGCGTGCGTTGGCCGGGCATAGCAATAGGAACAGCCATGCTCGCAGCCACGATAGGCGTTGATCGAGCGCTCGAAGCCGATGTCGGGACTGTCATTGGAGGTGATGATGGTCTTGGCGCGCTCTGCATGCTCGACCGTCTCAAAGATCGACAGCGGCTCGACATTGTCCCAGCCATCGTCGAAGGATTCGCGGGTCTGCTTTTCAAAGCGGCCACTGCGATTGCTCTGCGCGCCGCGGCCGCGAATGCGGTCCACGTCGAGCAGCTCGCGCCGCGCCAGATCGGCGTCGCGACTGCGGCTCAGCCGCTCGAGGGCTTCAAATGACGGAGCTTGATAGAGGGCCATGCGAACATCTCCTGCCGAGGTTGGAGCAGTCGAATCGTGACTGAACAACGCTTCAGTGATGTAGCAGTTCCATTGGAACAGAACAAGAACATTAACCGGATCGCCGACACTGGTGTAGCGCGGCGGCAACAGCATCGATCCAACAAACCCGGTCCGCACAGCTACGAATAGACGAGTGCGTCGAACCCGACTATGCCAAGCGCCCTGCCAATCACATCCGCGTCATCGCGAGCCGGCCAGCGCATGCCACCTTGATGCTGCGCAGCGGTGTCGCCGCCGCGATTGAGCGTTCTGCTGACAGCCGATGTCACAGGAATAGTTCAAGACCACGTCGAATATGACTGGGGCCGTTCGTCATCCTGACGACGCCTGCCGATCCGAGGGAAATCATTGATGACGACCGAAGCACAATTCACCGACTCCGCGCTGCCGGGCGCGCTGGCACCTGCCGACAACGCGGCGCGCAACAAACTGGTCATTGCCCTGCTGCTGGGCTCCACTTTCGTCGTCTTTCTCAATGAGACGATGATGAGCGTGGCCATCCCCCATCTGATGGCTGATCTGGGTATCCAGGCCAATATGGCGCAGTGGCTGACCACCGCCTTCCTGCTCACCATGGCCATCGTCATTCCGATTACCGGCTTTCTGCTGCAGCGCATGAACACCCGCCCGATCTTCATGCTGGCCATGGCGGTTTTTACCGCTGGCACGCTGATCTGCGCCGCTGCGCCGGGCATCGAGCTGCTGATTTTCGGCCGCGTCATCCAGGCCGTCGGCACCGCCATCATGATGCCGCTGCTGATGACCACGGTGATGACCCTGGTGCCGCCGGAAACCCGCGGCAAGACCATGGGCAATATCTCCATCGTCATCTCGGTGGCGCCCGCCATCGGCCCGACCATTGGCGGCTTCATCCTGGCCAATTTCGAGTGGCGCTGGATGTTCATCCTGATGCTGCCCATCGCCCTGGCGGCGCTGGCCCTGGGGGCGCGCAAGATGCAGAACGTCACCACGCCGCGCTATGCGCCGCTCGACATTGTCTCGGTGATCCTCTCCGCGCTGGCCTTTGGTGGCCTGGTCTATGGCCTGTCCAGCCTGGGCGAAGGCGAGCAGGCGGGGGCCGCCTTCCCGATCTGGCTGCCGCTGGTGATCGGTGTGGTGGCCATGGTGGTGTTCATCTGGCGCCAGATCGGTCTGGCACGGCAGGACAAGGCGCTGCTCGATCTGCGCACGTTCCAGTCCCGCAATTACACCGTTTCGGTGCTGACCATGGCCATCGCCATGATGGCGCTGTTCGGCGTGGTGATTCTGCTGCCCATCTATACCCAGAACGTATTGGGCATAGACACGCTGCAGACCGGGCTCCTGCTGCTGCCCGGCGGCTTGCTGATGGGCCTGCTGGCGCCTTCGGTGGGGCGGCTTTATGACCGCATCGGCCCGACCAGGCTTCTGGTGCCGGGCACGGCACTGGTGTCGCTGGTCCTGTGGGCCTTGACCCGGGTCGATCAGCACACCTCGGTCTGGGCCATTCTGACCGGCCATATCATCATCAGCGTCGGCCTTGCCCTGATCTTCACGCCCCTGTTCACCGCCGCAATGGGCTCGGTGCGGATGGACATGTACTCTCATGGCAGCGCCATTCTGGGCTCGGTGCAACAGGTCGCCGGGGCGGCGGGCATTGCCCTGTTCGTGGCCCTGATGACCATTCGCACGGCCAGTCTGGCGGCAGATGGGCTGGAGCCGGTGAGCGCATTGGCCGGCGGCATTCAGCTGGCGTTTCTGGTCGGGGCGGTGATTTCCCTGTTCGCCATCGTCACCGCCTTCATGGTTCGCAAGCCGGAGAACAACATGCCGGGCATGGGTCACTAGCCCAAACGTCAACGGCGCCCCGCGGGGCGCCGTTTTTTTATCCCGCTCCTGTTGGGGCGCTCAGCGCTCGTCCAGCCGGGGCATCAGTTCGACGAAGTTGCAGGGCTTGTGCCGGTAATCGAGCTGATGGGTAAGAATACCCTCCCAGGCGTCGCGGCAGGCGCCGCGCGAACCCGGCAGACAGAACACGAAGGTCGTGCCGATCAGCCCGCCGGTGGCGCGCGACTGCAGCGAGCTGGTGCCCACCGTGGTCGCCGAATACTGGTGGAACAGTACCGAAAAGCCGTCCATCCGCTTGTCGAACAGCGGCTCGACCGCTTCAGGGGTCACGTCACGACCGGAAAATCCGGTGCCACCGGTGGTCAGGATAACGTCAACGCCCGGGTCGGCGACAAAGCCCTGCACGGACTGGCGAATCAGCTGGATATCGTCGCGCACCACTACCCGCTCGGCGCAGCGGTGCCCATCGGCCTCCAGCAGCGACTTCAGCAGGGCGCCGCCGGTATCAGTCTCGAGGGTTCGCGTGTCGGACACGGCGATGACAGCGATGGAAAGGGGCTTGAATTCCCGATCCTCAAATCGTTCGGTCTTGAACATCGGGGCTCTCCTCATCATTCAACCCGGCCAACTCGTCCGGCACCGGCTCTTCGTCGACCCGCATTTCCATCTCGTCGCCGTCGCTGCGTGGATCGAGCACAATGCTCTCCGGCGTCACCTGGCGGTCATTGCCCATGGGCTGGAATGGCGCGCGGTCGGCGGCGTCCACGCTCTTGCGGATGCGCATGCGCAGGAAGGCGGTTCCGGCCAGGGCGCCGTGGAAGGTGGCGGTGACCAGGAACAGCCCCACCGGCGACCAGGCATTCATGATCAGCGAGGAGACGACCGGACCAATCGCCAGCCCGATGCCCAGGATCAGCAGCATGCCGCCGGCGATCTTGGCGAACTCGCCATCCCTGGCATAGTCATTGGCGTGCGCGACAGCGACGGCATAGATCGGGTTGGCGGCAAAGCCATAGGCGGCAAACAGCACATACATGCCCCAGCCCGCTTCGGGATTGATCAGCACGGTGAGGATGCCGACAATCGAGGCAAAGCCCGACAGGCCGATCATCACGATGCGGCGGTCAATGCGGTCCGACAGCCTGCCAAACGGGATCTGCGCCACCGCGCCCAGAATCGCGGCTATGGCGAACAACAGCGCGATGCCGCTGGCGTCGAGCCCGCGCTGATAGCCATAGACCGGCGCCAGCGTGCCGAATGAACCATTGGCCATGCCGACCGAGAACGCGGCAATCGCGGCCACCGGCGAGGTGCGGTAGAGCAGACCGATATCGATCCTGGCCGACGACAGCGGCCGTGGCTGCGGGCTTGAGGTCATCGCCGTCGGCAGAATGGCGCAGGCAAAGGCGATGGCGCCGATCACGAACGGCACATAGCCCGCCGTGCCGGTGACCGACATGGCCACCTGACCCAGCGTCGAGGCGGCCATGTTGATGGTGACATAGATGGAAAAGATCGTGCCCCGGCTCTTGTTTTCGGCGACTTCGTTGAGCCAGCTCTCCACGATCATCGCCGCCCCGGCGAAGCAGAACCCCGACAGGGCGCGCAGCACGATCCAGCTGATATCGTTGACCCAGAGCAGGTTGAGCAGAATGGTAATGGTGCCGATGGCCGCCATCACCGAAAACGCCCTGATATGCCCGGCCTTGCGCACCACCATGGGCACGGTGATGGAGCCGGCGACGAAACCGACCGACCACCCAGTGCCGATCAGGCCCAGCGCCAGCAGGGAAAAGCCTTCCTCGGCGCCGCGCACCGAGAGCAGCAGCCCCTGCAGCCCGCCGCCAAACATCAGTAGGGCAGAGCCCATGAACAGGGCGTAGATCTTGATTACCGAGGCCATGACGCTTTCGACTGTGCGGGACGGGAATAACGCTGCAAATCACGCAACGGTGACATTAGTGCGGCCTTCCGCCTGCGGTGCAATGGAAAACCGGCCATGCCCCCCAATTTTCCGGCCGACCTCGGCCCTAGCCGTCCAGCCCGAGCGCGATGATCTTGAGTTTGAGGCTGAGCATATCCGCCCAGGCCTGCTCCTTGGCCCGTGCATTGCGCAGCAGATAGGCCGGGTGCAGCGTGGGGATGGCCTCAACCTGATGGTTGCCAATGGCCAGGTTCTCCCACTTGCCGCGCATCTTGATGATGCCGGCAGTGGTGTCAAAAATCGTCTGCATGGCCGGCCCGCCCAGCGTCATCACCAGTTTGGGGGCCACCAGTTCGACCTGTCGCTGCAGGAAGGGCAGGCACAGCGCCAGCTCTTCGGGCGTCGGGGTGCGATTGCCGGGCGGCCGCCATGGCACGGTATTGGCGATATAGACTTTGGTGCGATCCAGCCCGATGGCCGCCAGCATGCGGTCGAGCAACTGTCCGGATTTGCCGACAAACGGCTTGCCCTGACGATCCTCCTCGGCCCCTGGGGCCTCGCCGATCAGCATGATGTCGGCCTCGGGATTGCCATCGGCAAACACCAGCTGGGTGGCGCGCAATTTCAGCCCGCAGCCATCATAGCGGCCCAATATGGCCTGCAACTCATCCAGCGTCTTGGCTGAAGCCGCCAGACTGCGGGCTTCTGACGGGTCGCCGCCAAGAACCGGTGCCTCGGCAGCGCGCTGTACGGGCTGTGATCCGGGCGATGCTGCCGCGACCGGCGCGGCCACCGCAGCAGGCGTCACCCGGGCGGGCGGGCGCTGCGCGAAACGGTCGACCGGCGCTTCGCCCACGGCAATATCCACGCCGGCGGCGCGATACCAATCCAGCACGGCGAGCATCTCGTCGTGATTTAGCGGGTGATCTTGGGTCATGTTCTCTGTTATGTCACAGCCCGTTTGGCGCGGCCAGCCGCGTCAGAGCTCACGGGGGCATTGTATATGGCAGAGGCGGGCACGCGCGAAACTCTTTCCACCGATGTGCTGATTGTTGGCGCCGGCCCATCCGGACTGGCCGCCGCGATCCGCCTCAAGCAGCGTCACCCCGAACTGGCTGTGACCGTGGTCGAGAAATCCGCCGAACTGGGCGGCCATATCCTCTCGGGCGCGGTGATGGACCCGCGCGGGCTCGATGCACTGATCCCCGATTGGCGCCTCAAGGGCGCGCCGGTGGGCCCCGATGTCACCCGGGACACCTATCACCTGCTGACCGAGACGGCCGATTTCGCCTTTCCCCACTGGCTGATGCCACCGCAGCTCAAGACCCCCGGCGCCGTGATCGTCAGCCTGGGCAATCTGGTGCGCTGGCTCGGTGAGCAGGCCGCCGAACTGGGTGTCGATATTTTCCCCATGACCGCAGCGGTCGATGTGCTGGGCGGCGGCGGCGCGCCCGTGCGTGGCATTATTACGGGCGATCTCGGCCGTGATGCAGCGGGGAGTCCCAAGCCCGGCTTTGCCGAGGGCATTGCGCTGGAAGCCAGATATACGCTGATCGCCGAGGGCGCGCGCGGCTCGCTTGCCAAGAAAATCATCGCCGATTTCGAGCTGGCGAACGACCCGCAGAAATACGGGCTGGGCATCAAGGAAGTCTGGGAGATTGCCGCCGACAAGCACCAGCCCGGCCAGGTCGACCATTATCTCGGCTTCCCGCTCGACAACCGCACGGCCGGCGGCGGCTTTGTCTATCACGCCCAAGATCGCAAGCTCTATGTCGGGCAGGTGACCTATCTGGACTATCAGAACCCCACCCTGTCACCCTTTGACGAGTTCCAGCGCTTCAAGACCCACAAATCGGTGGCGTCCCTGCTCGATGGCGCGACCCGCATCAGCTATGGCGCGCGCGCCGTCACCGCCGGCGGCTGGCAATCGATTCCCACGCTGGCTTTTGCCGGCGGCGGTCTGATCGGCTGCGCCGCCGGGTTCATGAATGCGCCCCGCCTCAAGGCCATCCACAATGCCATCCTATCCGGCATCGGGGCCGCCGACGCGGTGGCCAGTGCCATCACCCAGGGCCGCCAGCACGACCTCATCGCCGACCTCAGCGAGCGCGTGCTGCAGACTGGCATTGCCGACGAACTCAGGGGCGTGCGCAATGTGAAGCCGCTCTGGTCGCGGCTGGGCACGGTGCTCGGCGCGCTGGCGGGCGGCCTCGAAATGTGGTCTTCAGCCCTTCTGGGTCGTTCACTGCTCGGCACCTTGCGGCATGACAAACCCGACTTTGCCGGGCTCAAGCCCAAGGCCGCCGCCCCCGCAAGGACCTACGCCAGGCCCGATGGCAAATTGACCTTTGATCGGGCCTCTTCGGTCTATCTTGCCAATCTGGCGCATGATGAAGACCAGCCGGTTCACCTCAGACTGGCCGATCCCCTGGTGCCGGTGCGCGACAATCTGCCGAAATATGGCGAACCGGCGCCGCTCTATTGCCCGGCCGGCGTCTATGAAATGGCCGAGGAGGGCGGGGCCCCGGTGTTTCGCATTCACGCTGCCAATTGCGTGCACTGCAAGACCTGTGACATCAAGGATCCGGCCCAGAACATCACCTGGGTGCCGCCAGAAGGGGGCAGCGGCCCCAATTACAGCGGCATGTAGCCGGACACCGTCATCACGCTCGCGCGGGCGGCCTTGCGGCGCGGTCCCAAAACGGCCAATCTTTGACGCCAGAATGGGCCCCGTGGGCCAAGGGAGAATACATCGTCGTGACATCGCATCTGAACCGCTTCGTGCGTCCGGCCCTGATGGCCATTCTGCTGGCAACATCGGCAGGTCAGGCCGCGCTATCGGCCCCGTCCATGCAGACGGCCCAATCGGACACCCGAACCAGTTTTGATCTGCTGCCCATGCTGCGGGCCAGTGTCACCGGTGCCTATCTGGCGGGCCAGCAGGCGCTGCAGGATTTGCGCACTGACGAGGCAGCGCGCTATTTGTACCAGGCAGCCCAGGCCGATTGGCAGAACCCGGTGCTGGTTGAACGCGCCTTCATCGCCTTTGCCGCCGATGGGCAGATCGGACAGGCAGCCTCCACCGCCAAGCATCTGCTGGAACTCGATCCCAGCAATGAGCTGGCCGAACTGGTGGTAGCCAGCGAGGCGCTCAAGGAGCGCCGCTACGATGCCGCCGAGCGCCAGCTGGGCGCCATCGGGCAGGATAGCTTTACCGGCATCACGGCCAGCATTCTGCGCTCCTGGGCCCTGGTGGGCGGCAATCGCAAGGCCGAAGCCGACGCCATGCTCGACAGCCTCGGGCAGACCGGGTTGAACGATTTTCTGGTCTTCCACCGCGCCTTGATGGCGCAGGTGGCGGGCGAAACCGAAGAGGCCATCGATCTGGCCGCCCAGGCCTTCGAGGCCGAGCCCTACGTGGCCCGCATCGTTGAGGTCTATGCCCGCGTCCTGGCCAATGCCGGACGCTTTGACGAGGCCAGGGACGTTATTGCCGAATTCGAAGGCCAGGGATTGAGCCACCCCATCGTCACCCTGGTGCGCGAGCAGATCGAGGCTGGGCAGCGTCCCGGCATATTTGCATCCAATGTGCAGGTCGGCGCCGCCGAAATGTTCCATGGTATCGGCGTTGCCCTGTCGCGCGACGGCAGCCTTGACCTGGCGCTGGTGTTCCTGCGCGTGGGGCTCTATCTCGACCCCAATGCCGATGTGATTTCCCTGGCGCTGGGCGAGTTGCTCGATGCTGCTGGCCAGCATGACGCCGCCAGCCGCATCTATGATGGGGTGCCGGTGACCTCGGCAATGAAGCCAACAGCGGTGGTGCGCATCGCGCAGAACCTTGATGCGCAGGGCGACCGCGCCGAGGCCTTGCGCCGCCTGGGCAATATCGTGGCTACCCGGCCTGATGATCTCGACGCCGTATCGGTCTATGGCGACATGCTGCGTTATGACGAGCAATACCCCGAAGCGGCGGCTGCCTATAGCAAGGCCCTGGCGATCACCGGTGGCGACCACCCGACCGATTGGCGCTTTTTCTATGTGCGGGGCATTGCCTATGAGCGTGCCAAGCAGTGGCCCGAGGCCGAAACCGATTTCCTCAGGGCGCTGGAGCTCAATCCTGACCAGCCGGCGGTGCTGAACTATCTTGGTTACAGCTGGATCGATCAGGACATGCATCTCACAGAGGCGCTGGCGATGATCCAGAAGGCCGTCGAGGCTCAGCCCCAGGATGGCTATATCGTCGATTCGCTGGGCTGGGCCTTCTACAAGCTCGGCCGCATCGATGAGGCCGTGCAGACCCTTGAGCGCGCCGTGTTGCTGCGGCCCAACGACCCCGAACTCAACGATCATCTGGGCGATGCCTACTGGACGGCAGGTCGCCAGCTCGAGGCGCGTTTCCAGTGGAATGTTGCAGCGGCAATGGATGAGGATGGCCATGTCAAGGAACGGGTGGCCCGGAAGCTGGCTGATGGCCTGACGGCAGGAAACGCAACTGAATAGCCCCGGCGTGGTCGAGCCGCCCATTCAGATCGCCCCCGCCAAGATCAATCTGGCGCTGCATGTGACGCGGCGGCGGGAGGATGGCTTTCACGACCTCGAAAGCCTGGTTGTCTTCGCCGCGCTCGCTGACGAAATCGAGGCCATGCCGGCCGCAACCGATTCACTGACCATTGTCGGGCCCTTCGCCCGGGGGCTGGGGGCGGGGGAGACCAATCTGGTCTCGCGCGCCGTAGCGGCCTTCCGGGCACGTTGGCCCGATGCGGTGGCAACCGGCCTGGCCCTGCGCCTGACCAAGAACCTGCCGGTGGCAGCCGGGATCGGCGGCGGCTCGGCGGACGCCGCTGCCGCCCTGCGCCTGATGGTGTCGCAGTCGCGCCACCCCATTGCCGTGCCTGAACTCTCCGATCTGGCAGCCCGGCTCGGCGCTGACGTGCCCGCCTGCCTGATCTCGGCGCCGCTGCTGGCGCGCGGCATTGGTGAACTGCTGCAGCCGCTGACCGACTTTCCGCAACTGCATGTCGTGCTGGTCAATCCCATGGTGCCGCTGGCCACGGCCGATGTTTTTCGTCGCCTGCGGGCGCACGACAATTATCCGCTGCCCGCCGTGCCCGCGCCGCTGACCCGGCCGGTCCAGCTCGGTATCTGGCTGGCTGAAACACGCAATGACCTGCAGCCGCCAGCGGTCAAGCTGGTGCCGGTAATCGGGGAGATTGTTGATCATCTGGCCCAGACCCAGGGCTGCATGCTCGCCCGCATGTCGGGTTCGGGCGCTACGGTGTTCGGCCTGTTCGGCTCAAGCGGCCAGGCCCATCAGGCCGCGCAATTGATGCGCCAACACAACCCCGAACACTGGGTGGCTGCCGCGCCGCTGCTGCTGCCGGGCACCTAATAGGCGCGCAGCACGCTGAATTCGACAACGTCAATGAGCAGGGTGCGCAATTCCGAGGCGGGCAGGACCTCAAGGGCCTGCTGCGCGGCGCGGGCATGGGCATGGGCCTGCGCCAGGGTGCGCGGCAGCGTTTCCAGCCGGTTCAGAATTGCCACCACCTCGGCAACCTGCTCGGCGGTGGCCTCGGCATCGCCCAGGGCACTGGCAATGGTTTCGCGTTCGGCTTGACTGCCCTCGGCCAGCGCCAGAATGATCGGCAGGGTCATCTTGCCTTCGCGCAGATCATCGCCGGTATTCTTGCCCAGCGTGCCGGCCTGGCCGCCATAATCGAGCGCATCGTCAACCAGCTGGAAGGCATTGCCCAGCTCCAGCCCGTAACTGGCCAGTGCCTTGCGGCCGGCGGCGTCGGCGCCACCGGCGATGGCGCCGACCTCGCAGGCCGCTTCAAACAGCACGGCGGTCTTGGCGCGAATGACTTCGGCATAATCGGCCGGGGTCGTGGTCAGGTCGCCGGTTTTGGACAGCTGGAACACTTCGCCTTCAGCCATCACCGCGGAAGCTGCCGACAGCACACCCAGCGAATCGATGTCGCGGGTCTCCACCATCATCATGAAGGCCTGGCCGAGCAGGAAGTCGCCCACCAGGATCGAGGCCTTGTTGCCCCAGACCATCCGCGCGGCCGGCTTGCCGCGCCGCATGTCGCTCTCGTCGACCACATCATCGTGCAGCAGGGTGGCGTTGTGCATGAACTCGACGGCGGCCGCGAAATTGATCGCCGAGCCCTCGCCCTTGCCGAACAGTTGCGCCGCCGCGACCGTCAACATCGGGCGCAGGCGTTTGCCGCCGCTGTCAATGAGATAGCGGGCCAGTTCGGGCACCATGTCGACATGGGAGTCGGCCCGGCTCAGGATCAGCGCATTGACCTTGGCCATGTCGTCGGCCGTGGCAGCCAACAAGCGGTCGATCGGGGTGGCGATGGGCGCCTCTTTAATCTGAGTCAGCACTGACACCGTCTATTCACCCCAACACGCGCCACCGGCAAAATTGATTGAGTCTATCGGCTTCGCGCATGTAAGGTCGCGCAAAACCGGCCTTTTCGGGTATGATGTCCCTAGACCAGCCTGCTGACTTTGTAAAACATGAAACGGTGACGCGCGACGCCTTTTTGGGCGGCAGGCTCACTGTGTCGCAGCCACGCCACGGTTTTCGCGCCGGGCTCGACAGCGTCCTGCTCGGGGCGGCGGTGGGAGCGGGCCGCACCAGCCTGCTCGATCTGGGCTGTGGCGTGGGCACGGCGGCGCTGGTCGCGCTGGTTCATACGCCCCTGATGCAGGCTATCCTGGCCGATCAGAATCCGGAAATGCTGGCGCTTGCGGCACGCAATATCGCCGACAACGGGCTGAGCGAACGCGCCCGGACCTTGGCCGTCGATGTCAGCGCCAAGGGCAGCGAACGCCGCACTGCCGGACTGGCCGAGAATGCCTTCGACGCCGTGATCGCCAATCCGCCGTTTTTTACCGATGGTGCCGGCACGCTGGCGGGCGACGCCGGGCGGGCCGGGTCGCGCCACATGGATGGCGCCGCGCTCGACCGCTGGGTCAAGACGGCCGCCGGTTGTGCGGCGAGCGGCGGCGAAATCATCTTCATCTATCCTGCCACCAGCCTGACGCCGCTGCTGGGAGCCTTTGCCCAGCGCTTTGGCGCCATCACCGTGCTGCCGCTGACGCCACGCCCGGGCGAGGCGGCCAGCCGGGTGCTGGTGCGGGCCATCAAGGGCTCACGCGCCCCGCTGACCCTGTTGGCCAGCCGGTCGCTGCACGATGCAGAAGGGCGCGGTTTTCACGCCGATTTTGACGCAATCTTCCGCGGTTCGGCCCGGCTCGACTGGTAATCCCCAGCGCTACGCCCTAAGTCTGGCGTCGATCTTGAAGTGAGGTATGACGATGAACGATCTGGCCCCGACGGCGCGGACCTGGCTGCAGCGCCTGACCGGACGCGGCAGGGTCGTCATTCCGGTGGTCAAACTGCATGGCGTCATCGCCGCCGAGCAGCGTCAGGGCCGCATCAACATGGCCAGTGTGGCGCCACTTCTCAAGCGCGCTTTCGCCATCAAGTCGGCGCCCGCCATTGCCATCATCGTCAACTCGCCCGGCGGCTCGCCGGTGCAGAGCCGGCTGATTTCCAAGCGCATTCGCGACCTCGCCGATGAGCACAACAAGCCCGTGCTGGTCTTTGTCGAGGACGCCGCAGCGTCGGGCGGCTACTTCATCGCCGTGGCCGGCGACGAGATCATCGTCGATCCGTCCTCCATTGTCGGCTCGATCGGCGTCATCATGGCCGGGTTCGGCTTTGTCGGTACGCTGGAGAAGCTGGGCATCGAACGGCGCGTGCACACGGCGGGCAACAACAAGTCGACGCTCGATCCATTCCTGCCCGAGAAAGCCAGCGACATCAAACGTATCAAACAGGTCGAGCTGGACATTCATCAGGTATTCATTGACGTGGTGAAGACGCGGCGCGGCACCAAGCTCAAGGCGCCCGACGAGGCCCTGTTTACCGGCGAATGGTGGACCGGCATGCGCGGTGTCGAACTGGGTCTGGTCGACGCCATCGGCGACCTGCACGAAACCCTGCGCAGCCGCTTCGGCAAGCATGTTCAGCTCAAGCTGATCGAGCCCAAGCGCGGCCTGTTCTCCTTGCCGCGCCTGGGCTTTTCCGCTTTCGGCTTCAGCGCCGATATCGCCGCCACCATCGAAGATCGCGCCGTCTGGGCGCGGCTGGGGCTTTAACCTATGCTGCTACGCGTCCTCATCTTCCTGGCCCTCGCCATTGTCATCTATCTGGGCATCGCCAAGATCTGGCGCGACTGGACCCGCCAGTTCAAGACCGACGACGAGGAAGCCCGCCGCCTGCGCCGCGAACGCGACCAGCGCGAGCGTGAGAAACCCGGCATTATCGACCTCAAGCGCGATCAGGATGGACGCTTCCGTCCCGATGAGGACGACAAACGCCGTTGACCCTGCGGGATGGCCAAACTAGAGGTTTGTCCAGTTAGCAGGGACTGCCAAATGACCAACCGCCCATCCTACATGGACCCCAGGAACTCGTTTCAGGGTCTGATCCTTACGCTGCAGCAATTCTGGGCGGAGCAGGGCTGCGTCATTCTGCAGCCCTACGACATGCCCATGGGCGCCGGTACCTCCCACACCGCCACCGTGTTGCGCGCGCTGGGCCCCAAGCCCTGGAAGGCTGCCTATGCGCAGCCATCGCGCCGCCCCACTGATGGCCGCTATGGCGAGAACCCCAATCGGCTGCAGCACTATTATCAGTTCCAGGTGATCCTCAAGCCATCGCCCTCCGACATTCAGGACCTCTATCTCAAATCGCTGTATGCGATCGGGCTGGATCCGGCGCTGCATGATCTGCGCTTTGTCGAGGACGATTGGGAGAACCCCACGCTCGGCGCCTGGGGCCTGGGCTGGGAAGTCTGGTGCGATGGCATGGAAGTCAGCCAGTTCACCTATTTCCAGCAGGTTGCCGGTTTTGAGTGCAACCCGGTTGCCGGGGAGCTGACCTATGGCCTGGAACGCCTCGCCTGCTATCTGCAGAATGTCGACTCCATCATGGAGCTCAACTTCAATGGCGGCACCGGCGACGACAAGGTCACCTATGCCGATGTGTTCCTGCAGAACGAGCAGGAACAGTCCAAGTACAATTTCGAGGCTGCCGACACCGAAATCCTGTTCCGTCACTTTGCCGATGCCGAGCAGGAATGCCGGGCCATCCTGCACAAGGGCGCCCAGGCCAATCGTCAGACCATGGCCATTCCGGCCTATGAGCAGGTGCTCAAGGCCGCCCACAATTTCAACCTGCTCGATGCGCGCGGCGTCATCTCGGTGACCGAGCGCCAGAGCTACATTCTGCGCATTCGCGAACTCTCCAAGAGCTGCGGCGAAGCCTGGCTGCAGACTGCCGGCGGCGGCGCGGAATAGTGACGGCGCCCATTGCGCAGGCGTGTGCGCAATGCCAGTGTCCACAGCATGTTAAAGTGCGCTTGAGGGAGCCTGCATCATGATCGGTTGGATCATTCTTGGTCTGGTGGCTATCGCGGTCATCTACGCCATCAGCATCTATAACGGCCTGGTCAAGACCCGGCAGATGGTGGAAGAGGGCTGGTCGGGCATCGACGTGCAACTCAAGCGCCGCACCGATCTCATTCCCAACCTGCTCGAAACGGTGAAGGGCTATATGGGCCATGAGCGCGAGACGCTCGAAGCGGTCACCAATGCCCGCGCCAATGCCACCAGCGCCGCCAATGGCACACCCGAGGAGCGCGCCGCGGCTGAAGGCCAGCTCTCATCGGCTCTGGGGCGCCTGATCGCCACCGCCGAGGCCTATCCCGACCTCAAGGCCAACACGACTTTCCTTGAATTCCAGGCCGCGCTGCAGACCGTCGAAGACGAAATCCAGATGGCGCGCCGCTACTACAATGGCGCCACGCGCAATCTCAACGTCATGGTGGAGTCCTTCCCCTCCAATCTGGTCGCCAACAATTTTGGCTTCCAGAAGGCCGAGTATTTTGAACTCGAGGCCGACGCTGACCGGGCGGTGCCGTCCGTCAAGTTCAACTAGCCGGCATGCCTGCCTTGTACCGCCCGTTTATCGCCCTGCTGCTCGGGCTGCTGCTGGCATTGCCGGCATTGGCGCGTGAGGAAATCCGCGCCTATGCCAGCGATATCGCCATGGCGGTGGATGGCACGGTAACCGTTACCGAGACCATTGCGGTCAATGCCGAGGGCGAGGACATTCGCCGCGGGATCTACCGCGATATTCCGGTGGTCATGCAGGGCCGCGACGGTGGCAAGGTGCGGCCGGATTTCGACGTTATGGGCGTCTGGCGCGATGGCGCCACCGAGACCTATCGCGTCGAGCGCATGGGCGATTTCCAGCGCATCTGGATCGGCCATCCCGATGTGCTGCTGCGCCATGGACCGCACACCTATACCATCACCTACACCATGAGCCGCATGGCGCGGTCCTTCGAGGATCACGACGAGCTGTACTGGAACGTCACCGGCAATTACTGGATCTTCCCGATCCTGTCAGCGGAGGCCAGCGTGACGCTGCCGGACGGCGCCATTATCTCGGAGCTGGCCGGCTATACCGGCACCGTCGGCTCCACCGAGCAGGCCGTGGCCGTGAAGCGCAACGCGGACAATGCCGCCAGCTTCCGCGCCAGCCGTGCCCTTGGCGCAGGCGAGGGCATGACCATCGCCGTGGCGTTCAACAAGGGCATCATCCAGTACCCGACCGGTCTCGACGCCCTGGCCCAGTACCTGCTCGATCTGCGCGACAGCATCATCCCGGTGCTCGCTGCCTTGCTGGCCGCCGCCTATAATGCGCTGGCCTGGTTCCGCGTTGGCCGCGATCCGGAAAAGGGCGTCATCTTTCCGCGCTTTCATGCCCCCAAGGGCTTTTCGCCGGCGCTGGTGCACTACATCCACAAATGGGGCTTCAGCGACACCGGCTGGACCGCGCTGACGGCTGCCATCTTCAATCTGGGCGTCAAGGGCCTGGTCACCATCGACAACACCACCGACAATCTGCGCCTCAGCGTCACCGGAAAGGCGCCCGAAGCGCCCCTGACCACCGGCGAAGAGGTGATCTTTGAGTATCTGGAGGGCAAGCAGACCCTTGAAATCAACAAGGCCAGTGGCCCGGGCCTGAAGAAGAAGCTGCAGGCTTTCACTACCGCCATCGCGCAGGAAAATCGCGCGCTGTGGTTCAAGACCAATACCGGCTATTCCGTGCTCGGCTATGCACTGGGCATCGCGCTGCTGGCCGGCATGGTGTTCACCGAAATGCTCGATCCGCTCTGGCTGATCGGCGCCATTGTGCTGGGCATCCTGTTGTCCTCGCTGGGCGGACTGATCAGCAAGGGGTTCCAGAAGCGCTACCTGTCGCGCGTCTTTGTCGCCATCTGGGTGCTGATCATGGCGTCCAATGTGTTCGGCCTGGCGCTGGACAGCTTCTCGACGCTGCAGATCAATGTTGCGGCGATTTCGGCGGTCTCCATTGTCATGGTCACCATTGTATTCGCCTTCCTGATGCGGGCGCCCACCCTGCAGGGCCGCAAGGTGATGGACGAGATCGAGGGCCTCAAACTCTATCTCGAGACCGCCGAACAGGAGCGCATGAACATGGCCGACGCGCCGCCGATGACGGTGACCCGGTTTGAGCGCCTGCTGCCCTTTGCCATTGCGCTGGGGGTCGAGAAGCCGTGGAGCGAACATTTCGAGGCCGAACTGGCCCGTCACGCGGTGGAAGACGCGCCCGACCATTACGCGCCAAGCTGGTATCATGGTGGCACAATCGGCTCGGCAGGCCGGGCGGCCTCCAGCATGACCAATGCCGTCAGCGCTGCTGCCGCCTCAATGACCGCCGCCATGGTTGCCGCGCAACCGGTGCAGGCCAGCTCATCGGGGTTCTCCAGCGGGGGCGGCGGCGGTGGCTTTTCCGGCGGTGGCGGCGGCGGTGGCGGCGGGGGCGGCTGGTGAGGGGCGTGTAGACATCGCCGCTCGCTCAAGTTAAGCAAACCGCGCCTTCCCAACCCTTGGTATCTGTTATGCCCGAACTGCTGCTTGAACTGTTTTCCGAGGAAATCCCGGCCCGCCTGCAAAGGCGTGCGGCCGATGACCTCAAGAAACTGGTGACCAACGCGCTGGTTGATGCCGGCCTGGTCTATGAGGGTGCCAAGGCCTTTGTGACGCCGCGCCGGCTGGCGCTGACGGTGACCGGCCTGCCGGGCCGCTCGCCCGATACCAGCGAGGACAAGAAGGGCCCCAAGGTCGGCGCGCCGCAGCAGGCGATCGACGGCTTTCTGCGCGGGGCCGGATTGGCTTCAATCGACGACGCCACCATTGAGAGCGATCCCAAGAAGGGCGATTTCTATGTTGCGCGGATCGACCGGCCCGGTGCCGATGCGGTGACGCTGCTCTCGACCATTCTGCCCAAGGTGCTGAACGATTTCCCCTGGGCCAAGTCCATGCGCTGGGGGTCCGGCAGCTTCAACTGGGTGCGGCCGCTGCGCGCCATCACCGCGACATTTGGCGCCGAGAATGAAGAGCCGGTGGTCATCCCGTTCGACTCCAATGAACTGAGCGCGGGCCAGACCACCTATGGCCATCGCTTTCTGGCGCCCGAGCCCATCCGGGTGCGCCGCTTCGATGACTATGTGACGGCGCTGGAGCGCGCCAAGGTCGTGCTCGACATTGACCGCCGCAAGGACATCATCAAGACCGATGCCGAGCAACTGGCCTTTGCCCAGGGGCTGACGGTCATCGCCGATGAAGGCCTGCTCGAAGAAGTCGCCGGGCTGGTGGAATGGCCCGTGGTGATGATGGGGACGTTTGACCCCAGTTTCCTCAAGCTGCCCGAAGAAGTCATCATCGCCACCATCCGCGCCAATCAGAAATGCTTCTGCCTGCGTGATGCCAGTGGCAAGCTGGCGCCCAATTTCATCATCACCGCCAATACCGAAGCCAGTGATGGCGGCACGGTGATCACGGCGGGCAATGAGCGCGTCATCCGCGCCCGGCTCAGCGACGCCATGTTCTTCTATGCCGGCGATCTGTCCCTGCCGCTTGAGCATGGCCTGCCCAAGCTCGAAGACACCGTGTTCCACGCCAAGCTGGGCAGCCAGTTTGCCCGCGTCGAGCGGCTGGTGAAGCTGGCGGGCGAATTTGCGCCGCTGGTTGGCGCCGATCCCGAACGCGCCAAGCGCGCCGCCATGCTGGCCAAGGCCGATCTGACCACCGGCATGGTCGGCGAGTTCCCCGAACTGCAGGGCCTGATGGGGCGCTATTACGCCAGCGCCCAGGGCGAGCCGGCCGATATCGCGACGGCCATTGAAATGCACTACAAGCCGCTCGGCCCCACCGATCAGGTGCCCACCGAGCCGACCTCGATCGCTGTGGCTTTGGCCGACAAGCTCGACCTGCTGACCGGCTTCTGGGCCATCGACGAAAAGCCGACCGGCTCGCGCGATCCGTTTGCCCTGCGCCGCGCCGCGCTGGGGGTGATCCGCATCATCACCGAGAATGGATTGCGGCTACCGCTCAAGGTTGAGCCCGATCTGCTCGACTTCTTCCATGATCGCCTCAAGGTGATGCTGCGCGACTCCGGCGCGCGGCACGATCTGGTGGATGCCGTGATTGCCGAAGACAGCAACGACATGCTCCAGATTGCGCAGCGTGCCGAGGCTCTTTCAACGCTGCTGTCGTCGGCCGACGGCCAGAACCTGCTGGCGGGCTACAAGCGTGCTGCCAATATTCTGGCGGCCGAGGAGAAGAAGGACGGCATCAACTATATCGGCACCGTGAAGCAGGACGCGCTGGTGCTGCCGGAAGAAACCGCTTTGGCCTTCGCCGTTGATGCAGTCCATGCTGCTGTCGCCAGCCACGTGGCCAAGGATGACTACAAGGCCGCCATGGCCGAGCTGGCCACGCTGCGGGGCCCGGTGGACGCCTTCTTCACCGCCGTGATGGTCAATGATGACGATGCTGCGGTGCGTGCCAATCGGCTCAACCTGCTGGCGCGCCTGCGTGACACCATGCATCTGGTCGCCGATTTCTCCAAAGTCGCGGGTTAGGCGGCGTCGCCTAACGGGCGGCGCAGGTAAGGGGGCCGATACTGGTTTCGAAGGCGAAACTGGTGTCGCCATACTCGTCGGTGACGAAATGGCCGCGTAGTGCAATGTCGGCCAGCGGTCCGCTTTGCGCGGTGACCTGGTCGCCCGACGAGGTGACCTGACCCTGGCCGCGCGAAATCAGATCCGAGGCGATGTCATAATCGCCCGCCACAAACAGGCTCAGCGTGCCAAAGTCAGCGCCTTGACCATTGGTGCAGGCATAGATGCCCGGTGGTGGAAATTGCGCCAGCGCTGGCGCCGTCAGCGCGACAAAGCTGATGAACAGGGGAATGATGCGGATCATGCCGTGGTTATCCGATCCCCGGGCCCCATCATGCAACTCATAGTCGCGTGATCGCCTCGGTGCCGGCGGTTGGAATAGGTCTTTTGAACCCGTAGGGATGCCCATCCAGCAGTCCCCACAGGCGCGCGATGATGCGGCGGCCGGGGCGGACCGTGCCGGGACAATGAGAAGCCGGCACGGCCCCGGCAACAAATCAGCGTAGTTGTGCGTTGGAGTGGTTCCGATAAGGTGCGGCCAAACAAGGGATTTTGCGGATGAGTGTTGGTCTGCTTGCGCTGCTCGACGATGTTGCCGGACTGGTCAAGGTTGCGGCAGCATCGCTGGATGATATTGCGGGGCAGGCCGGCAAGGCAGGCGTCAAGGCGGCCGGCGCCGTGATCGACGATGCGGCGGTGACGCCGCGCTATGTCGACGGTTTTACCGCCGACCGCGAATTGCCCATTGTCGGCGCCATTGCCTGGGGCTCGATCCGCAACAAGATCCTCATCCTGTTGCCGGCGGCCCTGCTGCTCAGCACGTTCCTGCCCTGGCTGATCACCCCGCTTTTGATGCTGGGCGGCGGCTATCTCTGTTACGAGGGCGCCGAAAAGGTATTTCATGCCTTCGCGCCCCATCAGGCCGAAGCGCATGAAGCCAAGCTTGAGCCCGTCGCCATCAACGCCTCGACCCTGGAAGACCAGAAGATTGCCGGCGCCATCCAGACCGATTTCATCCTCTCCGCCGAGATCATGACCATTGCCCTGTCGGCCATCGAGGCGCCCGATGTGCTGACCCGCGCCATCATCCTGGCAATCGTGGCGATCGGCATCACCGCGGTGGTCTATGGCGGCGTGGCGCTGATCGTGAAGGGCGACGATTTCGGGCTGTGGATGGCCCGCCATGCGCGCAGCGGCGGGGGCAGGGCCTTTGGCCGGGCGCTGGTCAAGGGCATGCCCGGTTTCATGCAGGCCCTCAGCGTCGTCGGTACGGCGGCCATGATCTGGGTCGGTGGGGGCATTATTGCCCATGGCCTGGTGCAGTTCGGCATTACCGGACCGGAACACTTCATCGAGGCCGCGTCCGAATGGGCCGCGCATGCCATGCCGGCCATTGGCGGCTTCGCCGGCTGGGTCGTGATGGCGCTGATCGACGGCGTTGGCGGGCTGATTCTGGGGGCTTTGCTGATCCCGGTGGTCGGCACGGTAATCGCGCCGGCCTTCAAGGCCGCCAAGGGGCTGCTACCCGGCCGCGCCTAACGGCGGGTCTTGAACGGGGCCATGCCCTCATTGGCCAGTTGATCGGCGCGCTCGTTCAGATCGTGCCCGGCATGGCCCTTGACCCAGCGCCAGTCAATGGTGTGGCGCTTGGTCGCCTCGTCCAGCGCCTGCCACAGCTCGAGGTTCTTCACCGGCTTCTTGTCGGCCGTGCGCCAGCCATTCTTCTTCCAGCCCTTCATCCAGCTCTGCACGCCGTTCTTGACGTATTGGCTGTCGGTGTGCAGTTCGACATCGCAGGCCCGGGTCAGCGCATTGAGCGCTTCGATGGCAGCGGTCAGCTCCATGCGGTTATTGGTGGTCAGTTCGGCGCCGCCACACAGCTCCCTGGTCTTGTCGCCATATTGCAGGATGGCGCCCCAGCCGCCGGGACCGGGATTGCCCGAACAGGCCCCGTCAGTGTGGATGATCACAGTGTCAGTCATTGGCCCCCGGCCGGTTGTAGACGTGGAATTGGCAGACCAGCCCGCCCGGCTCGGTCTCGATATGGGTCGGGGTCATGCCGATGCGCCGCAGCACGGCCAGTGACGGCGCATTGCGGACATCGGCAAAGCCGATGAAGTGGTTGTGCCCGGTCTCGGCAAAAATCCAGTCTCGCAACCCCGCTGCCGCCTCGCTTGCATAGCCCTGACCGTGATGTTCCGCGAACAGGGCATAGCCTATCTCGGGTTCACCGGTGCGGGGATAAATGCCAAAGCCGGCCCGGCCAATCAGCGCACCATCGGCTTTGCGGGTCACCCGCAATTTGCCGAGGCGGCGGGTTTCGAACAGCTCAATCCAGCCCGCCAGGGCCTGCGCGGCCTTGGCTTCGGACCAGGCCTCGCCCTCCAGTGACAGATATCTGGCGATCGCCGGATCGCCGTGCAGCCGCACCAGATCGGGCAATTGCTCCATGCTCCAGCCGGACAGCCTGAGCCGATCGGTCTCAAACAGCAATCGATCCGTCATTGCGCAGCAGCGCCAGCGATGGTGCGCAACTCACGCGGAATGTTGAAGGCGATGTTCTCCCGCGCTGTGACGCGCGCCTCGACCTTGATCTCATAGCGCTGGGCGAAGGCTTCGATCACCTCGTCGACCAGCTTCTCCGGCGCCGAGGCGCCCGCCGATACGCCCAGCGTCTTGATGCCGGCAAAGCGGTCCCAGTCGATGTCGGCGGCGCGATCAACCAGCATGGCGATCTTGCAGCCCGCCCGTTCGGCAACTTCGACCAGGCGCAGCGAATTGGACGAATTGGGCGACCCCACCACGATCATCGCATCCACCTCCGGCGCCACCGATTTGATGGCCTCCTGGCGATTGGTGGTGGCGTAGCAGATGTCTTCCTTGTGCGGTCCATTGATCGCCGGGAACCGCTGCTTGAGCGCGGCAACGATCTCGCGCGTGTCATCCACGGACAGGGTGGTCTGGGTGACAAAAGCCAGGGTCTGCGGATCCTTGGGCTCAAACACCATGGCGTCGGCCACCGTTTCGACCAGGGTGATCGCCCCGACCGGCAGCTGGCCCATGGTGCCGATCACCTCGGGATGGCCCTTGTGGCCGATCAGCACGATCTCGTGACCCTCGGCAAAATGGCGCTGCGCCTCCACATGCACCTTGCTGACCAGCGGGCAGGTGGCATCCAGAAAGAACATGTTCCGCGTCTTCGCATCGGCCGGCACCGATTTGGGCACGCCATGGGCGGAGAACACTACCGGCGCCTCGGTGTCTGGGATCTCATCGAGTTCCTCGACGAAAATAGCCCCTTTGTCGCGCAGACCATCCACTACATATTTGTTATGCACGATGGCGTGGCGGACATAGACCGGCGCGCCGTATTTCTCGAGGGCGAGTTCAACAATCTGAATGGCACGATCGACCCCGGCACAAAAGCCGCGGGGGGCGCAGAGCAAAATGTCTAGATGTGGCCGCTTTTCCATATCAGATCAGATGCTTTCGACACGGCGACAAGTCAAGTCTTGTTGCAGCGGCCAAGTCGCGCAGGCATGATGGCATTGTAATCAGGACAAGGACTTACCAGTGAGTTTGGCGCAGGAAATGTTCGCTATCGCCCCGGCCATGGGAAAAGCGAATCTGTCGGCCAGCCAGCTCAAACTGCTCAGCGGCAAGGCCCGCTGGATTTACCGGGTCGGCGAAGCCGGTTTTCCGACCGTTCCCACCATTGTACTGACTCGCGCGGCCTGGGAGGCGCTGCAGAACGAACGGACCCGCAAGGATATCCGCCTGCGCACCCACTGGGTGGCCTGCCTGTTCAAGCTGGTCGGCAAGGACGGCACGCCGCCGCCATTGGTGGTGCGTACCTCTGCGGCCACCCATAATGGCGGCCTGATGCCGGCCAAGCTCGGTATTGGCGCCCCCGCCCATGCCGAGGATTCGGTCGACCCCAATCGCCCGCTGGCCAAATCCATCAAGCAAGCCTTTGACAGCTATGGCTTCGGCCAGGGCTGGACCGCCCGTCCGCACGAAGATCGTGGTAAGCAGATCGTTCTCATTCAGGCCCAGGTCGAGGGCAAGATCGAGCAGTTTCTGACCCGCAATGGCACCACCGGCGCCCTGGGGCCGGCGCCGCTCGATGGCGCGCCTCTGCCCAAACTGCCCGAATCGGCGGTGGCGCTGGTGGCGCTGGTTGATGCCAAGGCGGGCCGCCACATGTGCTGCGCCGTGGCCATTCGACACGGTGAGTTGCAGTTCCTGTCCGCCCGCCCGTTCCAGGCCTCGCCTGCCGCCGATCTGGAGGCGGCGGTCGATCGGGTCAATCGCAAGGTCTGGTCACCGCAAAACGCCGTCAGCCGCGTCGATCCGACCCGGCTGGCCCAATTGCTGCACCCGCGACTGAAATCCACCCAGGGCGCGATCCCGATTGCCAAGGGGCTTGGCGTGTCGCCCGGGGCCGCCAGTGGCATGATCGTGTTCAATCCCGAGGATGCGGCCCGGCTGCGGGCCCGCGGCAAGCACTGCATTTTGGTGGTCAACGAGACCGGACCCTCCGACATTGACGGCATGAAGGCCGCCACCGGCATTCTGACGGCCCGCGGTGGCATGTCCAGCCATGCCGGCGTGGTCGCGCGCATTACCGGCAAGCCCTGCGTGGCGGGCGTGCGGACGCTGTCGGTCGATGCGAGCGAGATGGTGTGCTGGATCGGCGAGCGCGAGTTCCGCAGTGGCGATCTGCTGACCATCGATGGCAGTGATGGCGCGGTCTATGTCGGCACTTTGCCCTTGGCCCAACCCCATATTGGCGGGGCCATCCGCACGCTGCTCGACTGGTCCGACGCCAGCCGCACCATTGCCGTGCGCACCAATGCCGAGAGCATCGAGTCCGCGACGACCGCGCTGAGTTTTGGCGCCGAGGGGATCGGCCTGGCCCGCAGTGAACACATGTTCTTTTCGCCCGAGCGCATGGTGGCCCTGCGCCGCATGATCCTGAGTGAAAACGAGGATGACCGCAGCCAGGCGGTCAATGGCTTGGTCGACTATCAGACCGGCGATTATTCGGCGCTGTTTTCAACCATGCAGGGACGACCGGTGACCGTCCGGCTGTTTGACCCGCCGCTGCACGAATTCCTGCCGCGTACCGATGACGATATCGAAGAGACAGCCGCCTCGCTGGGCCTGGCGGTGCGGGCGCTGCGGCTGCGGCTTGATCGCATTGCCGAGGTCAATCCCATGCTGGGCCATCGCGGCGTGAGGCTGGCGATCACCTATCCCGAAATTCTCTCCATGCAGATGCAGGCCATCATGGCCGGGGTGCGCGCGGCCAGCGAAACCCAGGACGAACCGGTGGCGGTGGAAGTCATGGTGCCCTTTGTCTCGACAGCCAGCGAAGTGGCCTTTGTGCGCGAGCGCCTCAACACCATTGCCGCCAATTCGGGGCTGTTGCGCACCGAAAGGGTCAAGCTCTCCTTTGGCACCATGATTGAGCTGCCGCGCGCCTGCCTGCGGGCCGGTGACATCGCCCAGATGGTCGATTTCTTCTCCTTTGGCACCAATGATCTGACCCAGACCACTTTCGGCATCTCGCGTGACGATGCCCCCACCTTCCTTGCGGCCTATCAGCGCAAGGGCATTTACGAGCGCGACCCCTTTGTCACCATTGACGAGAAGGGGGTGGGTGAATTGATCGCCATCGCCATAGCGCGCGGCCGGGCGGCCAATCCGCGCCTCAAGATCGGCATTTGCGGTGAGCATGCCGGCGATCCGGCATCGCTGCAGTTCTTCTCCGGCCTGGGTGTCGACTATGTCAGTTGTTCGCCCTATCGTGTTCCCGTTGCCCGGCTGACGCTGGCGCAGACCTCCGCTTAACTTGCGGATACACAATCCCTATATGCAAAGGGAACGAGCTGGCACAGGCCGGCGCAAGGGATGGGATAATACCACCGTGAAACGACTGTCGGCTCTCGCACTGTTGCCGCTCTTTGCAGCACCCGTACCCGTGGCAATGGCCCAGAGCGGGGTATCGCAATGCGTGTCGATCGAGAGCGATGTAGAGCGGCTTTCCTGCTATGACGGCCTGTTTCGCAGCCCCCAGACCAACCAGGATGGCTTGAGCGTCACCCTGCAGTCCGAGCAACTGATCCCCGCCTGGCCCAGCGGGCGCGGGTCCGCCACCATGGTGGTCAATTGTGCTGACGACGTGCTCAGCGTCGCCTTCACCTTTGCCGGCAACACCATGTCGGCGCTGGGGCGCGACGCCGGCATTACCCTGCAATATGATCTGCAGGCCCGGCGCAGCAGGACGCTTCCGGTCAACGAAGACAACACCGCCATCGTGCTGGACAATTCACGCGACGCCGCAGAGTTTCTCGATGGATTGGCGGGTGCCACCAATCTGACGGTTCGGGTCACCCCGGTGAACCTGCGCTCGCTCTCGGTGCGCTTCCGCGTGGATACCTTCATGCCTGCCGTCAATGACGTACGGGCCGCCTGCGGCGTCTGATCGCCGAGAAAATCCCCCGATCACAGCAATGCCCATTCCCGGCCATGGTTAGGCCACTGCCACGCCCGAAACGCTGTTTACGCGCTGCTAACCCTAATCAGTCATCATCACGATTGTCGGCATTTTAGCGTCACTTGTTGCCGGTCAGTAGTTTTGTTGCGTTGTGTTGAGTTGCGTAGATGGTTTTTTCCCACCGGCCCGTGGCGCATTGGCGCCCGGCCAAAGCGATTCGTCGCCTGCATCCCACGTCCAGGTTTCTGGCGCTGGGCCTGCTTGGTGCCCTGAGCTACGCGGGACTGACCGGCGGGGCCTTCGGGCCGGCCTCGGACCTCCCCGACAACAGTGCCGCACGGCTCAACCTAGTGAGCGCCAGCCTGTCCTATACCGGCATCGATCCCGTCATCACCGGCTCGGTCAACAACCTGTTTGACAGCGTCAGCTTCACCGGACCCAATCGCGCCGAAAAGGGCGATCGGCTGCGCCCGGCTGTCGATGTTCTGGCACTGTCGCGCAGCTTTGCCGAAGCCCGCATCCGCCTGGCCTCGCTGCGCTCGGGCCCTGACGACCCGACGCTGGCGCAGAACCATTTTGCCGATATCGCGCCGACCGGCGACGTCGAAATCGGCCCGCGCATGTCGATTGCGGCCATCGACCCGTCAGCCATCAACCCGACCGCCGCGGCGGCGCTGGACGCCATTGCCGGCATCGCGCCAACCCTGTCGACGCCCCTGCCGGTGCAGGCATCCGAGCAACTTGCCTATGCCCGCGAAACCGCGCCGGTTACCGGTGGTTTTGCCCAGGGTGAAGCTGTCGCCACCTCCGAAAAGGAACTGTGGTGCCTCTCGACAGCGATCTATTTCGAGGCCCGCGGCGAAAGCTATCGTGGTCAGGTTGCGGTCGCCCAGGTGGTGCTCAATCGCGTCAATGACCGGCGCTATCCCGGCACCATTTGCGGCGTGGTGTTCCAGAACCAGACCAAGCGCAACGCCTGCCAGTTCTCCTTCGCCTGTGACGGCATCCCCGAATATATCAACGACGCCAAGTCATGGGCGCAGGCCGAAGACATTGCCGAGCGCTTCACCGATGGCGAGCTTTATCTGACCGAAGTGGCGGACGCGACGCACTATCACGCCACCTATGTCCGCCCCGCCTGGGCGCCGCGCATGACCAAGCTGAGCCAGATCGGGCTGCACGTATTTTACCGGTTCAAGCGCGGCTGGCTGTTCGGCTGATCAGCAGACCGTATAGTCTTTGCCGCTGACGCAGGTGGTGTCGCCCCACTGGGTGACCCGCGTCGTGCCGGACCGGATATAGAAAAACGACTGCCCAAGGCGGCTGGTGAAGCCGTGCCACTGGCCGCCGCTCCAGAACGAGAAACGGTTGCGGCTCGGGGGCACTTCGTCGACGGAAATGCCCGGATATTGCACGTTTTTCGAGAACATGGCGTCGCTCGAATAGGTGCCGGTGGCGGTGTTGGCAATGGTCACATAGGTCACCCGGCCGGCCTCGATCTTCTTGACCACCTGTGACGAGATCGGGTCCTGCGACACCCAGTCTTCGGACTGGATCTGGTATTGGCGGCCTTCGAACTTGACCAGTTTAGTGGTGTCAAAGCCCGGCGCGAACACCGACTGCACCATTTCGTCGGCAAAGCTCTCGATCACGATACCCGGGCCGGTCACGGCCAGTGCAGAGGCGCAGACCGCGCCGAGTGTCATACCCAGCAGCATGTGGCGGTTCGGCAGGTCCATGGTTTGTGTCCCGGAATGATGCGGAAGGTGGTTTCCTATTAACCGATTAGAAACCATAACCCTGCTTCACGCAAAGTTCATCACCCGTTAAGGTTAATATCCACAGCGCCCAAGCTGTTGGTACTACACGGAAATTGCTTCAAAGGCGGCCACAAAGCGATCATGCGCCTCGCCCGTCGGCCAGGGGCGGATCAGCCGGTCGAACGCCTCGACGTCAAAGGCCGGCTGGCTGGGCGCGCCGAAAAACTTGCGGGCCTCGGCATCCTCGAACCCTGCCAGATGCACCGCTTCGAAAAACGCCGCCTCGCGATCGGCTTTCTTGACCAGCTTGGCCACCGGTCCGCTCATCGCCGCGGGCAGGGAAAAGCGCAGGAATATCGCCGAGAGCAGCCGGTTCTCAACGTCCTTGTAATTGCCGCCCATGGCCGCCTTGAAGGGCGAGATGATGTCGCCCATCACATATTCGGGGGCATCATGCAGCAGCGCCTGCAGCCGGCTGATCGGTACTGCATCGGGACTGGCGGCGCGGAACAGCTCGAGCACCAGCACCGAATGCTGGGCCACCGAAAACGGATAGTCGCCATAGGTCTGGCCATTCCAGCGCGCCACGCGGGCCAGGCCATGGGCAATGTCGGAGAGTTCGACATCCATCGGCGATGGATCAAGAATATCGAGACGGCGCCCCGACAACATGCGTTGCCAGGCGCGTGAACTGGTCCGTGCCATCTTGCCCCGATTGGTTAGCAGACTGTTACCATCGAGCTTATCAGTTGAGCTCGATTCGCTAAACTCGGCGGCTAGTCTTCAGCAACAGCGTCGCCAAAGCCATATTCGGCCCAGACGGGCAGGGACAGCTGCACCGGCCTGCCATCGATGGTCACTGCAGCGGGGTCGGTAATACGGTCGAGGCGCAGAATGGCCACGGCCATGCCATCGGCAACCTGACCGATCGTGCCGGCGTCCCGCCCGCCACAGCTCACGGCGCTGCCAGCGGGGGCGACAATGCCCGAGACGATTACCGGGCGGCGGCGGGCAGTGCCCCGATGCTTCATCCGGCTGACGACCTCCTGGCCGACATAGCAGCCCTTGGCGAAGTCGATGCCTTCGAGAATGTCGAGGCCGACATCGTGCGCGAAGGCGTCATTGGCGGGGTAGTCATTGCCTTGATGGGCAATGCCGACGCTGATCCGCTCGGTCTGGTAGAAATCGTCGTTCTGCACCCAGCCCGCCGTTTCTTCCACCGGCGCAATGGTGCGCCAGCCCATGGCGAGCGGGCCCTGTCGATCGGTGTGGCGGATGCCGCTGGGTTCTTCATCCTGGGCAAAGCCGACACGGTGGGTTTCCCGTAGATCGTCGATGACGGCCTGGGCGCGCAGGCGATACATTTTCATGCGCTTGAAGAAATCGTCAGCGACCGATTGGTGCACATCCACCCAGATGCCGTCCGGGGCGTGACCGGCCAGGCCCTCGGCCAGTATCTTGCCCTGGGGGGAGAGCAGGGCCCAGGCGGCGGCGACTTCGCCCTCGGCGGGGATCGGGCCGGTCACCACATCGTTGAGCAGCTTGTGGGCGTCAGGGCCGGAAAACCGGAATACGGCACGGTCGGCGCGCAAATGGATGGTCATGGTCGCTTGCCTCCAGGTCGCTGCCTCCGCTAAACCGGCGTGATACGGGCAATGGCAGGATCAGAGACATGGCGCAGTACGACACAATTTTCAAGAACGCGACACTGCTCAACCATGATGGCGAAGGCCTGGCCGATGTCGCGGTGCGCGCTGGCCGTATCGCTGCCCTTGGTGATCTGTCGGGCGACAGCGCCCGTGAGATCGTCGACTGCACCGGCCTGCACATCCTGCCCGGCGTCATCGATACCCAGGTGCATTTCCGCGAGCCCGGCCTGACCCACAAGGAAGATCTGGAGTCGGGATCGCTCTCGGCCGTGATGGGCGGCGTCACCGGTGTGTTTGAAATGCCCAATACCAACCCGCTGACCACCAGCCGCGAAACCTTCGAGGCCAAGATCGCCGCCGGCGCCAATCGCATGCATTGCGACTTTGCCTTCTATATTGGCGGCACGCACGAAAATGTCGATGAACTGGCCGCGCTAGAGCGACTGCCCGGCTGTGCCGGCATCAAGGTGTTCATGGGGTCGTCCACCGGCTCGCTGCTGGTGGCCGATGATGACGGCGTCGAGAACATTCTGAACGCCATTTCCCGCCGCGCCGCCTTCCATTCCGAAGATGAATTCATGCTCGAAGCGCGCAAGCATCTGCGCGTCGAGGGCGATCCCTCGAGCCACCCCGTCTGGCGCTCGCCCGAAGTGGCGCTCAACTGCACCAAGCGGCTGGTGGCTTTGGCCCACAAGACCGGCAAGCGCATCCATGTGCTGCATATCTCCACCGCCGAAGAAATGGTCTATCTCGCCGACCACAAGGATGTCGCCAGCGTCGAGGTGACGCCCCATCACCTGACCCTGGACGAGACCGCCTATGAGCTTCTGGGCACCTATGTGCAGATGAACCCGCCCGTCCGGGACGCGATCCATCGCGACGGCATCTGGGCCGGGGTCAGCAATGGCGTCGCCGATATTCTGGGCTCCGACCACGCGCCGCATACGCGGGAGGAGAAGGACCATGCCTATCCCGCGTCCCATTCGGGCATGACCGGCGTGCAGACCCTGGTGCCGATCATGCTTGACCATGTGAACGCGGGAAAACTCAGCCTGCAGCGCTTTGTCGACATGACCAGCGCCGGCCCCAACCGCCTGTTCGGCATCGCCAACAAGGGCCGCATCGCGGTGGGCTATGATGCCGATCTGACCATTGTCGATCTCAAACGCCGCGAAACCATCCGCAATGCCGACGTCAAGAGCCGCGCCGGCTGGACACCCTATGATGGCGTGACGGTCACCGGCTGGCCCGTGGGCACCATTGTGCGCGGCAAGACGGTGATGTGGCAGGGCGAACTGGTCACGGCCTCGACTGGTCAGCCGATGCGGTTCCTGGAGGCGCTGCCACAGCAGGCATAGCGCTCGGTGGCTTCGGCAGTCTGGGGGAGGGGACGGGAAGCTCTCAGCTCACCGGCCGAATAGGCTTTCAAGCCGCTTCCCGTGTTGCCTCAATGAGTCTGGTCGACTGCCCCGATGAATTCCAGCATTGCAGCCGCCAGGGCGAGTGGGGCTTCCAAGGCGATGTAGTGGCCGGTGTTCGCGATGGTGCAGGTCTTCAACTGGCCCGGGGCGGCGGCAGCGAAAGACTGGGCAGTGAAACTGGAGCCATTCTGATCAATGGCGAGCGTCGGCACGGTCAGCGGCCTGGCGGCGACCAGAGCCTTGTATTCTTCGACTTCACGCAAGTTGCTGCTGTAAATCGACTGTGCACCCGTCCAGCCGCCAGGGCGCGCGTAGCCGCGGATGAATTCGGCGATGTCGGCCGCTCCGATGGCGGCGGTGGTCGTCGTTGGCGGGGCGAAGATAAACTCGGTCAGCAGCTCGGTCTCACGCCCCTTGAAGAAGCACTCGGCCGCACCCGGCTTGGCGAGTGTGCCGAAATACCAAGCGATCAGCGGATTGGCGAGGATTTCGAGGCCGAAACCCGGCAGGCCGGTTTCAACGGCGATGAAGCTCTGCACATCCTGCGGATGGGTGGCGGCCAACCGGAAAGCCAGCGGGCCCGAAAAGTCCTGCGCTGCCAGATGGACGGGACCAAGGCCGAGATGGCTGATCAGCGCATGCAGGTCGTCGGCCATGGTCGTGCTGCTATCGCCCGGCTTGGCGATGTCGGAGGCGCCGAAACCACGCAGATCGACGGCAAAGACGCGGTGGGATTTGGCCAGTGCAGGGATGACCTTGTGAAAGGTCCACCAGGTTTCCGGCCAGCCGTGGACCAGCAGGATCGGTGACCCTTCATCACCAGCGGAAACATAGTGCAGCCTGGTGCCGCTGAGGTGAACGTGATGGTGGGCGACTTCGGGAATGGTCGATGGCGTCATGGTCTTTTCCTTCAAGGACAACTCGGTTGTCTATTTAGGAGTTAGACACCCTGGTTGTCGATGTCAATCGGATTAGACATACTGGTTGTCTTTTCTGTCCGATTGCGTTAGCGACGGGCATGAGCAGAAAAGGTGCCGATCTCGCATTGCTTCTTCTGGGCGGCTTCCGGCAATTGGCTGAGGACGCGGGGGCCGAGTTGCTGCGCCGTGGCTATCCGGAGCTTCGTCCGAGCCAGGAATTTGCCATGCGGGCAATCGCCGGCGGAGCCGACAGCGCATCCGAACTGGGCCGCCGCTTGTCGATCTCCAAACAGGCGGCCGCAAAGGTCATCAGCGTGTTGGAGGAACGCGGCTACGTGACGCGTATGGATGATGCGAAGGATTTCCGACGCAAGCTGCTGACCGTTACGCCCCTCGGTCATGAGGTCATGGCGCAGGGCGAGGCCATCTTCGATGACCTGCGCGCCGCCTGGGCCCGCAAAATCGGTGAGACGGCGCTGGATCGTCTGCAGTCCGACCTGTCGATACTGATCGGGAATGCCGCTGTCGATCTGGACGCACCAGGCATGACCGGGCTTGAAGAGGACTAGCTGCGAGAACGTCAGCTTTCGGCCGAACGGGTCGTTGGCATAAGGTGGCCCCCAGGGACCGCAGACCCAGGAAGCGCGTCCTACTGTCGAGAAAGGGCGTGTCATCCCGCCGGGCAGCACAATACCGTATGCTGCCTGACGGGCGCATCCAGGCGTATGGAATGATTGGTTTGAAGCCGCCTGGATTTCAGTGGTTACCGCTTGGGCAGGTTCCAATCCTTGCGGTCTTCCTTGGCGTCGGTTCCCAGCCCCAATCCCTTGCCGGCAGTATTCTCTCCGGTGGCGCCGTCGAGGTCGAACCCTGGTCTGTCGTGCTGTTCTTCAGACGGAACAGGGTTTGCCTCTTCAGTCTCGGGGGCGTCATCCGCACTGGGGCGCTGATTGGTGGGCACGTCCTTGTACTCATCGATCCTGACGCCGGTGCTGTCCAGGCTTTGCCCATCCCGCCGCTGCGACTTATCGCGATTGCTGAGGATGTCATCCTTGCGGACCTTGTCGTCGTCCAAATTCGTCATTGCGCCGGTGCCACTTTGTTGGCCTGCTGCCATGGTGTTGCTCCGTTTGTTCGCATCGCAGGAGGCGATGCCCAATAGAACACAACGAGCTGCGCGAGCGATGGATGCATGGATTTGTCAATCACATCGGGTAACCCCACCCGGCTTGCGCGCAATGTCGGCCACTTCGGCCAACCCGCGCGCATTTCAGAAGCTACCCAGCCGCTTTGGCTGATGAAGCGTCAGTAGCGGTGGCGTAGCCGAAGTCGCCCTATTGCGGCGAATGGCAGCTATCGGGGTTTTCCTGATTTATCGCGAATGGTTGAGATGGGGCCGGAAGCGGCGGCCCCAGTCCCTGAATTGCAATGGCAGCGTTCAGGCCTGAACCGCCTACTGCAGGATCTTGTCGAGGTTGTATTCGCCCGAGCGAATCCGATCGGGCAGCATGGCGACCAGGTCGGCGGCGGCTTCATCGCCGTGCAGCTTGACCAAAGTGGCCAGCGCAGCGAACAGCGACGCATGGGCGAGCGAGCCGGTCTGTACGCCGTCTTCTTCGGCCTCATTCCAGGCCTCGGCCAGATATTCCAGCGCCAGCTGGCGCTCGCCGCTTTCGCGGTCAAAAACGCCCAGTCCGGAAGCGGGGGCAAACATGGTTTTACTCGTCGTCATGATACCTCGGGTAGCACAGGCGATTGCGGCGGGCGCGGCAGAAGTAACCCGAAGGTTAACAACACGTATGCTATTGTACCGATATTCACAACCACGCCAGCCTATTCGGCGAACCGGTTGTGAATGTCGCGGGCGGTGCGCTCGGCTTCCCGCAGCAGGCGGTCGAGGGCCTCGCGGGCGGCTGGCGTACAGCTGCGGTGAAACCGCGCATAGGCCGTATAACCCGTATTGAAGGCGCCGGCCAGCCGCTGGCGCCGCTCCTCGTCGGGCTGGTCGAGCGCGATCAGGTCGCCCGCCTGGGCGCGCCAGTCCACCTCAGTACTGCCGCACAGGGGCTGCAGAAAATACAGGCTCCCCATGATCTCGGACAGCCGCTCCATCTGCCTTTGATAGGGCGGGTCAATCGCCAGCACGGGCAGGGCGCCCAGTGCGAGCAGCAAAGCAAACAAGATGGCACGCAGCTGAATTCTCATGATTGTTCCGCACAGCACGGGACGATCTCTGTCAGCTTTGTTCCAGCACGGCGAAGGCCCTGGCGAGCACATCGTCGAGCCGGGTGGTGGTGCGAAAGGAAATCAGCGCGCTTGGATCAACCCATTTGTGATCGCTGACCTCGTCGGATGCCACGATCTTGCCGGTAAAATCGGGCGTGACAAAAACGGCCAGCCGAAACGCCAGGTCGCGCCCCAGCGCCTGCACCATTACCGGGCGCGGGTTGCGGATGACGATGCCGACCTCTTCGGCGATTTCGCGCGCCGCACACTGCTCAATGGATTCGCCGGGCTCCAGCCGGCCGCCGGGCAGGGTCCACAGGCCCTTATAGGGATCATAGGCACGCTTGATCAGCAGCACCTTGCCATCGCGCACCAGGGCGACGCTGGCAGCATTGGGATTGTCGAGGAGCAGATCCTGGGTCACGGCGTGTCCGATTGCGATTCGTTGCCTCACAGACTACCTGTTGTTGGCCAATTGGGAGATACCGAACATGTGCGGTCGCTACGCTTCCACACTTCCGGCCGAAATGATGGAAGAGCTGTTCGCCCTGCTCAACCACATCGACTTGGTGCCGCGCTACAATATCGCCCCGACCCAGCCGGTGGCCGCCATCTGGGAGGAGGGGGGAAGGCGCGAAGCGCACTTTGCCCGCTGGGGCCTGGTGCCGCGCTGGGTCAAGGATCCGCGCGAATTTCCGCTGCTGGTCAATGCGCGGGTGGAAACCATGGGGGAAAAGCCTGCCTTTCGCGACGCGCTCAAGCATGGCCGCTGCATCGTTCCGGCCAGCGGCTATTACGAATGGCACACCAATCCCGACAAATCCAAGCAGCCCTATTACATCACTTTTGCCGATGACCGGCCGATGGCGCTGGCCGGGCTCTACGCCACCTGGAGCGGGCCTGAGGGCGAGGAAATCGACAGCCTCGCCACCATCACCGTGCCGAGCAATGATCAACTCGCCGCCATCCACCACCGGATGCCCGCCATTCTGGAGGGATCGGCAATCGATGACTGGCTCAATGTGCGTGACGTGCGCGCCAACAGCGCCGCGCAACTGGCCCTGCCCCTACCCGATGGCGCGCTGAAATTTCATCCGGTCTCGACGCGGGTCAATTCGGCGCGTGACGATGATCCGGGCCTGATCGCGCCGGTGACGGTGGCGAAGCCGGAGCCGATCAAGAAGATGGCGGGCGGCGGCGGGCAGCTGGATCTGTTCTAGACGCCGATCTCGAAATAGCCCAGTGCGTCGCCCATAGCCTCTTCCTCATAACCGAGATGGGACAGCAGCACGCGCTCCAGGGCCAGGTACACTTCCCTGGTGTCGTCAAAGCGCGTCTGGGTCGGCTCGCCGGCCAGGGCGTTCAACGCATCGACCAGTGCCAGCAGCAGCTCGTGCACCACCACGTGCTCGGCCTTGAGACGGTCAGCAATCGCCTTGAACACCGGCCCCTGTTCGGCCAGCGCCGGAAAGATTGCGTAATCTTCGATCGAGTGGTGGGTGTGCACGATCTGGCAGTATTGGCCGCACAGATTGCCGAAACGGCGAAAATTGGCAACCATGGCCAGATCAGCGGTCTCTGCCGCGATTTCCGCCGGGGTGACACTGCCGGCCTTGGCGCGCTCAATCAGCTTGCCAAGCGTTTTCATATTGTCGCGCAGATGATCGTGGATCATCCGCAAATGTTCACCGGGCTGACGCTGGGCGGCGGTCAACCCCTCCAGTCTGGGGGCGGGGGGACGCGTGGCGTCATCGAGAAAAGCAATATTGAGCAACATGGTGCACTAAATGGGACGGTTTGCCGGCGAGGACAAGACGGCACCAAAATGTGACTGTCAGCCCAGCATCTTGCCCGGATTGAGAATGCCCCTGGGATCGAGCGCGGTTTTGATGGTGCGCATCAGCGCCAGCGCCACCGGATCCTTGACCTGCCTGAGCAGCTCGACCTTGAGCTGGCCGATGCCATGCTCGGCCGAAACCGAGCCGCCCAGCCTGAGCACAATCTCATAGATCGCGGCGTGCAGCTTCTCGTCATACTCGGCCATGAACGCCCTGGGATCGGCGCCCGCGGGCTGGCTGAAATTGAAGTGGATATTGCCATCGCCCATATGCCCGAACGGCACGGCGCGAATGCCGGGCGACACGCGCTCAGCCGCCGCAATACCCTCGGCGATCAATTGCGGGACGGCGGCAATCGGCACCGACACATCGTGCTTGATCGAGGCGCCTTCCCTGGACTGCACCTCGCTCATCTGCTCACGAAACGCCCACATGCGGGTGCGGTCGGCCAGCGATTCGGCAAACACCGCATTGTCGATCAGACCCTGTTCGAACGCGGTCTCGATAGCGCTCATCAGGCTGCCGGCCTCGCCGCCCTGCATGCGCGCCACTTCGATCAGCCCATACCAGGGCGATGGCCCGGCAGTGGGGTCCTGATCGAGAAAGCCATGCCTGAGCTGCATCTCCAGCCCGATCTGCGGCACGATCTCGAAGGCGTTGAGCCGGCTGCCAATGCGCGCCCGCAGCAATTCAAACAGCGGCAGCGCCGCTTCGGGGCCAGCGATGTTGACGATGGCGGTCTCGTAGTCTTCCGGCTTCGGAAAGAGTTTCAGCGTCGCGGCCGTGATAATGCCCAGCGTGCCCTCGGCCCCCACCAGCAGATCGCGCAGATCATAGCCGGTATTGTCTTTTTTCAGCGAGCTCAGGCCCTGATAGAGCTGACCGTCCGCCATCACCGCCTCGACGCCCATGGTCAGCTCGCGCGCATTGCCATAGGCCAGCACATTGACCCCGCCGGCATTGGACGAGAGTACCCCGCCGATCCGCGCCGAGCCCTGCGAGGCCAGCCAGAGCGGGAAGATGGTGTTATGCGCTTCGGCAGCGGCGTGGGCATTCTCCAGAATCACCCCGGCCTCGGCGGTCATCGTGCCTGCTGCGGTGTCGATGGCGCGAATGCGGTCGAGCCGGGCCAGGCTGACGATCACCTCATCGCCCCGCAGCGGCACCTGCGCGCCCACCAGTCCGGTATTGCCGCCCTGCGGGATGATGCCGACGGCGTTTTCACTGGCCCAGCGCATGATCGCCTGCACCTGCTCGACCGAGCTGGGCATGGCCACGGCGGCGGCCCCGGTGTGAAAGCGTTTGCGCGGTTCGTTGAGATAGCTCCCCATCTGAGCGGCCTCGCCGATCACGGCATTGGCGCCGAGCAGCGCACTGAGCTGGGAGACGATCGCTGAGGCGGAAAGGGGCATGGAAGAACCGTATTCTGGCTGTTGGTTGAATAGCGGTGAACTTGCACCGTCGAGCTGGCTTGTGCCACAAGCGTGGCCGCAGCTCCAGCACGGGAAATCATGGGCAAGGCGGGCAGCGGCGTCAACGCCATCGCTCGAGGCGCCGTGATGACGCGGGCGTGAGTGCAGCATAGCTGTCAAGCGATCTGGCCGGTGGCATTAACGGTGAAATGCACTAGGTTGATACTGGTATCGGAATGTCGGCGGGAAACGGCGCGACAACACATTGGGCGAAGCGCTGAACCCGGCCAGACCGGCGGGTCAGCCAGTTCGCCGATAGCTGGCAACAGGTCGGCAGGAGCAGGTATGACGACGACGGACTTTCAATGGCCCGACTTCTATTTTGCCCGGCACGGGGAAACGGACTGGAACCGCGAGCAGCGCTACCAGGGCAGCATGGACATCCCCCTCAACCGCACGGGGCAGCTGCAGGCTGATGCCAATGGCATCCTGTTGCGCGAACTGCTCGAGCGCGACGGCGTCGATCCGGCATCGCTGAAATGGTTTGCCTCCCCCCTCAGCCGCGCCGCCGAAACCATGGATCGCATGCGGGCCGCCTTTGCCATGGACCTGCCGCCGGTGATTCATGACAAGCGGCTGATCGAGATTTCGTTTGGCGAGCTCGAAGGGCGGCTGCATGCCGAACTCAGCAGCGAACTGGCCCAGGCGCCCGGGGAACGCGACGCCAGCTACTGGCACTTCCGGCCCGAGGGTGGCGAAAACTACGCCGATGTGGCGACGCGCCTGCTCGGCTTTGCCCATGAACTGACCCAGCACACGGTCGTGGTCGCCCATGGCGGCGTCTTGCGCGTGCTGCGGCACCTGGTGGAAGGCACCGAACGGGTCGATGTGCTCAATTGGCCGCCGCCGCAGGGGGTGATCGCCCATTTTGCCGGTCGGCGCATGACGCTCTATTCGGCGACCAATACCTGGGATGTCGCCGACAGCCCGGGCCGTTGATTGACCGCTTGGCCATAGGCCCCTAAAACGTCCGCAACATCCGGGGCCGCGCCATGTCGTTCAATACTTTCGGGACTTTGTTTCGCTTCACCACCTGGGGCGAAAGCCATGGGCCGGCGCTCGGCGTGGTGGTGGATGGCTGCCCCCCCGGCTTGACGCTGACCCCCGAAATCATCCAGCGCGATTTGGATCGCCGCAAGCCGGGCCAGTCGAAATATACCACCCAGCGGCGTGAGGCCGACGCGGTCAAAATCCTCTCTGGCGTGTTCGAGGATGAGCGCACCGATGGGCCGCGCACCACCGGCACGCCGATTTCGCTGGTCATCGAGAACACCGATCAGCGCTCCAAGGACTATTCGGAAATCCGCGACAAATACCGTCCGGGCCACGCCGACTATACCTATGACCAGAAATACGGCATCCGCGACTATCGTGGCGGCGGTCGCACCTCGGCCCGCGAGACGGCCGCGCGGGTGGCCGCTGGCGCCATCGCCCGCCAGGTGCTCGGTGGCGTCACCATTCGCGCCAGCCTGGTGCAGGTGGGCCCGCACAAGATCGACTATGCCAATTTTGACTGGGCGCAGGTCGACCAGAACCCGTTCTTCTGCGCCGACGCGACGGCGGCCGCGCACTGGGCCGATTATCTCGATGGCATTCGCAAGGATGGCAATTCGGTCGGGGCGGTGATCGAAGTGGTCGCCGAGGGCGTGCCGGCGGGCTGGGGCGCGCCGATCTATGGCAAGCTGAGCGCCGATCTGGCCTCGGCGATGATGAGCATCAACGCGGTCAAGGCGGTGGAAATCGGCGCGGGCTTTGAAGCAGCGAGCCTGACCGGCGTCGACAATGCCGACCAGATGCGGGCGGGCGCCGACAAGCCCTATTTCCTCTCCAACCAGGCTGGCGGCATCCTGGGGGGCATCTCCAATGGCGATCCCGTCGTCTGCCGCTTTGCCGTCAAGCCGACCTCATCGATCATCACCCCGCGCCAGACGGTGACCACGAGCAATGAGGATACCGACATCATCACCAAGGGCCGGCATGACCCCTGCGTCGGCATTCGCGCCGTGCCGGTTGGCGAGGCCATGATGGCGCTGGTGCTGGCCGACCATTATCTCCGCCATCGTGGCCAGACAGGCCGTGAGGGCGCAGTAGGGTTCGAGCGGAACTAGGCAATTCAGCCTTGGTGCTTCCCCCGGACATTTGCCCGAGGAAAAGCTGGTTGCCTTGCCCGCACCGAGGCCGGTGAATGGTGCAACGCGGTCTGGCCGCTACTTGCTTTCAACCGACCCAAGCGATTTCGCGCTACCCTGCAGGGCGGCACAGGCCGCAGACCAGGCCGGATCAGCCGGATCGAGCGCACTGCGCAGATAGGCCCAACTCAGCCGCTGCACCGCCCCCAGGCGATCAGGATCTTCATCCGTTGTCTCCTTGGCATCATAGCCGGCGATGCCGCCGAGTCCGTGTCCGCCGCCGGCCAGGGTCAGCAGGCTCTTGGGTCCGTGGCTGAGATGATAGGGATCGGCATGCCACGCTGCGCCGCGCACATTGAGGTGTGGGTTGATATCGGCATCCCCGGCAACCACCAGTGCCGGTGTCGTCATATGGGAGAAGTCAGGGTTGAGAGCCGAATAGTTCTCGGCAGCAAAGCTGCTGAGGTGGCGGCCACTGCCCGGAGCGGCCAGCAACACGCCCGCCCGGAAGCGGCTGTCCATCAGGTTGACGTCGATCGCCGTGTCATCCCTGGGGTCGGTCAGGCGCGCGCCCAGCAACATGCCGACGGTCTGCCCGCCCATCGAGTGTCCCACGGCGGCGACGCGGTCGCGGTTCAATCGTCCAGTGAGGCCGGGAACGGCAGCTTCGATGGCGTCGAGCTGGTCCAGAACCCGCGACATGTCTTCGACACGCGAGCGCCAGAACAAGGGCGCGCCGGGGGTCTCGCTGCCCAAGGCATAGCTCCTGGCGCTCAGATGGGTGGGCTGAATGACGACAAAACCATGGGCAGCCCAGAAATTGACCAGCGGGCCATAGCCATGCAGCGAGGGAAGATAGAGCGAGGGTCCATGGCCATGGGACAGCACGATGACGGGCAAATCGTGCCCGCTGACCGGCGCGCTGATGCGGACTTCAAGATCGAGCGCCCGTCCCGGTGCCGACAGCGTAACGGGGGCCACAGAGATCACCGGTACTGGCGCATTGGTGGGGATATGCAGGGCTTCAGAAAGCAGTCTGGTCATTGAAGAATGGTCCTTGTGTTGACCGCCCCACCCCAGCCAAAGCGCCGCCCTGGATTGCCGCAATCGACGCAGCCGGCTTGATTGCGGTGCTTGGCGAATGCTGCTCGGCCATGCTAAATGGATGAAGTGGAGCGTTGTTCCGATTAAATACGGAACGGCGTTCCGTTTGTCAACACTATACGGAACGCTGTTCCGTTTTGTATGGGGAGCATCGGTGACCGAGGATTTGCCGGACCAGACCGAACAGGGAAAGAAGCCGCGCGTGCGGGCCGACGCGCAGCGCAATCTTGATGCCCTGCTGCTGGCGGCCAAGGCGGTATTTGCCAGCGCCGGCGTCGACGCGCCCGTGCGGGAGATCGCCGAGCGGGCAGGGGTCGGCGTCGGCACGCTCTATCGTCACTTCCCGCAGCGCGCCGATCTCATCAAGGCGGTGTTTCGCCGCGAACTTGACGCCTGCGCCGACGCGGCCGCCCAATTGGCGCAAACCAACAAGCCGGGCGACGCGCTGGCGGCCTGGGCACAGCGCTTTGTTGATTTCATCTCAGCCAAACGCGGCCTGGCCGATGCGCTGCATTCCGGCGATCCCGCCTATGAGGCCTTGCCGGCCTATTTCGACGCGCGGCTGCGGCCCGCCCTGACAGGACTGCTGGGCGCGGCCGTCGCTGCTGGCGACATCCGCGCCGGTACCGATCCCGACGAGCTGTTGCGCGCCATTGCGCGACTTTCCGCGCCCGGCCCGGATGGCGACACGGCGTTGGGGCGGCGCATGGTGGGCCTGCTCATCGATGGCTTGCGCTATGGTGCCAGCGCTGAGGCCGACTAGGCTGGCTTATGCGCGCTGGGGATCGCAAATTTTTGCGGGCTTGGACGTCACACCGGGCTCACTCAGCCCAGCGTTGCAGTCTTCCGGAAAATCACCACAGTCTCGGTATTGCCGTCGCCGCCGGTGATGGGCGAGGGGATCGACAGGCGGTGGGTGAAGCCCTCGGCGGCCATGAAGGCGATCATCTCGGTCAGCGCCGTGTCGATGGCCTCCTGGCTGGTGACGATGCCACCCTTGCCGACATTCTTCCGGCCGACCTCAAACTGCGGCTTGAACAGGATCACCGCATCGGCCCCCGGCGCGCACAGCGCCAATGGCGCAGCCAGCACCTTGGTAACCGAGACAAAGCTGACATCGGAGACCAGCAGATCGATGGGCTCGGGGATCATCTCGGCGGTCAGATCCTTGGCGTTGACGCCTTCCATGCTGACCACACGGTCGCTGCCCTTGAGGCGCTTGTGCAACTGGTCGTGGCCGACATCAACGGCATAGATCCGGCTGGCGCCGCGCTCCATCAGAACCTGGGTGAAGCCGCCGGTGGATGAACCAATATCGACGCAGATCTTGCCATTGCTGTCGATGCCGCCGGCCTCAAGTCCCGCCACCAGCTTAAGGGCGGCGCGCGAGACATAGTTGGCTGCCGGATCGCTGAGCTCGACGATGTCGTCCTTGCCCACCATCTGGTTCTGCTTGACGGCGGTGACGCCATTGAGCGTGACGGTGCCGCGCAGAATGGCGTCCCGGGCGCGGGCCCGGCTGGGCAGCAGGCCGCGCTGCTCCAGCGCCAGATCGAGGCGGATGCGCTCGCTCATCCCTGTACCAGGCGCTTGACCTTGGCCGTTGCGGTGTCCTGGTCCTCTTCATAGGCAATGGTGCCCTGGAAGGTGCCGTCGGCATTGACCAGAAAGGTCAGCGCCGTGTGGTTGACCAGATAATAGGGGTCGCCGGGCTCGCCGACCTTTTCCGAGAACACGCCAAAGGCCGCCTTGGCATTTTCAGTTTGTTCCAGACTGCTGGCGACCAGTCCGATGACGCTGGGGTCAAAGCCTTCGACATATTCCTTGACCATTTCCAGCGTGTCGCGCTCGGGATCAACCGAAACAAAGATGATCCGCAGGTCATCGGGCGCCAGGCCAAGTTTGTCGCGAATGGCCGTGGTTTCGGCCAGCGTCGTCGGGCACACATCGGGACAGTAGGTGTAGCCAAAAAAGATCAGGCTGGGCGTGCCCGCCAGATCATCCTGGGTGAAGGCGCCGCCCTTGGTCGAGTTCAGCGCAAATTCCTGCCCGGTAATGCCGAGCGGCCGGGCCGGGGGCTGGAAGACGTAGAGGGCGGTGGCGCCGATCGCCACCACGGTGACCAGAACCCACAGGATAATGCGGAAATTGCGTAGCGTTTTCGTGTTCATGATGTCTCGTTGGCAAGAATGACTAGGCGTCGAGCGGCTCGGTGCCAGTCGGATTGCCATCGCGCGACAGAGTGATCTTCTCGATACGGGCTTCGGCAGCCTTCAACAGGCCTTCGCAATGGGCCTTGAGGGCCTCGCCACGCTCATAGATGGCAATCGACTCAGCCAGCGGGGCCTTGCCCGATTCCAGCTTGCCGACGATTTCTTCGAGCTGGGCCAATGCAGCCTCAAAGCTCAGAGTCTTTACGTCGTCATTGTCCGCCATCAGCAAATTCCTATTCGTCCAGGCGCCCAATGGCGCCGTCCATCAGCATGGCCGCATGGTGCGAAACACCGCCGGCCAACCCCTTGAGGTCATAGCCACCTTCGAGCAGCGAAACAATGCGGTTACCGCAGCGGCGGTCGGCCACATCCATCAATTTTCCGGTAAGCCAGCCATAGTCTGCCGAGTTCCAGTTCAACTGCGCCAGCGGATCGCGTCCGTCGGCATCAAAACCCGCCGAAAGCAGGATCAGGTCGGGAGAGAAGTCATTCAGGGCCGGGATGATGCGCGTGAGATAGGCCTCGCGCATGGCCGCACCATCGGTATGGGGATCGAGCGGGGCATTGACGATATTGCCGACGCCAGTCTCGCTGGCCGCACCGGTGCCGGGGAACAGCGGCATCTGATGGCTTGAGGCGTAGAACACGCTGAGGTCGGACTTGAAGATGTCCTGGGTGCCATTGCCGTGGTGCACGTCAAAATCGATGATGGCGATGCGCTCGGCGCCATATTTGCGCTGGGCCTCCCGCGCCGCAATGGCCACTGTATTGATCAGGCAAAAGCCCATTGGCGTGGCGATTTCGGCGTGATGACCGGGCGGACGGATGGCGCAGAAGGCATTGTCGACCTCGCCCAGCAACACCGCCTCGAGCGCCGCCAGGGCGCCGCCCAGGCCGGTGCTGATTGCAGCCAGCGAAGTGGCCGAAACAAAGGTATCTGGATCAAGCTGGCCAATGCCTTCGGCGGGGCGCGCATCGCGCAGCCTGGCCATATAGCGGGCGTCATGCACCAGTTCGGTCAGCATCAGATCCCCGCTCGGGGCCTCGCGCCGAATCAGCTTGTCGAAACGTGGACGAGCCAGCGCCTCTTCGACGGCGAGCAGGCGGTCGGCGCGCTCGGGATGGCCTTGTGGCGTAGCGTGGTCGGCATAGTTCGATTGACTGACAAGCAGCGTACTCACGCGGGGCTGGGCTCCTATGCTCTTGCATCCTCGTCTTGACGCGCCCCGTTGGCGTTGTCAAACAACGCAGCAGATCGCGAAGGACGCCATGACCCATTCCGACCCGAAAACGGCGCACGACGCCGCCGTCCTGCTGCGCGCCGGCCAGCTATGCGCCTTTCCGACCGAAACCGTTTATGGGCTGGGGGCCGACGCCACCAATGCTGACGCCGTGCTGGCCATCTATGAGACCAAGGGGCGACCGCGCTTCAACCCGTTGATCATCCATTGCGCTGATCTGGCGATGGCCGAAACGCTGGCCGAGTTTTCGCCGCTGGCCCGCCGGGTGGCGACGCTGTGGCCGGGGCCGCTGACGCTGGTGCTGCCAGTGCGGCCCGGCAATGGCCTGGCCGGTATCGCCATGGCCGGGCTCGATAGCGTGGCGATCCGCATTCCCGATCATCCCGTGGCGCTGGCTGTGCTGGCCGCGGTGGGCCGACCCCTCGCCGCACCATCGGCCAATCCGTCCGGGCGCCTGTCGCCAACCACCGCCGAGCAGGTGCGCATCGGCTTTGCCGGACGGGTGCCGGTGCTCGATGGCGGGCCCTGCCGGGCGGGGGTGGAATCCACCATTGTGCGGATCGAGGGGGATAAGCTGGTGCAGTTGCGCGCCGGAGCCATGTCCCGCAACGCGATTGAGCAGGCTCTGGGCGTGAAAGTTGCGGTCGCCCCAAAGGGCACGGCATTGGCGGCGCCGGGCATGCTGGCGAGCCACTATGCCCCCCGGGCGCTGCTGCGGCTCAACAGCACGCCGCGCGCCGGCGAAGCCTATCTGGCCTTTGGCAACGGGCCCGAATTTGCCGGTCCGGTGCGGAACCTCTCGCCCCGTGGCGATCTGCACGAGGCCGCCCGCAATCTGTTCGCCATGCTGCATGAACTTGACGCGGCAGGGGCGGACATGATCGCGGTTGCACCCATTCCCGACGAGGGGTTGGGCGAAGCCATCAATGACCGGCTGCTGCGGGCTGCGGCCCCGCGCGATTAGTCCCGCACCTTGTAGGGCTTCTGGTCGCGCATGAAGCGCGCCAGGGCCTCAAGGTCGGCATCGCCGCCGGGCGGCAGGATGACCTTGAGATTGGCGTAGAGATCGCCATCGCCATGCAGCCCCTTGCCCTTGAGGCGGAGCGCCTTGCCGGTATCCATGCCCGGCGGCAGGTTGAGCTCGACCGAGCCATCCAGCGTCGGTACCCGGACCTTGGCGCCGAGTACGGCTTCGTACAGGGTGATCGGCACATCGGTGCGGATGTCGGCGCCATCACGGCGAAACTGCTTGGATTTGGCAAAACGCACGGTGATCAGCGCGTCGCCTGGCCCGCCCAGGCCTGGTGAGCCCTGGCCCTTGAGGCGGATCTGCTGGCCTTCCTCGACCTTTTCGGGCAGCTTGACCGACAGCATCTTGCCATTGGGCATGCGCACCTGAATGGCGGCTGCCTTGTGGGCATCCTCCAGCGAAACGGTGGCGTTGACCACCACATCCTCGCCCTTCATGGTGCGTCCGCCCGCAGCACCACCAGCGCTGGCCCCGGCAAACGGGTCCCATTGTGCGCCGCCGGCACCAGCCGGGCCACGACCAGCACCGGCCGCGCCGCGTGGCTGCCCGCCAAAGCCGCTCATGAACTCCTTGAGGATGTCCTCAGCGGTAAAACCACCCTGCGCCGTGCGGCCACCACCGCGCTGCCCGGCACCCGGATTAAAGCCGGCAAATTTGGGATTGCCATCGGCATCGATCTCGCCGCGATCAAACTGGGCCCGCTTTTCTTTGTCATTGAGCAGGTCATAGGCGTTGGACGCCTCAGCAAATTTGCTGTGCGCTGTCGGATCGTCTGGATTTTGGTCAGGGTGATGCTTCTTGGCCAGCTTGCGATAGGCGGACTTGATGTCTTTTTCGCTAGCCGAACGAGGCACCCCAAGCACGGAATAGGGATCGCGCATTTGGTCCATTCAATTAATGCGGGCGTTGCTTCGCCCCGGTTTCGAGTCCTATATGGCCACGGGCCCCCGGCTTGTCCAGTTTTGCGCGACGATGAGATGAGATTGATATGCTCCAGACCCTGACTGAACGCCTGTTCGATGACAGCGACCGCACCGCGCTCGATCCCCTTGCACTGTTCGAGGAATGGTTCGCGCTGGCCCAGGAGGCCGAGCCCAATGATCCCCATGCCATGGCTGTGGCCAGTGTCGATGCCGACGGCATGCCCGACGTGCGCATGGTGCTGCTCAATGGGCGCGACGAACGCGGCTTTGCATTTTTTACCAATTTTGACAGCACCAAGGGTGAACAATTGGTGGCCCAGCCCAAGGCCGCCATGGTGATGCACTGGAAATCGCTGCGCCGCCAGGTGCGGATGCGCGGTCCGGTCGAGGTGGTGACGACGGCCGAGGCCGACGCCTATTTCGCCAGCCGCCCCAAGGGTAGCCAGATTGCCTCGTCGGCCTCGCTGCAGTCGCGGCCGCTCGACAGCAAGATGACCCTGCTCGACCGCGTCTCCGAACTGGCGACGCGGATCGATGACGCCGAGGTGCCGCGCCCGGCCAATTGGTCCGGCTTCCGCATCGTCCCCACCAGCATCGAATTCTGGAAGGACGGCGAGTTCCGCCTGCATGATCGCGTCCGCTTTACCCGCAAGGCCCGCGGCGACGCCTGGAGCAGCGAGCGGCTCTATCCGTAATTTGGCACGGGTCCCCCGCTTTCCATTGCTGGCCGTCTGGCTTAAAACCCGAGACAGGCGGGGAGTTTGAGCATGGTCATGCAGCACGGTCCGGGGCGCCCGGTGCCAGTGGTGTTCACGGGGACACGGCGTGAACTGGCCGGCTTGCTGCTGCGCGGCTATGCGCTGCTGGTGCCCACCATTGGCCTGTATCGCTTCTGGCTGCTTACCTGGAAGCGCCGATTCTATTGGTCCAATACCGAAATCGCCGGCGACAACCTCGAATATACCGGCACCGCCATGCAATTGCTGGTGGGGTTCCTCATCGCGGTGGCCGTGTTCCTGCCGCTCTACGCCATGGTTTTCTATCTCTCCACGCAATCGAACCAGGCGGCGATTGCCGGCTATGGCATCATTGGGGTCACGCTGTGGTTTCTGGCCGGCTACGCCATCTATCGGGCCCGCGATTTCCGCCTCTCGCGCACGCTCTGGCGCGGCATCCGCTTCGATCAGACCGGCAATGGCTGGGCCTATGCCCTGCGCCGGTTCGGCTGGAGCCTGCTGCTGATCGCCACGGCAGGGCTGGCCTATCCTTTCATGGCCGCCAGCCTCTGGCGCTATCGCTATGTTCATAGCTGGTACGGCGATCTGCGGTTCGGCTTTCTCGGCAGCTGGAAGCAGCTTGCCCTGCCATTCTACCTGACCTATGGCGCGGTATTGGTGGTGGGCGGCGCCGGGCTGGGGATCAGCATGGCGCTGGGCGTGTCCACCGATGGCCTTGCCGAGCCGCGCGCCTACCTTCCTTTGGTGATCGCGGCCTTGCTGATTGGCGCCTTGGCCTTGCGCTATCAGGCCCGCGAACTCAGCGCGATGTATTCAAGCGTCCGGCTCGGCGGCGCGGTGGTGACCGTCACGGTCTCGGGGCGCGCCCTGATCTGGCAATATGTGCTGTGCGGCCTGGCCCTGATCGCGGCATTTGCCGTGCTGGCCATTGGCGGTCTTGTCGTGCTGGGCGTGCTGGCCAGCGAGGCTTTTGCCGGCGGCGGCTTTGATCTCGAAATCTTCTTTCGCCAGATGCAGGGCAGCCTGATCACCCTGGCGGCCATCATCTTTGGCTATCTGCTGATGCTGGGCGCTTTCACCCTGATGACGGAGCTGTTCATCGGTCTGGGCTTCTGGCGGTTGATCGCCACCGGCGCCAGCATTGCCGGTATCGAGAGCCTGAACGCGGTGCGGGCGCGCGGCGAGGACAAGGCGCTGGCCGGTGAAGGCCTGGCCGATGCCCTCAATGTGGGGGCCTATTGATGACCATTGTCGGGCGCTATTACGATGGTCAGAGCGCGACGGTGCATACGGTGGCGCTGCACTATCTTGCCGAATATGACAGCGGCACGCTGCTGATTGGTGATGCGGCCGACGGTAGCGAAATTGCCCGCTGGGCCGCCAGCGACCTCTACCTCGTGCCGGGCCGCCGCGACGAAATGCGGCTGGCCGCCAGCGGCCAGCCGGCGGGCGCGCGCGTGGTGGTGCGCGGCGCCGACACCATTGCCCGCATCCGGGCCACGTTGCCCGTGCTGGGGACCAAGCAGCGCCGGGAAACCACGCGGCAGCGGCGCCTTGCGGTCACCGCGACGCTGGCGCTGGTGGCGGTTATTGCCACCTATCTCTATGGCGTCCCCCTGCTGGCCAGCCGCATTGTCGGTCTGGTGCCACCGGCCTGGGAACTCCGCCTGGGCGCAACCGTGGCCAGCCAGCTCCAATCCAGCCTGGGCGGGTTGCAGATCTGCGATCCCGAACCCGGCAGTCTGGCCAACCGCGCCTTGACCCGCTTTGGTCAGGCGGCCATGGCCGAAAGCGGCTCGCCCTTTGCGCTCGATATCAATATCGTTCGCTCCGACATCCCCAATGCCTTCGCCTTGCCGGGCGGGCAGGTCTTCTTCCTGTCGGCGCTGCTCGATCAGGCCCAATCCCCCGATGAATTCGCCGGCGTGCTGGCCCATGAGATTGGCCACGTCGCCCATCGGCATGGCATGGAGCAGCTGATCTCCTCGGCTGGCACCGGTGCCCTGATCGGCTTCATTCTGGGCGATATGACCGGCATATCGGTGGCCGCCGGTCTGGGTTCGACCATCATTGATGCAAGGTTTTCGCGCGATGCCGAGCGGCAGGCCGATGCCTTTGCCGCCCAGGTCGCCCACCGCCTGGAGTTCGATGCCAGCGGCCTGGTCGATCTGCTTAATCGCGTCGGCGAAGACGATGATTTTGCCCGGGCGCTGGCGCTGCTGAGCACCCATCCACTCACCGATGATCGCAAGGCCGCGCTGGACCGTCTGGGCCAGGACCGGCCCAGCGGCCTTGAACCGCCCTTCACCCCGGCGGAATGGCAAGCCATCAAGGCCATGTGCGGCGGCGCACTCGATCAGCGCGGCACCCCCATCAATGTCGGCGCGACCAAGACGAAGTGACGGGCTGCTGACAAATCTTCAAACTCGGGCAATACCTTGCTTCTATGACGAGTAGTATCATGCCGCAAAAACGGGGTAGTGAAGCGGTGGCGGCAGCGTGCGCATACTGATCCGGACATCGCGATGGGCTATCTGGGCGCGCCGACTGGGCAACGTCGCGGTGCCGCTCGTCATCATTTCGGTGCTGCTGCACCGGCTGCGACTGACCACCAGTGATGTGTTTCTGGTCGCCGCTCTCGCCGCGGGCCTCGTGGCGCTAATCGCCGTTCTGGTCTCCGTGCTCGCCCTGGCGCGCCTGTGGCAGACCGGCGATGTAGGCTGGGGCAAGGCGTTTTCCGGCCTTTTGCTCGGCCTGCTGTGTCTGCTGCCCTTTGCCTGGTACGGCAGTCTGGCCCTGAAATATCCACCGGTCACCGATATTGCCACCACGACACGCGGGCTGCTGCCGCTGGTATTTGAGCCCGGAACGGCGGCCATGCCGCCGCCCAGACTGCTCAGCAAGGCGGAGGCCAAAATCGTCTTTCCCAATGCCGAGACCCGCACCTATCCTTTGGGACAGGCGCAGACCTTTGCCCTGGTTGAGCAGAGCATCGCCGATCATGGCTGGGATGTACGCCTGCTGCGGGCGCCCAACGCGGCGCTGGACCCTGCCTTGATCAATGCCCAGACCATGACCATTCCCGGCTGGCGCGAGGAAGTCGTGGTGCGCGTCACCGGCGACGCCACCAGCGCCCGTGTCGATATGCGGTCGGCCTCGCTCAATGCCCCCCATGATTTTGGCGCCAATGGCCAGCGCATCGAGCGTTTCCTGGCCGATCTTGACGTCGCGGTGACCACGCTGTTGCGCGACACCCCCAGTGTGAACCTGCCCGACAGCGAGCCGGTTGAGCCGGTTCCTGCAAGCTAGATCGTGTCGCGTCCATACGGGGGGCGGCGCCATCGCCCTTTCCCCTGAGGGCGCGCGGGGGCAGGGCTTTTCATGGTCATCCAGACGGCGCCTCTCCCTCATCCCCTCCACACAAGGGCGAGGGAAGCGCACGACCGCCGAATTACCACGAGCATGACCTCTTTCAGGCCGTGATGCGTGTCCCCCAGGGGCGGCGCAACACCCTGAGTTCGCCCCGGTCTTCGAGGTATTCCACATGGGCGGCAATGGTCATCTGCGCGGCCATCCGCACCGGCAGGCTGAGCCCGGGATAGATGGCGGTGACCAGCGCGCGCACATTGCGTGCCCCGTCCCGCACCGCAGCCAGCACCTGGCCATTGCGCATCAGCCGATGCGCCTTGAGCGCCCGGGCAAAGGCCGGGCCATTTTCAATGGGGCCGCCATGGGCCGGCACATAGAGCAGCTGGGGCAGGGCGATCACCTTGTCCAGCGAGGCCAGATAATCGGCCATCGAGCCATCGGGCACCGAGACCAGCGTCGAGTTCCAGCCCATCACATGGTCGCCGCTGAGCAGGATGTCGCCAAGCCCGAAGGCCAGATGGTTGGCGCAATGGCCCGGCGTGGTGTGCACACTGATCGTCAGGTCGCCAGCGGCAATGGTCTCGCCATCCACCAGCGTGCGATCGGGAACCAGATCCCAGTCGCAGGACCGGCGCAGCACATTGCGCTCAAAGCGCCGCAGCGGCCGCGACAGCCGGTGCCGCCCGCCAAACCAGACCGGTACACCGTAGTTACGCGCCAGCCTCGCCGCTGCGGCGCTGTGGTCGCGATGGGTATGGGTCAGGATGATCGCCTCGAGCCGCCGCCCGGCCATGGCGCTATGCAGCGCTGCCAGATGCGCCGGGTCGTCCGGCCCCGGATCCAGCAGCGCCAGACGCTCGTGACCGAGCAGGAAACTATTGGTACCGGTAAAGGTGTAGGCGCTGGCATTGGGCGCGGTGATGCGCACCAGCCCCGCAGCAATCGGTACCGCCACGCCGGTCTGTGGATCAAATTGGCTATTGAAGGTGAGGGTGGCGGCCATTGCACTCCCGCTGGCGGCAGATTATGAGATGGACATTCAAATTGTCGTGCGTCCCGCAAATGGATGCCGGTTCCCGTCGTTACATGGAAGGTATGAAATGGCCGTCACGTTGACCACGTCCAACACGCTCCTTGGCCTCTATCAGCCCAAGGGTGTCGCTGCCAAGCTGGCGTCCACTCTGGCAACTGTCGTGCTTGGCACGCTGTTGATTACCCTCTGCGCCAAGATCAGCGTGCCAGTCTGGCCTGTTCCGGTGACGCTGCAGAGCTTTGCCATTGCCGCCCTGGCCGCCGCCTTTGGCATGCGCATCGGCGTCGCCACGGTCGGCCTCTATCTGCTCGAAGGCGCCATGGGCCTGCCCGTGTTCGCCACTGGCGGTGGCCTGGTCTATCTGGTTGGCCCCACGGGCGGCTTCCTGCTCGGCTTTGTGGCGCTGGCCGCCATCGTCGGCTTTGCGGCTGATCGCGGCGCCTCGGGCAAGCCGCTGGCGCTGTTTTCGGCCATGCTGGCCGGTAATGCCGTGATGTTCGTGTTCGGCTTCACCTGGCTCGCCCTGATGGCTGGCCAGGCCGGCTGGATCGACCAGGCCAATGTGCTCGGCTCGGCCTTTGCCAAGGCCGTGCAGCCCTTCATAGTCTGGGACATTCTCAAGATGGCCCTGGCTGCGCTCACTGTCACCGGTGCCTGGAAGCTGATCGCCAAGCGCTAGACGCTGGTCGATATTTCAACGAAAGCCGGCCCCCGCGGCCGGCTTTCTGTTTTTGCGAGTGTGCATGGCCGTCACCCCCTGGACTCTGCTCGATACGGCCAGCGTGCCCGGTGGCGAAGGCGACCTGCGCCTGATGCGGCGCGGCAGCGAATTCTCTATCATGACCGGCTCCACCGCGCTGATGAACAGCCGCATGTCTGGCTCCGAAGAGGCGCTGGCCAGCCTGAGCTGGCAGGCCATTGCCGGCCGCCCCCGGCCGCATATGTTAATCGGGGGCCTGGGCATGGGGTTCACCCTGCGCGCCGCGCTGGACATCCTGCCCGCCGACGCCCGCATCACCGTGGCTGAATTGGTGCCCGCCGTGGTCGACTGGGCCCGCGGCCCGATGGCTGAGGTCTTTGGCACCTGCCTGACCGACCCGCGAGTCAGCATCCGTCTGGGCGATGTCGGCACCATGCTGGCGGGCGACAATCTCTATGACGCCATCCTGCTTGATGTCGATAACGGCCCGGAGGGCCTGACGCGCGATTCCAACCAGCAGCTCTATAGCGTCAAAGGCCTGCGCCGCACGCTGAGCGCCCTGCGCGCCGGCGGCGTGCTGGCGGTGTGGTCCTCCCACACCAGCACGCCATTCACCAAGCGCCTGCTCACCGCCGGCTTTGCCGTGACCGAAGAAAAAGTCCGCGCCCGCGGCAAGAAGGGCGGCGAGCGCCACCATATCTGGCTGGCCAAAAAGCCGGGCTAGGGGAGGGGGCAAGGCGCTGTTGTGTTGGTCTCTCGTCCCCGGCACGGCGCGCCAATATGGGCACCGGCCGCCATCAGATCGGGTCACCGGTGTGCACTGACCGTTCCAGTAACAGAAAAGCCCGACCTCGTCAGAGGCCGGGCTGATTGGTCGGAGTAGAGTGATTCGAACACTCGACCCCCTGCTCCCGAAGCAGCTTCCGAGCAAAGAAACCCAAGGAAACTGCGCTTCATGTGCCTCAAAATCAGGCGCAAATCTCGCTTTGTTCCGCTAACTCTGTCGGTGGCCTGTCGGTGGAAAGGAGACATTGGTGGACCTGAGAACAATCGGGCACTCAGAAGTCAATACGAATTTGCTTATCAGGATAGTGGTAAGCGGATAAGCGGCTCATTGGAAACCGCGTGCGTTACCACGACGAAGGTAGCAGGTGCCCATGCCTACTGCAGTGACGATGCGCGAACCAGTCTCTTGCTTCCCGAACAGCAACGCCGCGCGGCGGTCTCCTTCGTCGATGTGGATCGGGCCCTCGACATCGATGATCTTTTGCACCACTGAGCCCATAGTGTTTAGAGGCGCTTCATGCGGCTCAACGCGCAGCACCACAAACTGCGCGAGGATGTGGTCAGTCAAGTCGTGGAACACGGCTCCTTCTTTAGACACCCGTTCTGCTTCGGCTTCAGCCTATTCAAAGTTCTCGTTATTCTCATTTTCGACTGGTTGTGGAGCGCACCTTGCCGCTGCCACTAGCGCGGCCTGCAGCCGACGCACTTCGTCGGCCTGGCTATGGAACTAGTCCGTGCTTCACACCAGTGGAGCCGCAAGTCGAGGTCTTCTGTGGCAATACGGATTGCATTCGCCAAGCATATGTAGTTCGTATGCTCTGTAAAATGGCTGTGGGGGCGCTGTATAATGATTCCAAAGGCTTGGTTGTCTGCGGCTCTTGTCGTTGTTTTTTATGCCGCGACTTTGTATCCGGCGCATGCTCAACGCGAAGTTGGCGCCTTCTTTGGAATTGCTGGAGAAATGATCCGGCTCGGGGTCCAAAACGATCAGATAAAGCGCCAGCAGACTCAGCAGGCCCAACAACAACGAGCCGCCGAGAACGCGCAGCGTGCCGCGCAGCAGGCCGCCGAGTTCGAATTCTACAGCAGGGCTCAGACTGCTTTGAAGACCTTGGGCTATTACAACATGACAGTCGATGGGGCGACCGGCCCAGGGACCCGGGCCGCCATTGCTGCTTATCTGGAGGCCTTCAGGCTATCAGGTGTATTCGACGAACAGGCTTTATTCGACCTCGAGTGGTTTGCTTCAGAAGGATGGCGGAGCCTAGCGGAGATTGAGGCTGCCGAGGCTGGAGGCTTTTCCGGGCGCGACGATTTCGTTCGGGCCAGCGAAGCAGGTTTCTTGAACTCAGATCATTATGAAGCAGCCGTGGCGCAGGGCTTTGACGACGCCGCGGAATACGATGCATTTGTCTTGTCAGGCGCGCCTGACAAGAGCAGCTTTGAAGCTACGCGAATGCAATTGGCCGCGGCCAATGCCGCGATTGACGAGTGCCTGACAGCCACGCAGGCGAAGGAATGGGGCGCAGCACTGGCGCCCTGTTATATCGCAGCCAAGGCCAAATCTGGGGATGTTGGCGCTCAACTTGCGCTCGAAGCCGTTCTGAGTGGAGCCCAGACAGCTTTAGACCAGGACCAGGCAGAGCTTACAGACAAGCGCGCAGCCTTGGCCAAGCTGCTCAATGGTGCCTCAGATGCCACATCCAGTGATGCGATTTCTGTGCTGCGCGGTGAGGTCAATCTCCTGGCCGAGACCGTGCTGTTCACCCAACTGCATTTGCAGTCGGGTGAATGCGCCGCCCTTGTTGCTCGCAGCGCATGGGACGAGGCCCTGCTAGCCTGCCATGCCGGCGTCTCTGTTGATCACCTTGCCGGCGAAAAGCGCAGCCAAGCAGATGAACTAGTGGCGCATATTGCCGAAAACCGCGGCAAGGCCGAGGCCGGAGCTGAAGCAACAAAGGCCGACATTGCGGCCGAAGCCAATCGCCTTGCGCTGCTAGATGCCAAGACCAAGGCCGCCTCACTGCTAGCAGACGTCTCGGCTTTTGATAAACAGGGAAAGACGTTTGCCGGGGGCATTGCCATAGCCCGCGAACTCGTTGCGTTGCGCGAGGCCAGCGAGGGCAAAGACCCTGCTGCGATCGAGCGTCATCTTAGCGCGCTGGAAGCTCTACTTGCAGCCGACGATGCCTACATGACCGCTCAATCGGCGATGGCAAATGCACGTGAGCAGGCCGGACAAGCTGCTGTGCTGGAAGCTAGGCGCCAGGCCGAAATGCTCGAAGCTTTCGTTCTCGCCTATATCAGCAGTAATGTGATGTCGAGCCATGTGTCTGCCCTGCTGCCGCTGAGCGAGACCTTAGGCGCGGCGCTAGGCGAAGGTAATGCAGAGCGCATCACGGCTGCGCAAGCGACGGCACGGCAGGCAATTGAACAGCTGGGGCTGGGTGACGACCTGGGCAGTTTTTCGGCCAGCTACAAGGCGCCCGTCGTTTCGGCCGAGCAGGTTGAGGTGGCTGACGCCCGAACCGCAAATGCCAGCATGGCGTTGGAGGAGGCCGTCACCCGGTCTGAGGCGCTTATAGCCTCAGTCACGAGCTTCGCCGACGCGGGCGGAACATTTGCAGATACGATCGGCGTGGCTCGTGGTGTCGTGCGCGTCAAAGCTGGCCTGGCCCGGCCGTCTTTGCCGGATCTTCAGGTCGTCCATGACGCTCTGGCCTCGCTAGTCGCGGGCGACGCCAACTTTGTCGCTGCCAGCGTGCAGCGTTCTGAAGTCAATGATGCGGCGTTGGCCAATGCCATTGCCTCGGCGCGCGAAGAAATGACCGGCATCAATGAATTCTTGCTGGGCCACATCGCCACCAACCTGACCGATGACGACATTCTAGGCGCCGTCGACCTGCAAATGGACGTCGAGGAAGCTCTTGCAGGACCGAGCTCCGCCGAGTTGGTTCGCACCCTCAGAGGCGCAAAAGAGGCCATCGTGGCCATGGACTTACGCGAGGGCCTCGACAGCTTCATCAACCAGCAGACCGCCCGTTCCACGGTCGCTGAGGGACCTGTTGCCAGCAATGGGCTTGCCGTGACGCCAGCCAATTCCGACCTACTCCAGGGCGCCGGCGATGACTTGCTGGTCTTGCGCAACAGCAGAGCGCCGCACCTGGTTTATGACCTGGTTGGTAATCTGCGGGTCGATGGTGGTGTGGCCAACGTATGTTGGATCCACACTCCACCGGACAATCAGATTTCCCTACTAATGGCGCGACAGCAGCTAGACGCTTTAGGCATTGACCGGATTAGTCTTGCTCAGTGTGACATGCCACTCGAGACCAGCGATCTTGTTATCCTGAGGCGTGGGGACTTTCTGGCCTTGCCGCCGAGTGTGGCGCAGCCGTTGGTCGCAGCGTTTGAGGATGGTAGGTTGAAACCCATCGTCGCCATTGCTGGCATAGATGCTAACAGCGAAAACAATCGCCTCGCTGGCGAATCTGCTGCGATTGCCAGCCGCATCGGCAATGCCACGTTGCGTGGTTTCGGCCTACTGCAGGTGACCCACGGTCAGGGTGGTATCTGTCCTGCGGTCGCGGACCTTGCGCCACATGGCAATGCCCTCGCCAAGCGTGCCGATAGCATCGCCTTCTTCTTCGCGGAGCCCAGACTGAAGCCCATCATTTCGGCCGAACAGGCCTTCGTCGCCGCACAGCGCGGCGAATGCACGGGCATATATGCTGCCTCGGCCGATCTGCGGACACTGTCGGAGGCGCTTGGGAAGGCAGAAATTGCCTTCACCACCGCACCGATCTGGGTCGAAGCCGAGGAAGTGGAGCGCGAAGTCATCCGTCTGGCCGAGCTCTCTGCGCAAGAAGTCAAAGACGAAACGGCGCGTCAGCAGGCTATACAGGCAACAGCAGAGCTCGACGCTGCCAAGACTGCCGACCAGCGCAGCGCGTTGGAGACACGGCAGGCTGCACTGCGCGCCGAATATGAGGAGCGTGCCGCCGGCGCCCGCAAGGACATTGCCGAACTGGTGCGAGACTTGGTGCAGACCGGCAAGTCCGATGACCTAGCAGGTCTGTTTCCTCAGACCTCCCAGCTGATCCGGAGCGCCGTCGCCGACAAGTGGGTGATTACCGACACCCAAGATGACCTGAGCGATTATGGCACGGCTGTCTGGCAGGGCCGCGCGGTCGAGGCTGTCTTGGTGCGGGTGACCACCAAGCGCGAAAACAGCATTCTCGGCCTCTACGGCAGCGACTGCGTCGTGCTGGGTTATCTGGTGGACCGCGAATTCCGTATCAACCGTGACAGTGTGGAGGCCAGTTGTTCCGACGAGGCGACCATTGCTGCCTGGACTGCTGGACGTGATATGAAAAGCATCTGGCATTTAGAGAACTAGGCGGAAAATACGCTGGTAGCCCACGTAACGATGCGGGATTTTCGTCCGTCCGGCTAATCCCTATCAAAGTGGCTGGCTCGGGCCGTTTTGCCTACCGCACGAAGGCATCGCAGCTTCGCGCCGGCTCTGGCACCTCTCTGCCCAAGTTGCGATACAGCGTCCTGATGTTCGTGCCGATGAGGTCGCCAAAATTCTTGTCGTCCTCACCGATAGCTTCGATCTTCGCATTGAGCGCATGCACGATGTTGTCGATTTGTTGATTGCCACTGAGATCTGACCCTCTGAGGGCGTAAATTTTCACTGAGATTT